>NZ_QUEY01000003.1:0-529838 GCF_003478275.1 Roseburia sp. AM51-8 | reverse complement strand
TCCTATAAGGAGATAAGATCCCTTGAAGACTACAAGGTAGATAGGACAGAGGTGGAAGTGTAGTAATACATGTAGCTGACTGTTACTAATAGATCGAAGGCTTAACCAAGAAGGTTTGATTCGAAGAATCTGTATGAAATTTTGAAGGTGTTAATCAGGCCCAATGGCTCAGTTGGTTAGAGCGCCGCCCTGTCACGGCGGAGGTCGCGGGTTCGAGTCCCGCTTGGGTCGTTTATTGATTTGGGATCTTAGCTCAGCTGGGAGAGCATCTGCCTTACAAGCAGAGGGTCATAGGTTCGAGCCCTATAGGTCCCATTTTTCATACGCCGATGTGGCTCAATTGGCAGAGCAGCTGATTTGTAATCAGCAGGTTATCGGTTCGAGTCCGATCATCGGCTTGTTAAGTTATTATAACTTAATATGGGTGGTTTCCCGAGTGGCCAAAGGGGACAGACTGTAAATCTGCTGCATCTTGCTTCGGTGGTTCGAATCCACCACCACCCATTGAGCATTGCTCATCTAATTAAATATCGCGGGATGGAGCAGTCTGGAAGCTCGCCGGGCTCATAACCGGAGGTCATAGGTTCAAATCCTATTCCCGCAATTTTGTGCCCAGTTAGCTCAGTTGGTAGAGCAGAGGACTGAAAATCCTCGTGTCTCTGGTTCGATTCCGGAACTGGGCACTTTTTATATCCGTTTTATCATCTGCATCGGCAGGTGATTTTTTATTGTGGTAAAAGATAGAAATATTAAAGAATTATTAAGAAGTCATGACAAGCGTTTACTTTCTATAGTAAATGCTATATGATATGGAAAATATGAAAGAGGTGATTTTATGCTGACAGCATTATTTATTATTGCATTTATCTGGTTTATGTGGAAAGTGATCGCGCTGGCGGTCAAGATGACATGGGGATTTTTAAAGATTGGTTTCTATATTATATTTTTGCCGATCGTAGTCATTGGACTTTTCCTGGGAGGGCTGATCTATATAGCCTTGCCGATCTTGATCATTGGCGGTATCATAGCCTTGTAATATCAAAATAAGAAATCAGGTGTAAAAATGGCAAAGAAAGCAAAAGAAGAAAAGACAAATGTTATGCGTCTTTTAGAGCAGGCAAAGGTAGAATATAAACATTATTCATATGCAAATACAGATGCCATCAGTGGTGTAGAAGTGGCAGAGGTTTTGGGGCAGAATGTGGATAAAGTCTTTAAAACGCTGGTGACTGTGGGGAAAAGCGGCGAGCACTATGTTTTTGTTGTGCCGGTGGCAGAAGAACTGGATCTGAAAAAAGCAGCAAATGCGGTAGGAGAAAAGTCGATTGCCATGTAAAGTCCAAAGAATTATTAGGACTTACCGGCTATATCCATGGTGGCTGCTCACCGATCGGTATGAAGAAATTCTTTCAGACAGTCATTCATCAAAGTGCAGAGGATTTTGATACGATCATCTTTAGCGGAGGCAAAATCGGCTATCAGGTGGAGGTGTCCTTAGAGGGCTTGCGCAAGGTCATAGCATTTACAACAACAGACATTATTGTCTAGGACATTATTTATCGAGTGGATTTTTTGAGGAAGTTAGTTCATTTTTTTATCATCATCAGGAAACTGGATTGTACTTTTTCTTTTGAACTCGTACAATGAGGACGTTGAGAGAAAACTACAATTTAGGAGGAATGCAGGATGAAGTTTTTTATTGATACAGCGAATGTAGATGACATCAGAAAAGCCAACGATATGGGTGTGATTTGTGGAGTGACGACCAATCCATCCCTGATCGCAAAAGAGGGCAGAGATTTTAATGAAGTCATCAAAGAGATCACATCTATCGTTGATGGACCGATCAGTGGTGAGGTAAAGGCTACAACCGTAGATGCAGAGGGAATGATCAAAGAAGGTAGAGAGATCGCAGCCATCCATCCAAACATGGTTGTTAAGATTCCTATGACCGTAGAAGGACTGAAGGCAGTAAAAGTTCTTTCCGCAGAAGGCATCAAGACAAATGTTACTTTAATCTTCACTGCAAATCAGGCACTTCTGGCAGCAGAAGCAGGGGCTACCTATGTATCTCCATTCTTGGGAAGACTTGACGATATCAGTCAGCCGGGTATTGGTCTGATTGAAGACATCGTGACAATTTTTGATAATTATGGATATGATACAGAGATCATTGCAGCATCTATTCGTAATCCAATTCATGTTACGGATTGTGCACTTGCAGGAGCAGATATCGCAACCGTACCTTACAAGGTAATCGAGCAGATGACAAAGCATCCTTTGACAGATGCCGGAATTGAGAAGTTCCAGGCAGATTATCGTGCTGTATTTGGTGACTAATATTTATAGATAAGTAAAACTGCGCATGACAGGTGTCGGCTGAGGCTGGCACCTGTTTCTGTTATAGCGTTTATTTGTCGAATTCGAGCGACTTTCGATGACAAAAGTCGTTCCATCATGTATAATAAGACGCAAACAAAGATGTTTATGGCATAAGATATTATATAAGGAGAAAACCATGGCATACGATTTTGAAAAGGAACGTAATGAGGCTATTGCTGCGGGCGAACGCGCATTAACATCACTTCGCGCGGCAAGGGAGGAACTTCGCTCTGCCGGAAATTGGGGTCTGGTTGATCTTTTTGGTGGAGGGATGATCAGTGGGCTTGTGAAACACTCAAAGATGGGGAATGCCCAGCGTTATATGGAGCAGGCTAAGTTAGATCTGCAAAGTTTTAGCAGGGAGTTGCAGGATGTAAATATGACGCACAACCTTAATTTGAATGTGGGAGATTTCCTCACATTCGCAGATTTCTTTTTCGATGGACTGATTGCAGACTGGCTGGTACAGGATCGCATCAATGAAACCAAAAATCAGGTGGAAGATGCCATTCGCCAGGTGGAGGATATCGTAAGACGTTTGCGTATACTGTAGTTTATCGAGTATATGGGGGAATATTTTCTGGAATGGAGGATACAGATGGAATTTTGGATGAATTTAGTATTAAGTGATTGGATGTATTTATGGCTGGCGGTCATTGTTATCACGGCTGTAATAGAAATCATAACCGTAGGATTGACTTCTATCTGGATCTCCGGGGGAGCGCTGGCAGCATTGATTGTCTGCCTCTTGGGAGGACATCCGGGCTTGCAGATCGCGGTATTTTTTGTTGTGACTTTTATCCTCTTGTATTTTACAAGACCATGGGCAAAAAAATATCTGGAGAGTCGAAAGGTTGCGACCAACTACGAGGAGTGCATCGGCAAGGAAGTGCGTGTCATCGAGGAAGTCGACAATCGCAAGGAAAGCGGAAAAGTCCTTTATAACGGTATGGAGTGGACAGCACGTGCTGAGGATGACGAGCAAATATATGCTGTAGATGAGCAGGCGGTCGTATCCGAGATCCGTGGTGTCAAGATGATCTTAAAGCGCAAGTAGCATATAAGGAAATAAGACAGAAAAAAGACGGTAGCATTTACACAGTGTGGGTGTTACCGTTTTTGTGTTATGACGACTGCTAATCAGAGCGAGATTTGCAGAGCGTATCTCGTCTCGGTTTGGTAAATAATAAAAAATCGCAAAAGAACAAGAAATTTTGAATGAAAAAGCAAATTTTTGAATAGGGATTTCTTCAAAATGCTCTATGATGTAGTTAGCAAAGAAGAATGTCAGCATTACACATTCAAATATAGAAAGAAACTACAAAAAGGAGAGCGAGTATGAGCAAGAAATTTACTTGGAATGAAAACTGGAAGTTCACAAAAGATGCTGTCACAGTATCTGATAAGACAACTTCCGCAGGAAACTGGGAGACATTGGATCTGCCACATACCTGGAATGGCGAGGACGGACAGGACGGTGGAAGCGATTATTATCGTGGAACCTGCTACTATGCAAAGAACCTTTCTAAGGCAGAGGTTGCTGAGGGCAAGGAAGTTTATATTGAGTTTGAAGCAGCAAACTCATCCGCAGAGTTATTCGTAAATGGCGAGTCTGTTGCAAAGCATGATGGCGGATATTCTACCTGGAGAGCCAACATCACACCATATTTAAAGGATGAAAACGAGATCGTGGTTGCTGTTGACAATGCACCAAATGATTATGTATATCCGCAGAATGCAGACTTTACCTTCTACGGCGGACTCTATCGTAAGGTATCTCTGATTTTAGTCGATGAGACACGCTTTGATCTGGACTATTACGGAAGTCCTGCCATTAAGGTAACACCGGAAGTGACAGGAGATGATGCCAAGATCACAACAGAGGTATATCTGACAAACGCAGGAAGTACAGAAGAACTGGTATTTACCATTACAGATGGAGACACGGTAGTTGATACCGTGACTGTATCAGCAGACAAGACAGAGGTAGAGCAGACCATCACAAATGTGCATCTTTGGAACGGACGCAAGGATCCGCATCTTTACACCATGCATGTGGAGTTGAAGAAGGATGGTCAGGTCGTTGATGAGAGAAGCACACGTTTCGGCTGCCGTACCTTTAAGGTTGACCCGGAAAAGGGATTTTTCTTAAATGGCGAGCATTATCCACTTCGTGGTGTATCCCGTCATCAGGACAGACCGCATATCGGTAATGCCCTTACACCTGAGATGCATGAAGAAGATGCTAAGATCATTTATGAACTTGGCGCAACCACCATTCGTCTGGCACATTACCAGCATGACCAGCACTTCTACGATATGTGTGATGAGTTAGGATTTGTACTCTGGGCTGAGATCCCATATATTTCTGTGCATATGCCAAATGGACGTGAAAATACCATTTCACAGATGAAGGAACTGGTCGTACAGAATTACAACCATGCGTCTATTTTCTTCTGGGGACTTTCCAATGAGATCACCATGAAGGGTGCAAAGGATCCTGACCTTTTAGAGAACCATCATATCTTAAATGATATGGTTCATGAAATGGATAAGACAAGACTTACCACTATGGCGGTTATCTCCATGTGTGATATTTCAGAGAGCCAGTATATAGAGATCCCTGATCTGGTATCTTATAACCAGTATCTGGGATGGTACGGCGGAAAGATCGAGGAGAACGGACCATTTATGGATTCCTTCCATGAGATGTATCCAAATATCCCGATCGGTATGAGTGAGTACGGCGCAGAAGCCTACAAGTGGCATTCTTCTCACCCGGAGCAGGGCGATTATTCAGAAGAATATCAGGCACATTATCATGAAGAACTCATCAAGCAGCTCTATACCAGAGACTTTGTATGGGCTACACATGTTTGGAATATGTTTGACTTTGCAGCAGATGCCAGAGACGAGGGCGGATGCAAGGGTATGAACAACAAGGGTCTGGTTACCTTTGACCGTAAGTACAAAAAGGATTCCTTCTATGCTTACAAGGCATGGTTATCCGACGAACCGTTTGTTCATCTTTGCAGCAAGAACTATGTAGAACGTGATGAAGATGTTACGACCGTTAAGGTTTATTCTAATCTTCCAGAGGTAGAACTTTTTGCAAACGGAGAATCTGTCGGCAAGCAGACAGCAGAAGATCACTTCTTTACCTTTGAAGTAAAGAATGTTGGCGAGACAAAGTTGGTCGCAAAAGCAGGAGACTGCGAGGACAACGCAACCATCAAGAAAGTAGATGAGCCAAATCCGGACTATCGTATGCCGGTGACCGGTGATGTCATCAACTGGTTTGAGATCACTGCACCGGAAGGATATTTCTCTATCAACGATACCATGGGAGACATCATGGCAAATCCGGAAGGACAGAAGTTGATGGGCGGTCTGATGGCGAAGATGCAGGCAGGAAACCAGAATCCATCCGATGATGATCCACAGAAGGGTATGAAAGAATTAGCAAGCCAGATCGATCCGGCAGCAGCACAGAAGATGATGATGGGCTTCACCGTCAAGAGAATGCTTGGATTTGGTGCCGTTCCAAAGGAGCAGGTACTGGGTATCAATGCTATGCTGAATAAGATTAAGAAATAACACGCTTATATCAAATTCCTTTCCTAAATACAGGCGATCAACAGGATCGTTACCCCAATTATGAGAGAAGACACTCCGCATGAGAAAATCTTGTGCGGGGTGTTTTCTTGTATTTTTAAGAAGATAGAATATATAGATTTATGAAAAATGGATAAAATGAAGGCCTGATTTTATGGTAAAATGCCAGTAGAAAAGCAATGATAGAAAGATAGGTTTAGGAGGCACAAATGAAGATAGTATTTTTGGATCGAAAAACCATAGGAGAGGATATTGACCTTACAAAGTTCCATGCATTTGGCGATCTCGTGGAATATGATTTTTCTACAAGTCAGGAAATTCCGGCGCGTATAGAGGATGCAGACATCATTATCACAAATAAATGTAACATGAATGAGGAAACGCTGGCGGGAGCCAAAAATCTGAAACTGATCTGTGTGACTGCAACCGGAACCAACAATCTGGATAAGGAATATCTGGAAAAGAGAAAGATCGTATGGCGCAATGTGGCAGGCTATTCGACCGAGACCGTGGCACAGCACACTTTTGCCCTGCTATTCTACCTATATGAGAATTTGGCATATTATGATGCTTATGTAAAAGAGGAAAAATATGTAAACGATAAGATGTTTACGCATTTTTCCAAGACATTTCACCAGTTGGCAGGAAAGACCTGGGGGATTATTGGACTTGGCGCGATCGGAAAACGTGTGGCTGAGATTGCAAGCGTTTTTGGCTGTAAGGTGCAGTATTTCTCTACTTCCGGACGAAACCACGATAGTCAATATCAGGAAGTAGACTTACAGACTTTATTGAAGACATCCGATATTGTCTCCATTCATGCACCTTTGACGGATGACACCCTGCATTTGATCGGAGAAAAGAAACTTTCCCAGATGAAAGAGAGTGCTATTCTGATCAATGTGGGACGCGGACCGATCATCGTGGAAAAAGATCTGGCAGATGCACTGGATCGCGGAATTATCGCGGCGGCAGGGATTGACGTGCTTGATACAGAGCCGATGAGTGAGGACAATCCGCTGCGCCATATCAAAGACAGCACAAAACTCCTCATCACACCGCATATCGCATGGGCATCCGTGGAAGCACGTGTGCGCCTGATGGATATTATTTATGGGCAGATCAAAGAGTTTTTGGAAAAATAGTGAGGACAAAATTGATAGAACGATGATCTGGCATAAAGATTCTGATAGAATTACCTATGTATAAAGGAGACACTATGGACGAGAGATTAAAAAAGCAACTGGATTTTATTTTGGAGATTGATAAAGAGAAAAATATCCTGCGGCAAACGCATCTGTCCGGGCACGGCAGGAGGGAGAACGATTCGGAGCATGCATGGCATATGGCGATCATGGCATACCTCTTGCGCGATTATTCCAATGAGCCTGTGGATATTGCCAAGGTCATGCTCATGTGCCTGATCCATGATATTGTGGAGATTGATGCAGGTGATACTTACGCATATGATGCAGAAGGATTAAAGACACAAAAGGCGCGGGAAGATGCAGCCAAGGAGCGGATCTTTTCTCTTTTACCGGAGGATCAAAAGGAAGAACTGATCGCGCTCTTTGATGAATTTGAGGATTTTTCAACGGCGGAATCCAAGTTTGCACATGCCATGGATAATTTGCAGCCGCTTCTTTTAAATAACAGCAATGGCGGCGGTGACTGGAGAGAACACGGGGTAAGTGCCGAGCAGGTCTATGGCAGACAGAGAAAGACCGCGCTGGGATCTGAGAAATTGTATGAGGTGACAGATCATATCATCCGGGAACACGTAGAAAAAGGGAACCTGAAAAAGTAAGAAAATTAAAATAAAGCAGGGTATAATGATCGGCTTTTTCATATACAGAAATATTATCTTAAAGATGTTTTAACATATTGATAATGGAAGTCCTGTATTATAAGATAAATCGCCGTGTTCTTCCATGAAGGTATTTCTGGCGTGGTAAATATCTTCCATGGAGACATCGGCGCGCTCACAGACAGCACCAAAGTAAGCATGTATGCGGTCTGCAAAAACCGGAGCCGCCAGATCAAACAGGTCATAAAGACTTTCGGTACGCTTTTGGTCAGGATTCCAAGGGTTGTGCCATGTTTTGTGGCGGAAATTGCAAGGATCCTTGTAGGCGTAGATCGTGTCACTTGGGATCATAGGTGAAATAACAGGAACCTTTAAAAAAATGGCTTCCAAACGGCGGACAAGCCTTTTCTTGATGCCGGTCGAGTCATGCATCAGACGGGATTCCGTCTTCATGGCGCGAAAGGCACCGCGGATCTGCCATTTTGGCATGACCGCATCCGGAAATACATTTGCAAGGGCAAAAGATAAGACCCTGGCAATCACACGGCTTTCCTTAGTAGAAAGGGCAATGGTATCTCCCGGACGAAAATCTGTCGGCTGGCAATGCAGAAAATGTGAGATCATTTCCTGATCGATGCTGGTCTCTAAAAAGACATGACGACCAAAATCATAAAGTCCACCATTGCGGTCTTTATTTTGTAAATGGTGTGTCCGGTCAAAGATGTATGGATGACAGTAGGTGTCGAGCGTATAGTGACCCAAAAATCCGCAGATGTAAGCGTCCGCAATGATGCGTTCGCTATGCGAGGACAATTTATTCCGGGCATCGATCATAGCAATAAAAAATTGCAATGAAGAATTTTCGTGAATCAGGCTGGCGGCATTGTGGTCATAAAGCAGCCATGCCGGCAGGTAATAATAGAAGATGTCAGGTCCCTGCAAGCCCAGATTATAGGCATGTGGATGTAAGGACAGGATATGATATTCCTGATCTTCTTTAAGATGTGAAAGTGACTGTTGTCCAAAAAGGTAATGTGAGGCGAATCCTGGCATAATATGCGCTCCTTTCCGCTGTTATGAGCACTTAGATTTATATTTTAATTATACTTGAACAAACAAAATGTGGCAAACAAAGTATAGATTTTGTCAAGTCAGATATACAAATTCGCGAAAATGTATAATGCGACCATACACAGAAAATCTATTGTATATGTCAAAAAACCACGTTATTTCTTATACTAGCAAAGGTAAAAGACAAAGAAGAAAAAGAGGGAGGAAATTAGCATGGCTTCATTAGTTGAAAACGCACAGCACAAAGCAGAAAGAAAAGCTTTTGAGATAATGGTCAATGGTATCGTTGGTAAGTTGACAAAGACAGATGATATCGCAAAAAGACAGGAAACATTCCTTAATCTTATTGACAAGGCAGAGGCTTTCTGGGGAGAGGGCACAGATAAGGCAACACTGGATAAGGTTAGAGAGTATGTAAAGAATCCGGAGAACAGATGGGTAAAATTTGTGAACCGTGTTCTGGATGAGACAAACCCGAACTATGCTAAGAAATTCCTTCTGAATTTAGGATATGAAGCATTTTTCCGTGGAACAAAGACGATCAGAGCAAACCGTGAGAAGTACAACTGTAACATTCCTTGGCTGATCTTGTTTGATCCGACAGACGCATGTAACCTCCACTGTGTAGGATGCTGGTCTGGTACATATGGTCATAAGAACAACATGTCATACGAAGACATGGATAAGATCGTTACACAGGGTAAGGAACTTGGAACTTATCTTTACTTTATGACAGGTGGAGAACCTACTGTTCGTAAGGCTGATATTTTAAAACTTGCTGAGAAGCATAACGATTGTATGTTTGGTCTTTTCTCTAACTCTACATTGATCGATGAAGAGTTATGTAAGAAGATCGTAGAACTTGGAAATATTACATTCCTTCTTTCTATCGAAGGAACACCAGAGACAAACGATGGTCGTCGTGGTGAAGGACATTATGCAGCAGTTATGAAGGCAATGGATCTTTTGAAAGAATACGGTATCGTATTCGGTACTTCTATCTGCTACACCAGAGACAACGTTGAGGCAGTTACCGATGAGAAGTTCTTACGTTTCATCGCTGACAAGGGTGCTCGTTTCGGATTCTACTTCCATTACATGCCTGTAGGACAGAATGCAGCACCGGAATTGATGCCTACTTTAGAGCAGCGTGAAGAGATCATCAAAAAGATTCGTTGGGTTCGTACCGGTGACAATGATATCGGATTCTTCCCAATGGACTTCCAGAATGATGGAGAATTTGTTGGTGGATGTATCGCTGGTGGACGTAACTACTTCCACATCAATGCACAGGGTGATGCAGAGCCTTGCGTATTTATCCACTTCTCAGACTCTAACATCCATGACAAGTCAATCCTTGAGATGTTACAGAGCCCACTTTTCAAGGCATATCATGAAGGACAGCCATTTAACAGAAACCATCTGCGTCCATGCCCAATGCTTGAGAATCCAAAACTCTTAAGAGAAATGGTAAACAAGACCGGTGCTAAGGGAACAAACGCTGAGGCAGAGGAGACCGTTGAGCATCTTTGCTCTAAGTGCGATCACTATGCAGAAGAGTGGGGACCTGTTGCAGATCGTATCTGGGCAGAGCAGAAGCACAAGAAGCCTTCTTACGAGAACTATACAGAAGAAAAGAGAGAGCATCCGGAACTTGCAGCATTCGAGCATGCAGACGGATCTAATGGACTCAGAGACGAGGACATTCAGTAATTAAATCAGGTTATATTATTTGAAATATATAACAGCCCAACCCGGAAAGAGACTGGCAGACGCCAGTCTCTTTTTCATAGGAAAGCAGAATGCGCCTTGCAGCAGATGGAAGAAAAAAATTATGCGTCAGATTTGATTGCTTCCGGTATTGCGAGAAATAATATTTATGAAATAGCATTTGCCTTTGATGGCAAGGAAGTCTTAGTGAAGGAAAGGCATGTGACGGCAAGTGACGATGAAGTATTAGCATGGAGCGATCTGTCGCCCACCATATCTTGTAGGTGAAAGATGGCGTAAACTACTAGTTTTTTTATTTGCTTCAAATGCATTGAAAGTTTAGTTGAAACGTATTACAATAAAACCTGTCGCTTCTTGACAGATTATAGACAGAAGCGCAGGTTTTATTACTTATAGAAGAATTTCGGGGAGACGAAAGCAGACAGATGTTTATTGGACGAAAGAAAGAACTGGAAGCGTTAAACGCATTTTATGAAGGAGATAAAGAAGCCCTTGCCTGTGTGAGTGGTGCGCTTGGTATGGGTAAGACGACACTTTTGCGTCATTTTGCAGATGGGAAAAAGGCAATCTATTTTCATGCTTATGAGACAACAGGAAAGCAGGAACTTTCCATGTTTACGCAGGTATTGGCAAAGGCAGATATAGCAGGCGTGGCAGCGGGAGAGGATACTGGAAAAAGAAGTGAGGCATCATTAGAAAACCTCTTAGATGCGATCACAGAAATAGCAAAGCAGGAAAAACTTTTGCTCGTGATCGATCAATATCCGAATTTTGTTAAGGCGGATGCCGATTTTGATGAAATCTTGTTTTCCTATGTGACGAGAGTTTGGCGGGATCTTCCGATCAAGCTTATCCTTTGCGGAGATGCCTTCCTTTTGATGGAGAAATATCTCTATGGAAAGAAAGCCAGATGGAAAGATACGATCGATCTGCATCTGCATCTGACAGGGATGGATTTTCTGGAGACAAAGCAATTTTTCCCGGAGGCAGCAGGGGAAGATCTGCACTTTACTATGGTATCAGCGGTGGTATCCCGGCGCAGATCCTGCGTATGCAGGGAAAGTCCGTAAAGGATGCGGCTGAGGTAATCTTCGCCGGAAATCCGGGACAGGCGGCACTTCTGCCGGAACAGGTCATGGGGATGGAACTCAGGGAGTTGTCCTATTATAATTGCATTTTATCGGCGATGGCGCAGGGCATGAACCGTGTCAATCAGTTATCCGCTGAGGTTGGCAAGCCAAAGGATGTTGTTGTTCCTTATCTGAATGCGCTGATGTCGATCGGTGTTGTCACAAAGCAGACGGCGATCACGGAGGAGACCAATCGCAAAAAAACGCGCTATTCTATCGTCAATAGCAACACGGTATTTTGGTATCGCTTTATCGTGCCGCATATGGATCTTTATGTAGCGGGAGAGTGGGATCTTTTGTGGAATACATATATTGTGCCGGATCTTGACAATTTTATGCAGCAGGTATTCATTGCTATGAGCAGAGAACATCTGGAAGAACGCAGCCGCAGAGGGCAGATGCCGTTTACGATCGAGCGTTCCGGTAACTGGTGGACCAATGATGATGAGGCAGGCACAACAGATGGATTTGACGTGGTATCGCTGGGTAAGACCGAGGGCAAGAGTGCGACGATTTTTACCCTGTGTTTCTACGAACAGCGCGAGATCGAGGTTGCGGAAGTTAAGTCAATGATTGAAAAGACTAAGCAGATGCATCGTGAGGGGGATGCCTTTTACGTGGTCTGTGCCAAGGATCGTTTCCATGAGAATGTAGAGACAGTTGCCTCCACGATCAAGAATATTATCTTAGTGACACTGGATGAGGAGTGCAGGCTGGCATAGTGAGCGTATCTCCCATGAAAACTCAAAAATTTGCGTAAAATTGTATAAATTCTGCTATTGATAATAAAATGGGGTCATAGTAAAATTTTATCTGTAAGGTTTTTCTATGACCTTTTTGGTATGAGAACTTTATTAACTGCCGTGGGAGACTGCGGCATATCAAAAAATAGAGAGGATAATTGCAATGACAAATCTTGAATTACAAAAAGAAGCAGTGAAAGTCCGCAAGGGCATCATTGATGGTGTGCATGCTGCAAAAGCAGGACATCCGGGCGGATCTTTATCTGCAGCAGAAGTATTTACGTATCTGTACTTTGAAGAGATGAACATCGACCCAAAGGATCCAAAGAAGCCGGATCGTGATCGTTTCGTTTTATCTAAGGGACACACCGCACCTGGCTTTATGCCGCACTTGCGAACAGAGGATATTTCCCAGTAGAAGACCTTCTGACACTGCGCCATATCGGATCCCATTTACAGGGACACCCATGTATTCAGCACACGCCGGGAGTTGACGCTTCCAGCGGATCACTCGGACAGGGAATTTCTGTTGCTGTAGGTATGGCACTTTCCGCAAAACTTTCAAATGAGGATTATCGTGTGTACACGCTTCTGGGTGATGGCGAGATTCAGGAAGGACAGGTATGGGAGGCATCCATGTTTGCCGGATCACATCACCTGGACAACCTTTGTGTCATTGTAGATAACAATAACCTGCAGATCGACGGAACGATTGAGGAAGTCAATTCGCCATATCCGATCACAGACAAGTTTGCAGCATTCAATTTTCATGTGATTGCAGTCGAGGATGGCAATGATTTTGACCAACTTCGTGCAGCATTTGCGGAAGCAAGAGAGACAAAAGGTATGCCAACAGCAATCGTTATGAAGACAGTCAAGGGCAAGGGCGTTTCTTATATGGAGAATGCCGTAGGCTGGCATGGAAAGGCTCCAAATGACGAGGAGTATGCGATTGCAGTGGAAGAATTAAAGAAGGCGGAGGAAGCATTATGTCAGAAGTAAAGAAGATCGCGACAAGAGATAGTTATGGTAATGCGCTAGCAAGTCTTGGTAGAGAACATGAGAATCTGGTAGTTCTGGATGCAGACCTTGCAGCCGCTACGAAGACAGGTATTTTTAAGAAAGAATTCCCGGAACGCCACATTGATTGTGGTATCGCGGAAGCAAATATGATCGGTATTGCAGCAGGTCTTGCCAGCACAGGCAAGGTGCCATTCTGCTCTAGTTTTGCTATGTTTGCAGCAGGACGTACTTTTGAGCAGATCCGCAACTCTGTTGGATACCCACACCTGAATGTAAAGATCGGTGCAACACACGCCGGTATCTCCGTTGGAGAAGATGGCGCAACCCACCAGTGTAACGAGGATATCGCTTTAATGCGTACCATTCCGGGTATGACCATCATCAATCCATCCGATGATATTGAGGCAAAGGCAGCAGTCAAGGCAGCTTATGAAATGGAAGGTCCGGTATATCTTCGCTTTGGACGTTTGGCAGTGCCGGTCATCAATGACAGAGACGATTACAAATTTGAAATCGGTAAGGGTGTTGTGTTAAAAGAAGGTACAGACCTTACATTAATCGCAACCGGTCTTGAAGTAGCAGAGTCTCTTGCAGCAGCAGAGAAATTAGAAGCAGAGGGTATCAGTGTTGAAGTAATCAATATGCATACCATTAAGCCACTTGACGTAGATTTAGTTGTACGTTCTGCAGCAAAGACAGGCAAGGTTGTTACGGTAGAAGAGCATTCAATCATTGGTGGTCTTGGAAGTGCAGTTGCAGAAGTACTTGCAGAAAAGCAGCCTGCTAAATTACTTCGTATTGGTGTAGAAGATCGCTTTGGCGAGTCTGGTCCAGCGTTAAAACTCCTTGAGAAGTATGAACTGGATGCAGCAGGTATCTACAAGAAGGTTAAGGCATTTTTATAAAATATAAAATAGGGATATTAAAAGCGGCTACAGATGGCTTGATGTGAGGGGATTCCTCAAAGCCATTTGCAGCCGCTTTTTGTTGTGGAGGCGGGGAAACGAGTTTATTTTATCGCTGTATAAAAACAATAAATTTGTGGAAAAATAATCCATAAAAAATGAGGAAAGAAGAGGAACGATATGGATTATTTAGAAATTGAAAAAGTGGTAGGAAGGGAAATCTTAGATTCCAGAGGAAATCCGACCGTAGAGGCGGAAGTGCATCTTATGGACGGAACGGTAGCACGTGGGGCAGCACCGAGTGGCGCGTCCACCGGAGAATTTGAAGCATTAGAACTGCGGGATGGTGATGAAAAGCGATATGGTGGAAAAGGTGTTTTACAGGCAGCAGGGCATGTCAACGATGAAATCAATAAAGCCTTAAAGGGGATGGACGCATCTGATATTTATGCGATTGATCGTGCTATGATGCAGGCAGACGGCACGGATGACAAATCACATTTTGGAGCAAATGCGATTTTGGCAACATCCATTGCCTGCTGTCGTGCAGCAGCAACGTCTCTTGATATTCCATTGTATCGATTTTTAGGTGGTGTTTCCGGAAGGCGAATGCCGGTTCCTATGATGAATATTATCAATGGAGGCGTTCATGCAGCAACCTCTGGTTTAGATGTACAGGAATTTATGATCATGCCGGTGGGGGCATCTTGCTTTCGGGAAGGATTGCGCTGGTGTGCAGAAGTATTTCATGCGTTAGCGTCTCTTTTGCATGAAAAGGGCCTGACGACATCGGTTGGAGACGAAGGTGGTTTTGCGCCGGAGTTATCATCGGATGAAGAAGCAATTGCAATGATTATAGAAGCAGTAGAACGCGCGGGCTATACGATGGAAAAGCATTTTATGATAGCGTTGGATGCGGCATCATCGGAATGGAAATGTACGGCAGACTGTTTTCATGAGGATACGATGGCAACTAGCAGTGGACAGATGTTATATCATTTACCAAAGACAGGTGTTGATTATACAACAGATGAGTTGATCAAACATTGGATTTGTCTGGTAAAAAAATATCCGATTGCATCCATTGAAGATCCCTTGGATGAGGAAGATTGGCAGGGGTGGCAGAAACTCACCATGGAGTTGGGAGACCAGGTACAACTGGTGGGAGATGATTTGTTTGTGACAAATACAAATCGCCTGCAAAGAGGAATTGCACAGGGTTGTGGAAATTCGATTCTCATTAAACTAAATCAGATTGGGACAGTTTCAGAAACGTTAGATGCCATTCGTCTGGCGCAGGAAGCAGGTTATACAGCAATCGCATCGCATCGCTCCGGTGAGACGGAGGATACGACAATCGCTGATCTGGCGGTAGCCATGAATACCGGTCAGATAAAGACAGGTGCGCCAAGTAGAAGTGAACGCGTAGCAAAGTATAATCGTCTGCTTCGTATAGAAGAAGAATTATCTGGTGTTACACATTCATGTGGCGAATGTACTGCATAAAGAAAGAAACACCTGGGGTAATCTGATCCACAGGAAAGCGCTCATTGGTAGAGTGTGGTGTATGCATCAATTCTGATGGCAAAGAAAATGGTGAAAAACGATAAAGATTTTCACAAATACACTCATAATGATAAGAATCGGTGCAAGCTGTTAACAGGTAAGGTGTCGTAAAAGAAGTTTCGTTTCCATCTGCGAAAATATCTTCAATTGTGTGAAAGGATCTGGTATCTGTTGGAGATACGGCACTTGCCTCCTTGCCTTTTAACAGTGTGATGGTTGCATCATAATCTCTGGCCAGAACTTCCAGATGTTTTTTGACGGAAGCAAGCGTATCTCCCTGTAAAAGGCGGAAATTAATCACGCATGTTGCAGCCTCCGGCAATACGTTTGGTGCAGGGGAAGCGGATGCCATTGTCACTGCGGTGGATGTACGAACCATTGCTGCGGTAAATGGATTTTTACCCATAACATTTTTAAGCACAGGCTTTAATACGCCAGGGTGTTTGAGTAGCCCACCAAGCGGAGATGACATATGATTTCCGATGGTAGAAAACATAGCGAGCACCGGTGTTGTGAAATGTGCCTCAAATGGGTGGTTTTCAATCTTGGTAATCAGCTCCGATAATTGCCCGAGTGCGGTATGCTTTGGTGGAAAGGATGAGTGACCACCTAATCCTTTTACGGTGATTTCGTAATCTGCATATCCTTTTTCGGCAATGCCAACCATGGTGATATGTGCATCTAAAATGTTTTTCGCGTGAACATCCGTAGAACCGCCACCTTCATCTAAAATACTGTCAAAATGAATGCCGCGCTCGTTTAAGAGGGTGGCAATCTTTTTTGCACCGTTGTCTTTTCCCGCTACAATTTCTTCGTTGTAATCCAGGCAGACATAGACATCACGTGTTGTTGTATAGCCTTCCTCAAGCAATGTTTCAATACCTTCTATAATGCAAAGCAGGTGACTTTTCATATCGAGTGCGCCTCTGCCCCAGATAAAGGTTCCATCATTAGCGCCGGAAAATGGTGGGTTTGTCCAGTCGTCCTCTGTTCCTGGTGCAACCGGAACAACATCCTGGTGTGCTAAAAATCCGATGGGATCCAAAGTGTCATCGCTGCCTTTCCAGTGCAGGATCAGTCCGGCACGACCGACTTCTTCGACATCTAAGGTAGAGAAGGTCTTTGGGTATGCTTCTTTTAGGAAGTCATGAAATTCTTTGAATTTGGTCCAATCCGTGTCTGCTTCGTCTTCGTGGGAAATGGTAGCTATCTGGATAGCGCGACTTAGGTTTTTGGCAAAACGCTCTTCATTTACATGTTCTAGTTTCATAATAAAAATACCTCATATCTTATTTTGTTTTAATTATAGTGTTTCTTTCGTAGTATGATTATGCAATAGAAAAATTATAGCACAGAAGATAAATTTGGGAGCAAAATTATCTGCACATTGTGTATAATAATATGAACAAAGATGATAAGACTAGGATGTTGTTGTCCTAAGATTTTGGGAGGAAACATGAAATATTATATGGCACCCATGGAAGGACTGACGGGTTATGTGTATCGTAATGCCTATCACAAGTTTTTTTATCCGATGGATCGATATTTTACCCCTTTTCTTGCAAATAAAAAGATGAGTAGTGGCGAACGTAGAGATATTTTGCCGGAGAATAACGAGGGCAAGTGTGTGATACCGCAGATTTTGACAAATCGAAGTGAGCATTTTCTTGCTGTCGCTGGAGAACTCACACAATATGGATACGACACGGTAAATCTCAATGTGGGATGTCCGTCGGGGACAGTCGTTGCCAAAGGACGAGGCGCGGGTCTTTTAGAAGACCCGGAGACCTTGGATCGTTTTTTATATGAGATTTTTGCGGGTTATGATGGCAGGATCTCGGTCAAGACGCGGATCGGCATGGAAGATGAGGAGGAGTGGAAGGATATTCTGGCAGTCTATGAGAAATACCCATTGGAGGAACTCATCATCCATCCCAGAGTGCGCAGGGATTTTTATAAGGGAAAGCCGCGGCTCGATGCCTTTTCTTATGCGATGGAAGAGAGCGGGCACAGGCTTTGCTATAATGGGGACATCTGCTCGGCAGAGGATTTACAAGATAGGAAGGAGCGTTTCCCGGACTTGGATCGCGTCATGCTGGGACGGGGACTTTTGTGTAATCCTTTTTTGATCGAAATGAGTAAGACGGCGGATGATGTAGGGAGGAAAACGGCGGATGATGCGGCGCACGACCATATGCAGGAGAAAAAAGACCGCCTCTATGCCTTTCATCAAGAGATCTTAGAAGGTTATATACAGATCATGTCGGGTGATCGCAATGTATTATTCCGTATGAAAGAATTGTGGTTTTATCTTGGGGATTGTTTTACGAATGCGGATAAATACCTGAAAAAGATCAAAAAATCGGAGCGGCTGGTTGCGTATCAGGCAGCTGTAGATGCACTATTTCATGAGCAGGAGTTACGATAGAAAAAGTAGTGTGAAACGCTTGCTATCTTTTGGCACATGAAATATATTTTAGTTAAAAATGATAAAGAAAATGATAAAAAGAAAGGTGAGGGAAAATGGTAAAACATGTGATTTTGTGGACACTGAAGGAAGAGTTTTCAGAGGAAGAAAAGCAGCAGATCAAGGCAGGGATCAAGGAAGGCTTGAAAGGTCTGGCGGGGCAGATCCCGGGCTTGCTTGAGATTCATGTGCAGACAGAGAGTCTGCCAAGTTCTAATGTGGATATCATGTTGGATACGACATTTGAAAGCGCGGAGGCATTGCAGGGGTATAGTGTGCATCCGGCGCATGTAGCAGTTGCAGACGGCAAGGTGCGTCCATACACGGCGACGCGTTCTTGCATGGACTTTGAGGTGTAAAAGACATCGGAAAGGGGAAGGCATGAAAGAAAAGAAACAGGGGGCAAAATTTTGGTTTTTAGTCTGGGGGCTGGGAATTGCAGGACAGATCTGTTGGAACATGGAAAATCAATGGTTCAACACCTTTGTCTATGCAAAGATCGCGAAAGACCCGACAATCATTTCGTGGATGGTCGCCATATCGGCGATCGCAACGACCATATCGACATTTTTGTTTGGATGTGTGTCGGATCGTAAGGGAAAGCGAAAGATCTTTATCGCTCTGGGCTATATTTTGTGGGGGATTTTTACCATTGTGTTTGGACTGACCCAGTACATGACGGATGGCAGTGGAAATAGCACGGGAAGCGTCCTTATCGTGGCAGGAACGGCTGTCGTGATCGCGGATGCAATCATGAGTTTCTTTGGATCCATGGGAAATGATGTCGGATTCAATACCTGGATCAACGATCACATGAATGATGATAACAGAGGGCAATTAGGCGGAGCGCTTGCAACGCAGCCGGTCATAGGAACGATCGCGGGAACAGTGCTCGGGGGTATGCTTGTCGGTGCAGATGACAATTATATGCGGCTCTTTCTTGTTATGGGGATCCTTGTGATCCTGTTTGGCATTTATTGTCTCTTTGCCATGAAAGATGCACCGGGACTCAAAGAGAGTAAACGTGGCAGTTTCGGACAGCAGTTCTTTTCCATCTTTAATGTAAAAGAGTATGTAAAGTTAAAAGAACTGGTCTGGGTAAACTGGTCACTGGCGGTCTATTTTATCGCTTTTAACATGTATTTTACCCATCTGGGAAATTATATGATTTATTATCTTGGATTTACTGCCGATATGATGGGCTATATGGAAGGTATCGGACTGGTGCTTGCCATGTTAGCCGTTATCCCGTCAACGAAGATCATCAATCAGGGAAAAATTCCGGGCTTGTGTCAGGTAGCAGTCTTTTTAAATTGCATTGGCGTTGGTATGTTGGGGCTTTTGGTACGACCGGAAAATGTAAATACGCAGACGCTTTGGAATCCGGTTCTTCTCTTAGGTATCTTTGTTTTGGGACTTGGTTATATGCTCTTTTTACAGGCGATTACCGTCTGGGGCAAACAGTTGTATCCGGAGGATGCCAGAGGTCAATTTGAGGGCATTCGTATCGTATTCTTTGTCCTAATCCCGATGATCGTTGCACCGATGATCTCCAATCCGATTATCATGCGCAGCGGAAAGTTCGTAGATTCCTATGGATTTACGGAGTATCTGCCGACCCATACCCTGCTCATCGTAGGAGCTGTGCTGGTGCTTCTGACCTTGATACCTCTGGCATTTGCCAAGAAATATTACATAAAACGCAAGTAGGAAACTTCCACTAGAGAACAGACTGTGTGTAGATTGAAAAGATCTCGCACAGTCTGTTTTGTCGTTGAAAGAAGAAATTTTCCATAAACCCTTGACATATAACTGCATATACTGTATATATAACATATAAACAGTTATATAACAGTTAAAAAACAGGTAGGTGATGTCTATGAAATTGATACAAAATTCGGGAATACCGATTTATCAACAGATCGCAGATGCTTTCCGCAGTGACATTCTTTCGGGAAAGATGCAGCAGGGGGAGTACCTGCCATCGATCCGCGGTCTGGCAAAAGAACTAAAGATCAGTGTCATTACAACGATGAAGGCATATGAACTCCTCGAAGAGGAGGGGCTGGTGACCGCCATTCAGGGCAAAGGCTTCTGTGTCAACGCACAGGATTCACAGATGCTGCAGGAACAGCACATGCGCAGGATCGAGGACAGTCTTACGGACGCGATCAAGGCTGCGCGGATGGCAGGGATTTCCAGAGACGAAGTAATGAAGACATTTGATTTGCTATGGAATATGCAGGAATAGGAGAGAGGCAATGGAAGAGGTAAAAACAGCAGTTTCAATAAATAATTTCAGCAAAAAGTTTAAGGGCTTTACACTGGATGTGCCGTGCTTAAAGATCCCGCAGGGCTTTGCGACAGCCCTGATCGGAGAGAACGGCGCCGGTAAGACAACACTTTTAAATGCATTGGCAGGTGTGCGGCTCGATTATAAGGGCAACATGGAGTTTTTCGGACAGTGGGATGATAAGGAGCGTGAAAATGCCGATTGCCCTGTCAAGGAGATGATCGGCTACGTTGGACCAAACAATTATTATCTTCCGCAGTGGACGGTCAAACAGGTAGAGGAGATCACCGACCTGCTTTATCAGAATTTTGACTGCAACAAATTTGAAAACTACATCCAACAGTTGCAGGTTGCAACGAAAGATAACAAGGGCAAAGGAAAAAAGGTCAATGACTTATCAGATGGAAACCGCATGAAACTCATGCTTTCTGGTGTTTTTGCCAGAGAGACACAGATGCTGATTCTGGACGAACCGGCATCCCCGCTGGATCCTTTGATGCGTGATGTTTTATGTGATATGATCCGTGGCTATTTGGAGGAAGGTGCTGGAGAAAAGACGGTTCTTTTTTCCACACACAATATTGCAGATATGGAAAACGTAACAGATTATGCGGTGATTGTAGAGCATGGACAGGTGGTGGAAAAAGGCTTTGTGGAAGACTTAAAAGAAAAATATGTCTATGTCAAAGGCGAATTGAAAGATGTCTGTACGGCAGAGAAATTTATGTACAGCATGACAAAAAATAATTACGGCTACGAAGGTATTTGTCTGGCAGAGGATATGGATAAACTGGCAGGATTAGATGTTACCGTTCAGACACCGACCTTGTCCCAGATCAGTGTGGCGATCATGAAAAAATCCAGCAAGGTGCATCTACAGTAAGGGGGCTTATGATGAAAGCGATAAAAATGTATTGGAATAATACAACACTCATATACAAGATCACAGCGCTTTTGCTCATCCCACTTGTTGTTATCTTTACCAGCAGGATTCCGGTATTATCTGTATCTGATGGCTCTGATCCGGAGTTTAGTGTGATCGGTTTTGGTATACTTATCGGATATATCTTGCTGGAAGTCTTTACAGATGGCTGGAACTTTAGCGGTATATATGGCAAAGAATTTCGCGGGATTGAGTTAGTGAAGGCATCGACAAACGGCATGAAATTGTATGGGCAGATGCTGATCGTAGACGGCGTTCGCAGGTGTCTCTACTTTGGTATCCTGGCAGGCATTTGTATGCGTTCGGTGGCATCGGGCGTGATCATGGGAGCCGTTGCGACTTTTGTCATCATAGGAAGCCGGTTTTTTGCAGGCTATGTCAGCAACTTGCTGTTTTCTTATCTGGCACCGGTTCTGGCGGTTATCCTTGTCTTTTGTCTTTATGAGGGTAATCTGATCCTGCAATGGGGCGTAGCCTGCTGCTGGCGATTATTGCAACGATCCTAGAAGCCAGATTGGCAGTTAGAAGGATGGAAAGGAGTTATTATGATCGAGAAGATTAAATATATATATGAACTTCAAAAATATGGTTTTCAGAGGAAAACACAACTGGTCAGCATGCTCATCATGTATGTGATCGGTCTTGTCATGGAAGTAGTTTCGCATGGAACCTATTGGCTGGGCATGTTTTTTATGATGATGACACCGCTTTTTGTGACGCAGACCCTCTATAGCACCTGTATGTCGGGGCTGGTTGCGGCAAGCCCACGTGGAAAGCAGATCCAGACTTCACTGGCGTGTCTCGGCGACCTTGTGACCACCCTGGTATCCATGAGTATTCTGGTTGTCTTGAAGAGTGTGGAGGTAAAGGTATATCCGGACCATGCAAGAGTTATCTTAAGTGCTTTTGTCATCTTATGTCTGATCATGATTATAGTGCATCTCTACACGGCTTTGGTGTATAAGTATTATGCTTTATCGATCATATTGTTATTCGCGATCATCTGGCCGATATCCTATGTTATGGGCTATCAATCTGTAGGGGAGAGCAGTTTTGTCTTGTCTTTTGTTCCGGCATCTCCCGGGCTAGTCATCCTCTTTGCCTATGTAAGTGCGCTGGTTGGTGTGGGACTGGAATATCTGATCGCAAAACTGGTCTATCGTGCACCGCTTTCTAAGTATGCGCAGGGGGCAGCCATGCGAAAATATCTGAAAAATTAATCGTGTAAAAAGAAAAATCCCCGGGATGCATGATAGTCAGAAGTCTGATTATCGAGTCGTCCCGGGGATTTTTAGATAATTATACTGTCGTAAATTTGTAAACGGTAGAAGTCTTGACCGTCTCTCCTGCCTTTTCTAGCGGCTGCGGGAAAGATGGGATGTTGATGGCATTTGGGAAATACTGTGTCTCAAAGGCTACGCCATAGCGTTTGCCATAAGTACAGCCGCCCTTGCCGACTAGTCCCTCATTGATATAATTGCCGCCATATAACTGCATGCCCGGCAGATCTGTGTAGACTTCCATCTTGCGACCGGATGCCGGATCATAGAAGGAAGCAGCAATTCCCATTTGACCCAATGGTTTGTCGAGTACGAAGTTGTGATCGTATCCGCCTGCCCATGCAAGCTGCTCGTAAGCATCATCCATCTCCGGTGCCATAGGCTTAGGTGTTGTAAAGTCCATTGGTGTGCCTGCAACATCGAGAAGTACGCCGTCTGGGATAGAAGCGTCGTCTGTCTGGGTAAAACGGCTGGCGTTGATCCAGATCTTCTGCTCCATAGCGGAAAGTCCGGCATCGTGTCCGGCAAGGTTAAAGTAAGAGTGGTTGGTAGGATTGAAGATTGTGTCTGCATCAGAAAGTCCGGTGTAGTCCAGACGCAGTTCCCTATCTTCTGTCAGTGTATAAGTCACGGTATAGGTTGCGTTTCCCGGAAATCCCATATCCATATCCTTCTTCTTATAAGAAAAAGTGATGCTGTTTTCGGATACGGCATCGACATCCCAGATACGGCGACAAAGAGGATGGAAGCCGCTATGTAAATTGTTGACACCGTCATTTTTATCCAGTTCGTAGGTCTTGCCATTCAAGGTAAATTTGGCATCACCGATGCGGTTGCCGCATGGAACGACGCTGCATCCAAAGAAAGCATCGTTGGTAAAATAGTCTTCTAAATGTTCATAGCCAAGTACAATGTCCTTGCAATCCCTATTTTTATCAGGAACAAAGAGTGTCAAAAGATTGGCACCGTAATTCATCACGCTTGCCCGCATGCCATTGGTTCCGGTCAGTTCGTAAACTACAACATCTTCTCCATCGGGTGTCTGTCCCCATACATGTTTTTCCAAAGTAAATACCTCCTGTCAAATCGGTTTTTGGCAGTATTCTGCCAAGTTAGATTTATTATAGCAAAAGATACCTGCATTACCATGTAAAGTAGTTGATTTTTTTGTATCAGTTTTTTGCCAAGAAAGATCAGATGCAAAAAGATATATAAAAATTTGTAAAAAAAGCAAAATTTTGATATCGAAAAAAGAAAGGCTGCCTTATGATACAAAATAAGAATAGATAATTTCGCGCTGGAATGTGCATATAAGAAGGAGGAAAAGGAATATGAAGTATTTTTGTAATCCGTTAAATGTGGATTACCGTTACCAGTTCAACCAGCAGGTTATGCCGGGATTGGGTGAGGGTGCGATCGAAGTATCGCGTGAAGCGGCAGATCCATCTATGATTTATTTTAAAGGAAAGTATTATATCTTTGCATCTATGACACTGGGTGTCTGGGTATCTGAAGATATGGCAAATTGGGAGGCTAAGCGTCTGCCGGATAATCTGCCATTTTATGATTATGCACCAGATGTCAGAGTCATCGGGGATTATGTATATTTTTCAGCATCCAAAAGAGGAGAACCTTGCAATTTTTATCGTACAAAGAATATTGAGGAAGGTCCTTATGAGGAAATCAAAGGAACGTTTGATTTCTGGGATCCAAACCTTTTTGTAGATGATGACGGAAAAGTATATTTCTACTGGGGATGTGCCAATATGACACCAATCTGGGGTGTTGAGATGGATCCTGAGACCATGCAGCCAAAGACGGAGCGAATCGAACTTGTGCATGGTAATTGGAGTGAAAATGGTTATGAAGTCTGTGGAGAAGACCATTGCGACCTGCCTTTGGAAGACGATGCTTTGGAAGCAAAATATCGTGGATTCATGCAGATGCAAGGAATGGATCCGGATAATCTGCCACCGCAGATGCAGGGCATGGCTATTATGTTAAAGGGTTATGTCAGCGGTCGCCCATACATCGAGGGTGCCTGGATGGATAAGCATGATGGCAAATATTATCTCCAGTATGCTTGTCCGGGAGCGCAGTTTAACGTATATGCGGATGGTGTCTATGTATCTGATTCACCGCTTGGACCATTTAAACTTGCCGAGAACAACCCATATTCTTACAAGCCAGGCGGATTTATTCCGGGAGCAGGACACGGTTCTACCATGCGCGATCAGAAGGATAACCTTTGGCATACTTCTACCATGCGTATCAGCATCAATCATAATTTTGAACGTCGTGTCGGTGTATGGCCGGCGGGCTTTGATGCAGACGGCGAATTATTCTGTAATCAGAGATATGGTGACTGGCCACAGGCTGTCAGCGGTGATAAGCAGGACCCATGGAAGAATCCGGAGTGGATGCTCTTAAGTTATGGAAAGAACGCGACCGCATCTTCTGCAGAAGAAGGAAAAGGTGCGGATAAGGTTACAGAGGAAAATGTCCGTACATGGTGGCGTGCTGCAAGCGAAAAGCCGGGTGAATGGGTACAAGTAGACCTGGGCGAGACTATGGACGTACATGCGATCCAGGTCAACTTTGCAGACGACAAGATCGAAATCCCAACACCGGGAGAACTTCGTGGAAATCAGACCGGAAAGCGTTATATTGAGGAGCGCGATCTGATCACACGCTGGACATTGGAAGGATCCGTGGATGGCAAAGATTACTTTATGATTGAGGATAAGTCAGAAGTTACAACAAACCTGCCACATGATCTTGTGGTAAGAGAGGATGGCTTACAGATACGTTACCTGAAATTGACAGTTCTCGAAGTGCCATACGACCAGAAAGCATGCGTCAGCGGACTTCGTGTCTTTGGTAGGGGGAATGGACAGGCGCCAAAGACTCCTACATTTGCAGCAAAACGTGAGGCTGACCGCAGATACATGAAAGTTACGATCGAGAGTCCTAGTGATGATGTCGTAGGTTACAACATCCTCTGGGGACATAAGGCAGACAAGTTATATCATAGTTATATGGTATTTGGCGTGACCGAGAAAGAGATTAAGGCACTTGTTACCACACAGAATTACTTTGTCCGCGTGGATGCTTTCAATGAAAATGGCATTACGGAAGGTCAGGTTATTGCTTTATCATAATACCTGCAAAAACTTTATAAATAAGAAAACTCCTGCTGTCTCTGAATTACGTGAGATAGCAGGAGTTTTGTTACATATATAAGTATTTAATTTTTTTCAGTTAAAAAGATCAGCTTGATATCACAAATCCATAAAATCAGTGACATTGCATTAACAAGGGTGGAGACAGATTTTGATACACTTTTTAAAGAATTTACAGAGGAATACATGATAAAACAGTTGCCTTTTTGGAACAAGTGATATACAACTATATTGGAGTATGAGCGAATTTGATTTGCTAGGAGGAGTTAAAAGTGAAAGTTATCATTGCTGGTGCCGGAAAAGTTGGCTGTATGCTGACCAAAAAACTGCTGGCAGAAGGTTATGAGGTTACGCTGATTGATAATAATCAACAGGTGATGGAAGTATGTTCTGACCGTTTTGATGTTATGAGTGTACAGGGAAACTGTGCTTCTATGGAGGTCTTAGAGCAGGCAAATATACGAAAGGCGGATCTTTTGATCGCTGTTGCGGGAAAGGATGAGTTCAACCTCTTATGTTGCATGACTGCACATGGCATGAATCCTGATATTCATACGATCGCCCGTATTCGTAACCCAGAGTATGGAGATCAGATCTATAAAATGAGAGATACTTTTGCGCTTTCTATGACGGTAAATCCGGAGAGACAGGCTGCACTTGAGATTGACCGTCTCTTGAATTATCCGGGTTTCCTGCGAAGAGACACCTTTGCGCGTGGCAGAGCAGAGATCGTAGAATTGAAGATAAAAGAAAATTCCAAACTTTGCAACATTGCACTGAATGACCTGAACTCGATCGTAAAGAGTAAGGTCTTGGTGTGTGCTGTGCGAAGAAACGGCGTGGTCAGTGCACCGGATGGTAATTTCGTCTTAAAAGAGGGCGACCGTATCTATGTAACGGCGGCAGCTAAGGAACTGACAAGCCTTTTGAAAAATCTTGGCATCATCACCCATAAGGCAAAACGTGTGATCCTGTGTGGCGGCGGAAAAGTCAGTTTTTATCTGGCACAGATGTTGTCGCGCGCCGGTATTGATGTACATTTGATCGAGAAGGACAGAGACCGTTGCGTGGAACTGGCAAAATATCTGCCGGACGTATCCGTGATCTGGGGCGATGCCAGCAATCAGACATTCTTGGAGAGCGAAGGCTTAGAGCAGTGTGACGCTCTGGTTACCATGACAAGTTATGATGAGATGAACATGATCATTTCGCTTTATGCACAAAATTGTAACGTGGAACAGGTGATTACCAAGGTGGATCATACCGAGAATTCCATGATCCAGGATATCTTGAACCTGGGAAGCGTTGTCTGTCCGAAGGAGTTGTGCTGTAACCAGATCGTGCGTTATGTGCGTGCTATGGAAAATACCACAGGTGCGGCGTTATCCGTACATTCTTTTGCAGAGGGACAGATGGAAGCCTTGGAATTTCGCGTGGATGAAAAGACGAGAAACTGTGGCAAGCCGTTAAAGGAACTGCAGTTGCGCAAAAATGTGCTGATCGCGTGTATCACGCGTGGAAAGATGCCGGTCATCCCGGATGGAGAATCGACCTTTGACGTTGGCGATACCTTAGTGGTTGTAACGAACGGCGATGTGGTTCTTCACACATTAAATGATATGTTTGCATAATATAAATTAGAGTAACGAGGTTTGGTATGAACTATAAGATGGTGGGACGTTTCATGTCCCTCGTGATCATTACGGAAGCGGTCTTTATGGTGCCGGCATGGATCATTAGTCTGATCCACGGCGAGGCGACTTCCATTACGGCATTTGCAACAACGATCATAGGATCGATCCTTGTAGGACTGCTTATGTTTATGCTCTGTCGTAGGGCAGAGATGCGTTTTTATGCCAGAGAAGGATTGGTCAGTGCGGGTCTGGGCTGGGCGATCATGAGTCTGGTTGGCTGTATGCCGTTTTTTATTTCCGGTGAGATCCCGGCATTTATTGATGCATATTTTGAGACGGTTTCCGGCTTTACCACAACGGGAGCATCCATTCTTACCAATGTGGAGGCAATGTCCTATGGCATGCTCTACTGGCGTAGTTTCACCCATTGGCTGGGCGGTATGGGGGTTATGGTCTTTCTTCTGGCGGTCATTCCTGCCAGTGGCAAGGGCAACGGCTTTACCATGCATTTGCTTCGAGCAGAAAGTCCGGGACCAAATGTCGGCAAACTGGTGCCACGTATGCGCCAGACAGCGACGATCTTATATACCCTGTATGTGGCCTTGACGATCTTATGTTTTGTGTTTCTGCTTTTCGGCGGTATGTCACCCTTTGAGGCGATCTGTACTGCATACGGAACCGCCGGCACGGGTGGATTCGGTATAAAAAATGACAGTATGGCAGGTTACAGCGTCTACATCCAGAATGTCTGTACGGTATTTATGATCCTCTTTGGGGTCAATTTTACCTGTTACTATATGCTCCTTTTAGGCAAGGTGAAGGATGTCTTAAAGGACGAAGAACTGAAACTGTATCTTGGGCTTATTTTTGCCAGCGTGGTCCTGATCTCCATCAATACCAGATCTATGTTCCACAGTCTGGGAGAGACTGTTCAGCAGGTATTTTTCCAGGTGGCGACCATCATCACGACGACCGGTTTTGCAACCACGGACTTTGACCTCTGGCCGACCTTTTCCAAGGCGATCCTGATTATCCTCATGTTCTGTGGAGCGAGTGCGGGCAGTACCGGCGGTGGTTTTAAGTGCGGTCGTATCCTGCTTTTGTTCAAGAACCTGCACCGCAATCTGCAAAAGACCCTAAATCCGCAAAAGGTCTTAGTTGTAAGAAATAATGGTCAGGTCGTCAGCGAGAAGGTGCTGGATAATCTGAACACTTATCTGATCGCCTATGTGATGATCACCATCGTCAGTTTCCTTGTGATTTGTCTGGATGGTAAGAGTTTGACAACAACCATGACATCGGTCATTGCCTGCTTTAACAATATCGGACCGGGCTTGGATGGCGTCGGACCGACTTGCAATTACCATGATTTCAGCATTCTGTCAAAGATCATCCTGATCTTTGATATGTTGGCGGGCAGACTGGAAATTTTCCCGATCATGATCCTGCTTTCCAAAAATACCTGGAAGAAGCTGGGATAATGGTTGAAATCTGAGAGGAAAATGCCGATAAATTCAGTATAAAACGCACAGGATTGACATATATTTCAAGGGCAGAATTCTTGAAATATGGGCATATAGAGGGTATAATGTTTTACTATAAAAGATGTTAGTGTAGTTTTTTATGATAAGAGGATGAGGTGCATGAAGGGCAAGAAAATAATTTCATTATTATTAGCAGGAAGTATGGCTGTTGCATCGGCAGTCTGTCTGTTGCCGGATCAGGCAAGGGATGTACTGGCATCGGACAGTGTCGTATGCGATGGCAATAGCGCGGATTGGGGCAGTATCGCCAGCCGTGGTTCCGCAGATGGCTCTGTCAGCGATTGGAAGACCTGTGTATCGGGCAGTTATCTGTATTTATATGCAGCGCAGAATCCGACCGGGGCATATGGCGAGGCGATCGGCAATACCAAGGTGAGCCTTACATACAATGACAGTCAACTTTACAATGCCAATTACAGCACCATTCAATTTGTACAAGACTGGTCAGACGGCAGTGGATCTTATGTTGTCAAGGATGGCTGGAACAACAATATATCCGGGGCGCAGTTGGTCTTTGAGGGCGGCAATACAGATTACAATGTAGATTCTGCCTTCGCTGAAGTTGCTATTCCAAGATCCTGGTTCCCATCTGAGGACTTTACTTTAACCTATGCCGGTGTTTCCGTTTCCGGCAGTGATATTGCAACGATCGACGGTGCGTCTGTACTGGAAAAGCAGAAGGATGAGACGGGCTACGGCAATGGTAATTCTTCCGAAGCATCCACAGAGGAGACCGTGGAAGCCATTGATGAGAATGAAGAAGATACTACAGAGGACGCAAATGCTGACCTGGCAGTGACTACAGCAAACGGCATTACGATCGATGGAAATTTCTCGGATTGGAATAATGTGCAAAAAACGCAGAACCCGGCAAGCGCCTTGAAGGAAGGTGCGGCTGTATGGATCGGCGATTACGTTTACCTCTATTTGCGTGAGCAGGACTGGTGGGATGGCTGTGCAACACAGGTAGGCCCATGGAATAATGGTACTTACTGCATTGAACTGAGTGATGGTACCAAGACCAATATCATGATCAGCAATGCAGCTGCCTATGTCAGATCCGGCAAAGAGTTGCGTGAGTTGGACTTCCGCTATAGCAATCATGAGTATGAGATTGCCGTGCCGGTATCCAGCCTGCAAGGTTTTAATGACAAGATCACATCCCTCAATTTCGGTATTATGACGGATACGACACCGATCTATATCACACAGGGCTGTGTCAACCAGTCACCAAGCATTGATACAGATGATACGACGACAGGAACGCTCAAAAAGATTTCCTATGACTATGATTTTTCTGATTGGGAAGGCTATCAGAAGACATCCATCGGTTACAATACCAAGGCAGATGCTTCCGGGGCTTTGTATTCGGACGGTGATATTCTCTTTGGCTATGTAGATTATTATGGTGCTTACTACCGCGATGCATTTAATTTCATTACTTTGAGTGTAAACGGTCAAAACAGCAGAAATACCATGTATTTCACCCTGCGTGGCGTAGATGCCAATGGCAATGTGCAGCAGTGGAAGGATGCAACCAATCTTGGACCCGGAGATTATGAATTTTATCTTTTTGATACAGCATATGTAGGATCTGCTAGCAACATCAATGATCCATGGACTTATACATATGGCAGAGCCTATATCCATGTCGATAAGACCGGCAGGGCACAGATGGAATACTACATTGATATTCCAACTTTGGTAGAGGTTGTGAATACAGATCAATGGGGTGCATATCATTGGAATCTCAAGCAGTCCGACATGAAGACATTCCATGTGAACTATGTTCGTATCGGACCGCAGTGGATATCCTGTGGCGGTACATCTACAGGACCGATCTTAGGTATTCTCCTGTGTCTGGCAGTTGTTGTGATCGCACAGGTATATCGTAAAAAACGCACCGGAAGGTTAGCATGAAAAATATCATTGGATTCGTTTTAATCGGAGTTTGGATTTATATTTACTATCTGATGCATAAAGCGCAGCTCAAAGCCTGGAAGTATTTCTGGGGAGCCTGCGGACTTTTTATCATCATGATGGTATGGGTAAGACCTATTATGACCCAGCCACTGGCAGAAGTAGTTGCTGCAGTGGCTGGTGTTTTTGGTGATATCACAGGTATGTATACGGCATTCTTCAAGTATGGCGTATTATTTGTCAATGCCGCCGACGGAGCCATCACGCTCCAGATCGACTTTGAATGTTCCGGTATTCTGGAGATCATGGCATATCTGGCATTGCTTGTCTTTTTTGAGGCATACAACATTTTTGAACGTATCATTGTAAGTGTAGTTGGCATTTTTTACATTATCCTTGCCAATGCACTGCGTATTGCCGTCATTTGTACCATTATCTATTTCAATGGTATCGGTGCCTATCATATAGCACATACCATTGTGGGCAGATTGGTGTTCTATGCGCTGACTGTAATATTGTATTTCTTTGTATTTACCAAGGCACAGATTATCCGGCAAAAAGTGGGAGGATTTGCGTATGGCCACGATAAATAGCGTGTTAAATTCCTTTCTTTTCTGGGCTGCGTGGATCATCATTCCATTTATCATGGAAATGGTCCCGGCGATTGGTAACATCTTTATATTATTTCGCAAACACAAACGTATCAAACAAAAAACAAAGGAGTCAGAGGAGCAGAACTTGGGATTTTATCCTGAGATCACTCTGATGATCCCTGTGTATAATTCTGCGGGCACACTGGAAGCCTGCATCCGATCGATCTATGAGAGCGATTATCCAAATGACCGCATCAATGTCTATCTGATCAATAATCAGGGCAAGGATAACAGTTTTCAGGTATTTTGCCGGTGTCAGTCCAAGTATCCGGAACTGATCATGCAGTGGCTCAATGCAGAACAAGGTAAGTCCAAGGCGCTGAACATGGCGCTTTTTAACAGCAAGGGCAAATACATCATAAATATTGACAGTGACGGTATTTTGGAAAGGTCGGCATTGAAAAATCTGATCGCCAAGTTTGAGGCAGACCCGGAGATCCAGGTCATGACCGGGGCTATTTTGATCGAGCCGCGCTTGATCGAGGAGTATCCTTGGGTATTTCCAAAGTTATTGCGCAAGACAGAGTTCATGGAATATGCGCAGGCATTTTTGGCAGGGCGAAACTATGCATCCGAGACAAATTCGGTCTATACCTTATCGGGGGCTTTTTCTGCCTTTCGTAAGTCGGCCGTGTTAAACTCGCATATGTATAATACGGACACCATTTGTGAAGATACGGAACTGACTTTCCAGATGCGCTACAATAAAAAAGAAAAGGTGCAGATCTGTGAGAATGCCATCTTTTTTGTTGATCCGATCGATGATATGAACAAGTTATATACGCAGAGACAGCGCTGGCAGCGCGGAAGTCTGGAAGTTTCTTCCATGTTCTTAAAGGACAAATTGAAGGTCAACCGCATGTTTTCTGACCCGACCGTGCGCACCCTGGTCTACGATCATACCTTTGCTTTTCCGCGTATGATCTGGTATCTGGCATTGATCTGCCTGCTGTTTATGAATTACTCCATGGAGATGGTTTTGTTTTCGGTAGCGATCCTGTTTTTGGGCTACTTTGTCGTGGGATTTTTCTATTTCTTTTCGACAGTGGTATTCCTAAAGCCATTTAAGGAATTGCAGAAGTATTATAAGAAGCAGTGGTATGTGGTGTTCCTTTTGCCATTCTTTAACCTTTTGGTATTTTTCATCCGCTTTGCAGGGATCATCAACAGTATCAATACCAGCAGTGCATGGAAAACACGTAATTTTACCGAAGAAAAGCAGGCATTTAAAGATGAGTTTTTAGGCAATACATCCGGTATTCGGGGAGCCATCCAGAAGTTCCGTGCATTTGTCAATGTGCCGGGGATGGAAGACGAATGACCGTAAGATATGATGATAAACGGAGGCAGGATTTTGAAAAAGAAAGAACTGCGACAGACAGCAGAATGGCAGAATAAAAAGACAGATATCAGGAAACTGGAAAGAAAATTCCGGAATATACTGATCCTTACCCTGGTCGTGGTGGCAGCCATGTCGGCGATGGGACATTATCTGATGAAGCGCTATACGACTACAATTATGAATGTTTATGCGACCCAGCAGGATAACTATGTGCAGTTGGTGCTGGATCAGATTAATTTACAGGAAAATGGAACCGAGGAAAGCATCATTTCTGATATTATAGAGACTCTGGATAGTGGAAATACACATTACTGGACCCTGTCAAAAGAGGAGAATATCCTTTTTGTCAAAAATGTTACAGAGACAGACAAATATCAGGGGACTTCACTGGATAAGTTTTATGACACAAGTTCGGCAGATGAATTTGTAAAATCCCTGCGCTTGAACCATGTGACCCATGAACTGATCAAGATGGACGGATCCCGTTATGTGGCATCCGGTGTGATCTTTTCCTACAATGACACACAATATACCCTGTGTCTTTTGACCGATGAGACCGTTATCTTAGATAACAACGAATTTTTGTCAACACGTATCAGTATGTATATTTATGTCATCATCATTATGGTACTCATGCTTTTGGTAGCCATGGGAGCAGAAATGACGGTAAAGAAGCGGGAACTTGATAACAATCTTTTGCATAGCCGTCTGGAGATCCAGAACCAGCACATCGAGCGCTTGGAGCGCGAAGCAAAGGAGAGGGATGCCTACGATACGAGATTAAATCTTTATCAGGAGGCAGTGCTTCCTGCATTTGCCCGCAAATTGGATGAGAAAAATGTGGATCAGGCAGTGCTTGCGGTGCTGCGTTTTGCAACGGAGGCGGACACCAAACAGTTTTTGGCAGATTCTATGACCAAATTAGATGATGAGATCCTGCGATTTAAGAAAGATGACACAGGGATCATTCTCCTCATGTGTCACTATACCTATGAAATGGCGTGGCGCGTGATCCATAATGTGGGAGCGGTCGATCAGATCCGCCACATGGAAGATATTAAGGAAAGCAAAAAGACCATTACAGAGGCATGCGCGGAAGCGGAAGAAAAGGAGTGGTAATTCATGGCATTACAGTTGAACCGTACCTATCGTTTTAAATTTTATCTCAATGCGAATCATTATATCATCATCAACGGTGTGGAGGGCGAGACACATCCCCACACTTGGGAATTTACCATTGACATCATGATCAAAAATGATGAGTTCGTGGAATTTAATACTTACGAGAAATCTATCAGCGAGTATTTTGCCAAGTATCAAAACGGAATCATGAACAATTTTGAACCTTTTGACACTGTGATTCCAACCCTGGAAAACATGTCCGAAAAGTTTATCCTGGATATCCGCGATATTGTAGAGGCTGGCGATGCCAAACTGATCAAGATGGAGAGCAGCGAAACGCCGACCAGAAGTTACATCATCAGTTTCGCGGAAGACGAGGATTTCAAGGAAACGATCAGAAACAGACGCAAGGAAAGCATGGATGCGGAAATTGATGCAGTCGTTGACCGGATCGCGCAGAAAAAGGAAGACTGACCATGAAAAAAGAGGTAAGACGATATGCACGATCGCTGTTATGCTGGTGCTTTATGTCCTGATCGCAGTTGGCCTTGTATATATGCTTTATCGCGGTGGAAACTATCCCGCAGGAACAAATACATTACAATATATCTATCGTGCAAAGATGCTTCTCAAAGGCATAGGTGAGGGAAACGGGTTTCCTCTCTATGATCCTTATTGGTTTAATGGGGAGCAGTTACTCCGTTATGTGGAGCCTCTGCCGATCTATCTTATAGCAGCGTGTCAGGCTCTTGTGGGCGGCGATGCCAATACAGGCTATCTCCTTTTTGTGGGATTGCTCTATTTTGCAGGCGCGGTCGGCTGGATCTTTATCGGAAAGAAGATCGGACGCCTGAAGACCGGATTTCTGGTCGGCACGCTTTGGTTCTTTATGCCCAATAATATGCATACCCTCTTTTTATTGGGAAATTTGGCAGAAGCATGTGCCATGATCTTTTTGCCGGTATTGATCGGCTTTACCTATGAGTGGTTTTTTACGGAGGTCAAAAAGAGCAGAACTTTAGTTGGTATGATCGTCAGCCAGTTTTTGATCGTGGCATGCAGTGTGCGCTACAGTATTTTTGTGGCGATCACGGTCCTGCTGTTTGGCATTTTGGTACATTTTATGTATAAAAAGAAGCCGGGTATCCTACCTGCAGTTGCAGCCATGGTGCTTGGCATCCTGCTTCTGGGCGTATGGCTTTATCCATCCTTGCAGGGGGACGGATCGGATACCTACAATGTCACAGTCATGAAAAATTACTTCCAGAGCGCCTTGCAGTCTTTAAATCCGGTCTATCGTTTGCAGGGAAATGACCAGCATTATTATTTTGGGCTGGCTGCCTTTTTACTGACAGTCTTTGGCGTGCTTGCAGGTTCCAAAAAGTCACGTGTTGGCTATGTGGCAGGCATTATCCTCTTTCTGGGAACGACCAGCAGTGCCTATATTGTTTTATCCAATATGCCGGGCAAACGATATTTCTGGATGACAGAGTATATCTCCATAGCCCTGTGTATGATCCTGCTTAGTTTTGTTTATTGGAAATCTTTGAAAAAGATCTTTTATCTTGCCTGTGTGGCGGTGCTTGTCATAGATGCCTATCCATCGATCAAGGTAAATCAGGGGCAGGCATACTATGATGCGACAGACCAGTTGGATGTTTTTGAAAAGACGACTTTGCTGGATCAGGCACGACAGATCACAAAGCAGCGCATGTATTTCCTGGATGGTGATATTTATGGCGCAAGTGCAGCCTATGTGGCAACGGTAGCGGATGACGGACAGGGCATAGTGGCACAGAGCGGAGGCAATGGCTGGCAGTATGCGGCAACATCCGAGAATATCATGGATGTGAACGAAGCGGTTGGAGCCAGACACTACACCTATTTATTTGACCGGCTCCTTTTACTTGGAAATGATACGGTGTTGATCTATACGGATGCGACCAAGTATCTCGCAAAAGATTTGGAGGATGTGATCGCGGCGGCGAAAAGTTGTGGCTATGATCTGGTTGCCAGCAAGGGCAAATATTATCTTTTCCATCAGGACACACCGGAAACCTTTGGTGTTGTCAGCCGGTATGATGCTATCAGTATCGGCACGTCGGGGAAACTTTTGACCTATTCCTATGCGGATATGATCCAAGGGAAATCAAATAATTTAAACGAGTATTCTTTTGCTGATTTAAAGGACTATAAACTGGTCTATCTGTCCGGTTTTACCTATGACGATCAGACCAGCGCGGAAAATCTGGTCATGAAACTGGCAAAGGCAGGGGTTAAAGTCGTGGTCGATGCCAGCAGTATTCCAACCGATACCTACACGGGTATCCAGGAATTTTTAGGTGTGGATTGTCAGAGTGTCAAGTTTGAAAATGGTTATCCTATCCTTTATTACAACGATCAGGAAGTTCTGTGCGAACTCTTCCCGAAAGACGAGACAGAGTGGAAGACCGTCTGTATGAACGGTCTGACCAACGTCAAGGGTTATTTGTATGAAAACGGCGTACAGATGGCGTTTGCCGGAACAGCCAAGAATGAAAATATTACTTTTATCGGTATCAGTCTGGCATATCATTATTACCGGACACTGGATGAGGATGGCAGCAAAAAGATCATAGACGATCTGATCGGTTCTTATGTGACCAAGGAGCCGGATCATAAGATCGTGCCGCTGACCGTAGATGTGCAGAATAAGGAAGTGACGATCACATCCCAATATGACAATGTCAACACGACACTTGCCGACACGGATAATATGCTTGCATCTGATGATTATGACATCAATGGGCATCAGGTTTATGTCAACAAAGGTACGACGACGATCATCCTGTATTATCCATATTTTACGCAGGGTATGCTCTTGTCTGCGGGAGCACTTGTGGCAGCGATACTGTTATTGATCGGTGTAAGAAAGCACGGAAAAAAGCAATTAGAACGAGTTTAGAGGCTTATGAAACAAAAAAACAAAGAACAGAACCACAATAAAAAATATATTGCCATTGAAATTTTGGTCGGCATACTGGTTTCTCTCGGGATCTTTTTGTTCTTGTATCTGAGAGGTTATCAGCCGGCAGGAGAAGATGTCTATGGACACTTGTATAAGGTGGAATTCTTAGGAGAAAACATCAAAAAAGGTGTGCTTTTTCCCCTCTATACAGAGGACTGGTACAATGGATTTCAGATGTTCCGCTATTGGCCGATCTTTGCTTATTATGTGATGGCGATCGGCTATCTGCTGACAGGTAGTCTGCTCTTATCTTACTATCTGCTCTTTGTGACCATTTTTGCGGTTGGTTATATCGGATTTTGTCTGATCGCCAATCGTGAGCAACGGTTTTTCTTTATCGTGATCGGCATTTGTTATTTCTTTTTGCCGGATAACGTGCGTCTGATGTTTGGTGAGGGAAATCTTGCCCGTGCCTTTATGTCGGGTATGCTGCCGCTTTTCTTTTATTTTTATACGAATCTGATCGAAAAGAAAAAATCTTTGATTCCGACAGTGATCATGGTATTTTTGTTTGTTGCGACTCATATCATGTTGACTGCTATGTGTGCCATTATTTTTTCACTGTATAGTATTTTTGCCGGAGCAAAAAAAGGAACATGGTATTTAGGACCTTTAGCTTTTGTACTGGGAATCCTGACTTCCGGGATCGTTCTCCTGCCAGCGCTTTTGGGTGACGTTGTGACGGGATCCTCTTCTTCGACGGCAAACCGTATGTCGGATTGGAGCCAGAACCTGCTCTTGTCTTTAAGTGTGACAACCAGACAGCAGGGCGAGACATCCTGTACCTTTGGGCTGGCGATGTTTGCGATCGCCATTGTCATTATCATCTTTGGTAAGCGAAAGGCGGGCGCGATTATCGGTCTGATCTTCTTTGTCTTATCGGCAGATGCATTTTTGCCATTGGTGAGTCATATGCCTTTGCCGCAGGCATGGTGGATGCTGCGTTATGTGCAGATGTGCTATGTTTTGATCTGCTATGAGTGGGGCTTTCTGGAATTTAAGAAGAAGGGGCTGATCTGGCTGACACTGGTTGCGGTGCTTTTAGATACGGCGCCGTCCTATTTCTATTTTACCCAGATCGAGGAGCCGGTATCCGGGGAAAACCTCTTGGACGAGGCGGCAGACCTGACTTCAAACCGTATGGGTCTTGTGGATGAAAGTACGCTGAAATCCTATGTTTCCTATTTTGTACTGGAAAAGAATGTGGATTATGTGCAGGGCTGGGATATTCAGGGCGCGACGACCAATGTTCGGATCGTGCATATGACGGAGGCAGCGCGCTATGGATATTATGATTATACTTTCCAGGAATTGCTGGAATTGGGCTGTGACAGTGCGCTTTTGAAAAAATCTATCCTGCCAAAGGGATTTTCGACAGAGGACATTGTAGCGGCGGCAAAGAGATATGGCTATACCTTTGTGGACGAAAATGCAGATGTGATCCTCTTTGATCTGGAGGGGGTAGACGGACAGTTCGGTGTGAATATATCGGCTGACAATCTGGCGATCGGATCGTCTGCCTTGTATGTTTCCTACATGTATCCGTCCTTTGTGGCTGGTGCAAGTGAGGATCTGGATGACTATTCTCTGGATGATCTCAAACAGTACAAAAAGATCTATCTGTCCGGATTTACCTATAGTGATCAACAAAAGTTCGAGGAATTGTTGACATCTTTGGCAGATGCCGGGACAGAGGTGTATATTGATGCCAGAAGTATTCCGAAGAATCGTTATGGTATAGGAAATCTCTTTGGTATTGAGGTTCAGGATATCACTTTGACAAAGGTTTCCGAGTGGCGGTATGGGGATGATACTTATACATTTGATCTGCCATATAAGTGGGTTTCCCAATATCTGACGAGCAGCAATGATGACGTGACGATGGAAAATTTTGTGACAGATGGCTTGGAACTGGGATATTTTGCGACCTACGACAAGAATATTCATGTCGTGGGCATGAGCCTGCCTTATATGCTGGCAGAGGACCCACAGGCAGACCTGCGGACCCTGGTGGAAAAGATGTTTGCCATGAAAGAGGCAGATACTAATGTTTCTTATGAGATCGTTCCGCTGACGATCACTTATGATGCAAATGGCATGACGATCAAGACGGACCAGGATGTATGCACCAATGTAGCATACCAGGACAATTTTGTGTCTGACAGGAAATTCGGTGTAAAGAATGAACTGATCACGGTTAAGGCTGGAACAACACGGATCCATTACGTTTACGCATATTTTAAAGAGGGCATGATCGTCACACTTATTGGCATTTTTGCAACGATCTTCCTATGGATCCTGCTCTTTAAGAAGAAATGGGATCCTCTTGTGCCACTGCGCAAACTGACAGATAAACTATTGGAGATGAACTGAGTATGGATGAGTTGACGGCTCACTATAATAAATTTAATGAGGATAAGCGCCTGATGCGCAGGCACGGGCAGGTGGAGTATATTACTTCCATGAAATATATCCATAAGTATCTGGAGATTCTGCAAGGCGAAAACGCAAAGGATACAACATTACAGATTCTGGATATTGGTGCCGGAACCGGACGCTATGCGGTGGAACTGGCAAAAGAGGGCTATGATGTGACGGCTGTGGAGTATGTGAAATATAATCTAGGACGTTTAAAGCAGAATGCGAACGTGGCGAAAAAAGAATGTCAGGAGGCTGGCAAGGAATTTTTGCTGCAGGCTTATCAGGGCGATGCAAGAAAGCTAAAACGCTTTGCCGAGGATACCTTTGATCTGACGCTTTTGTTTGGACCTATGTATCATCTGTATTCCTTTGAGGACAAGCTGCAGGCGTTGATGGAAGCAAAACGTGTGACAAAGCCAGATGGTTATATTTTGGTGGCATATCTGATGAACGAATATGGTGTGCTTACCTATGGTTTTAAAGAAGGGAATGCAATTGCGTGTATCGAAGACGGACGATTGGACGATAACTTCCATTGTCATTCCACGGAAAAAGACCTGTACGATTATGTGCGTCTGGAGGATATGGAGGCATTGCGTCATGCAGCAGGACTGGAACATGTGCAGACAATCTCTGCGGATGGACCTGCAGACTATATGCGCAGGGAATTAAATGCTATGTCGGAAGAGATGTTTGCGAAATTTATCGAGTATCACTTGTCAACATGTGAACGTCCGGAGCTGCTTGGCGCCGGGGCGCACACAGTGGATATATTAAGATGTAAAAAGAGTCATCTGGGTTAAACCGGATGGCTTTTTTCATCTTTATACAATCTTTATATCAGAAAAAAACAATTTATGGCACCTTATTTTTTATGACGTAAAATATTTGTAGAAAAAGAAAGAACGGAGGAAGTATAGGTGTCAGACCTTGTAAGAATAAAAGAAAAGTTAACATCTTTTCAAATTATAACATTAGGATTTGTTGGGGTGATTTTGTTAGGAGCAATGTTATTGATGTTGCCTATTTCGTCACAAAGAGGTGAGATTACTACCTTTGGAAACGCTTTATTTACAGCCACATCTGCGGTTTGTGTTACAGGATTAGTGGTATATGATACGGCTACATATTGGTCATATTTTGGTCAAACAGTGATTTTAATACTGATACAAGTTGGTGGACTAGGAGTTATCTCTGTAGCCTCGTTTCTTTCTATGATTGCAGGAAGAAAAATCAGTTTAATGCAACGTCAGACCATGCAAAATGCACTCTCCGCACCACAGGTTGGTGGTGTTGTCAAGCTGACACGATTCCTTTTTTTGACGTCATTTGCAATTGAGGGGATTGGCGCATTATTGTTACTTCCAGTATTCGTGCCGCAATATGGGGTAAAAGGAATATGGCTATCTGTCTTTCATTCTATATCTGCGTTCTGCAATGCAGGATTTGATCTTATGGGAGATAAGACAGGAAAGTTTAGTTCTTTAACCTCATTTTCAGGAAATGTATATCTAAATATGGTGGTATGTATTTTGATTATTCTGGGAGGGCTGGGATTCCTTACATGGAGGGATATTGTAACGAAGAAAACACGCCTTAAGGAATATAAAATACAGACGAAAGTAATTCTGGTAACGACAATAATATTGATTTTCGTACCCGCGATTTTATTCTTTTTTGTAGAATTTTATGACAATCCTTTGGAAAAACGTGTTTGTATGTCTATCTTTCAGGCTGTAACGCCAAGAACGGCGGGATTTAATACAGCAGATTTATCAAAAATGTCTGATGCAGGAAAAACGCTTACAATGATTCTAATGTTAATAGGTGGTTCTCCGGGTTCTACAGCAGGAGGAATGAAAACAACAACGGTTGCTGTTTTATTTGCAAATGCTGTTGCAGTATTTCGGAGAAGGCAGAATGCAAATTTTTATGGAAGAAGAATAGATGATTCCATTGTAAAAAGCGCAGCAACCATTATGTTTATGTATCAGTTTTTTGCAGTGTCAGCTGCTGTTATCATCAGTATGGTTGAAAGCTTGCCGATATTGGATTGTATGTTTGAAAGTTTTTCAGCTATTGGTACAGTAGGGCTTACTCTTGGAATCACGACAAGCCTTTCACAAACCTCGCATATCATATTGATTTTGCTTATGTTTTTTGGACGTGTGGGAGGTTTGACAATTATATATGCAGCTTTTTCACATAAGGATACAAGTACATTAAAGTATCCAATAGAAAATATTACAGTAGGATAAGGAGAGAAAAAATGAAATCAGTATTGGTAATAGGCCTTGGTAATTTTGGGATGTTGATTGTGAAACAAATTCATGAATTGGGACATCAGGTAATGGCTATAGATAAGAACGAGAGCAGAGTAAATGAGGCTTTGCCATATGTAACAAATGCGTTGATAGGAGATAGTACGAATGCTAACTTTTTGGAATCTTTAGGAATTAATAACTACGATGTATGCATTGAAACTATTGGAAATGATTTTCAAAGTTCTCTTGAAACAACATCGCTATTAAAAGAACTTGGTGGAAAGATGGTTGTTTCAAGGGCAAATCGTGAAGTTCAGGAAAAATTTCTCTTACGAAATGGCGCGGATGAAGTAGTGAATCCAGAGAAACAAATTGCAAAGTGGACAGCAATAAGGTATACATCAAATTACATTTTGGACTATGTAAAGCTAGATGATAATTATGCGATTTTCGAAGTGGAACTGCCAGATGCCTGGATTGGAAAGAATATACGAGAAGTCAATCTCAGACAGAGATATGGGATTAATATTATGGCAATTAAGGAGAAGGGGAGTATGAAATTGGCTATATCTCCAGATGATATTTTGAACGAGGGACAAACACTTCTTGTGGTTGGCGAACATAAAGCAATTCAAAAATGTTTTCACATATGAAATGAGGCGATTTGATTGGAAAATATCATAGTAGTATTGGTAATTACGGCAGTTTTTGTTTTTGGATATTATGTGATGAGGGCTGTAGATCGTTTTCTATTAGAAAATGAGAGAAGAATGACAAAAGAAATGGAAAAAAAGAAGCCATTGGTCGTTCGTTTATCTGGAAATATGTCACTTGAGGAGATTGACAAGGAAATTGACAAGTTTAGAAAGGATCATATAAATTTTGAGATTATCTTAATAGAAAAAAGTGGTATGATGTAAGAAAAAATTGGAGCATAAACTGAATGAGTCAAAATGATAGTATAGTAAGAGAAAAACAGCAACATATCTTGGTATGTCTGTCATCGTCACCTTCTAACAAAAGGATTATTGATGAAGCGGCAAATCTTGCAAATGCATTTCATGCAGAATTTACAGCTTTATATGTATCAAATGTAAGGCAGAATTCACTCAATGAGGTGGATCGGGAGAGATTACAAAATAACATAAGATATGCAGAGGATAAAGGAGCGGAAATTACGACTGTTATTGGGGAAAATATCTCATTTCAGATAGCGGAATTTGCCAGAATCTCTGGTGTCACAAAAATTGTGATTGGTAGAAGCAACACAAAAAAATTTTATTTTTGGGAGAAGCAGACTTTAACCGAGCAACTCATTATGACTGCTCCTAATGTAGACATCTATATTATCCCGGATTCAAAAATGGACATAAAGGAAAACCGAAAGATAAGACTGACGGAGTATATTATACCAACCAAAAAGGATATTTTGATTACCGTAACACTGTTGCTGGTTACGACAGTGTTGGGATTGTGTTTTAGTCGTAGCGGATTTACAGAGGCTAACATTATTACGGTGTATATCTTTGGGGTTTTGCTTAATGCTGTCTTAACAAAAAGTCATTTTTGCAGCTTAATTAGTTCGTTGTGTAGTGTACTTCTTTTTAATTATATTTTTACGGAGCCGAGATATACCTTTCATGCATATGAACCAGGATATTATGTGACGTTTATTATCATGTTACTTGCCGCATTACTCACAGGCTCATTGGCATATCGCCTGAAAGACAGCGCAAGAGAGTCTGCTCGCGCTGCTTATCGGACAAAAGTATTATTTGACACAAATCAACTTCTACAGAAAAGTAGAACGTATGATGATGTATTACAAGTAATGGCAAATCAGGTGATTCTGTTATTGGACAAAGATATCGTCATTTATCCAGTTAAAAATGGAAGGATAGACAATGGTTATATTTATGCAAAAGAAGTATATGGAAATAGTGAGATATATATGGATGATTCAGAAGATGAAGTGGTGCAGTGGGTGTTGAAAAATAAAAAGAGAGCAGGTGCTACAACAGAAAAATTTTCAGAAGCCAAACATTTATATCTGGCAGTTCGGAACAATGACATTGTATATGGAATCCTAGGGATTTTAGTGGAACATGAATCGCTGAGTTCTTTTGAATATAGCGTGTTGTTATCAATTTTAGGTGAATGTGCATTGGCTTTCGTAAATCTTGATAATGAGAAAGCTAAGGAAGAGGCATCAATGATTGCCCGTAAGGAAAAGCTCAGAGCAAATCTTTTGCGTACGATATCACATGATTTAAGAACGCCTCTTACATCTATATCAGGTAATGCATGTAACTTGTGTAACCATTATGAAATGTTAGATAATGAAACCAGGAAACAAATATTTTCGGATATATATGACGATTCGGAATGGTTGATACAACTTGTAGAAAATCTTTTGTCTGTCACTCGTATTGAAAATGGTGAAATGAAATTGAATCAATCAATAGAGATTATGGATGATGTCATAGACGAGGCGCTAAAACACATTGATAGAAATAAGGTGGAGCATGATATAGAAGTTTGTCGTCCAGAGGAGTTGATTATCGCCAATATCGATGCGAAGTTGATTATGCAGGTTGTTATAAATATTGTGAATAATGCAATAAAATATACACAAGCAGGTTCGATTATTAAGATTGCATATGGAAATAAAAATGACATGGTTTATGTTAATATATCAGATAATGGACCAGGAATGGATGATACAATAAAGGAACATGTATTTGATATGTTCTATACGGGACAAAATAAAATTGCTGATAGTAAGAGAAGCATGGGCCTGGGACTTGCATTGTGTAAATCTGTAGTAGAGGCACATGGTGGAAGTATAGAAGTAAAAGATAATATTCCATTTGGCTGTATATTTACTTTTTACTTAAAAAAAGGAGAGGTAATAATAAATGAATAAGTTTCAGATACTTGTAGTTGAAGATGATTCCCCTATTAGAAATTTAATTGCAACTACCTTGAAAACACATAATTATAAATATTTGCTGGCGCAAAATGGAGAAGAAGCTATTATACAGGCATCAACGCATGATCCTGATGTTGTCTTTTTGGATTTGGGGCTCCCTGATATGGATGGAGTTGAAATTATAAAAAAGATTCGGGAATGGTCAAATATGCCTATTATTGTTATTAGCGCAAGGAGTGAAGATGAAGATAAAATAGAGGCTTTAGATGCAGGGGCAGATGACTATCTTACAAAACCATTTTCTGTCGAAGAGTTGTTGGCAAGACTAAGAGTTATGCAACGCAGAATTGCGTTACTTCAAGTAGACAATAATGTAAACAAAAGTTCAATATATACGAATGGAAAGCTTAAAATTGATTATGTGGCAGGATGTGCATACAAAGATGATGAAGAATTAAAGCTTACGCCGATAGAATATAAATTGTTATGTATTCTTGCAAAAAATACAGGGAAAGTACTTACACACAAATATATAACGCAGAAAATTTGGGGAAGTGCATGGGATAGTAATGTTGCGTCTCTTAGAGTATTCATGGCAACTTTGAGAAAAAAACTGGGAAATGATTCAAATTCTTATATTCAGACCCACGTAGGGATTGGATATCGCATGTTGAAGGTTGAAACTAATATAGAAGATGAAATGTTACCATAGTAAAAAGGCGGGAGCAAATGTGCTCTCGCCTTTTTGTCATTTCTTATTTGGTTACGGTTACGTTCATAACGATTGGATTATGATCAGAGTTCTTAAATCCAAGATCTCTTGTCTCAACTGTGTTGATGGTAAGATTATCAGAAACGATAAATCCATCGATCATGTAATACTGGAATACGCTTGGATCACTGTCGTTGCCGGCAAGTGGACGATCCAGAGAGCGGCAGGACGGTGTGGAGTTGTCGGTTACAAAAGTCAGATTGTCGCCAAATTCATCGACATCAATGACACCCGGTGTCCACATATCTTCGCTGACAAGCGGATAAGCGCTGTTGTCATAGTTTGAGAATGCCTGGTTGAAATCACCACCGGCAATGACATAGTTGCCCTTTTCTGCTTCTTCCTGTAAGAGTTCGCGCAACTGCTTGGTCTGTGCAGCCTTGCCTTCGCCATCGTCATAGGCCTCCAGGTGCAGGTTGACCAGCACCAGTTCTTTGTCACTGCCCTCAATGGCAACGCGATCGACCATGAGACAACGCTTGAGGTTGCCGAGGCGGATCGGGTACTTGAACGGACATGGCAGAGAGATACGCTGGGAATCATCTACGCTAAAAGCAGATAAAGTGGAGATACCACAATCGACCTTGCCAATGGTAGGAAGCGGATAAGGAACGTAGGCTACCTTGTAGTTTCTGGCAAAGGTAGAATTGTAACCATCCAGAGAAGAAGTGATCTTTTCTAATTCATCAATGCCGTAAGACCTCTTGGAATCACGATCGACCTCCTGTAAAAAGACAACATCGGCATCCTCCTTCTGGATCTGTGCCACAACAGCATCGATATTGTTATTGACCTGTGACTCGGTGCAGGAGCGGACGTGTTCACCGCCATCCATAAAGAAATCAGCGTTTTCGCCAAGTCCGGCGTAGCCCATATTCCATGTCATAATGGTAAAGTCATCACCTGCGGCGAGTGTCTCGGAAGAAGATCCGTCAATGTCCAGAGACTCGGTATCCTTCGGCTTGTACTCCGTGATGGTCAGATACCCGATAAAAAGAATGACTGCGGCTACCAAGACCAAAAGAATGATGAGGATGGTCTTAAGAACCTTTTTGAGTGTTTTGTTCATGTAAAATACCCCCTATTGATAAATGTAAGAAGATGCCCTCCCCAGAGCATCTCGACCTTGCTCTATTTTAGCATAAAAAGAGAGGCAATAGAACCATTGATCCTTGGAAACTTTACATAAATTTTACATAAGAAATTTGTTTAAATTGATAGGAAAAAGCAGAAACGATAGCGGCCTACACCGAAAAACGCTTAATGAGCGATGTGGAGATCTGCAATTTGACGGTATGACTGGCAGGATCTTCCATCTGGCGGATCAACTGGTCGACGGCGGTCTGACCCATGAAACGTCTTGGAATATCAATGGTCGTCAGTGAAGGATCTAAAATACGTCCCTCGGAAATATTGTCAAATCCGATAATGGCAATATCATCCGGGATCTTGTATCCACGCAGTTTGAGAGCCTTGATGGCGCCGATGGCGATCAGATCATTGTCCGCAAAATAGCATTTGGCAAGCGGTGTGCCACTGTCAATGATCTCCAGCATATCCGAAAAGGCACCCTCGATGGATGGGGCTAATTCATGGGAAAGGGACTTGCTGACGGACATGCCGTGTTCGCGCACTGCCTTTTGAAAACCGGTCTTGCGTTCGGAAAAATTGGCAATCGAATAGGAGGAGCAAAGGTGACCGGGCTGTTCGTTGCAACGGTCGATCAGATAGCCGGTGGCAAGGTAAGTCCCCTGCACGTTGTTGATAAGGACGCTGCTACAGTCGATGGCATCGAAACTGGCGTCCAAAAGCACCATAGGCAGGGATGCTTCGAGAAGCGACGGCAGATGCCTGCTGAGAGTTCGGTGCCGAGCAGGATTATGCCGACACAACCGCAAATGCGCAGTTCCTCCACAACCTGTGTCAGGTCATCCGTATTTTCATAGACCTGCAAAGTTTTCAGACCATAGCCCTTATGGCGGCACTCTGCTTCGATCCCTTCCGTCAGTTCGGAAAAGATAGGCGTGTAATTTAGGATGGCGTTGTGGGCGCGGTAAATGATGCAGTAGATATCCCCCGAATGATTTTTCTTTAATTGCAGTCGGCTAAAGTCATAGCCGGCTTTTTCTGCCTCTGCGATAATGCGTTTGCGCATCTCGGTAGAAACGCCTGGTTTTCCATTCAAAGCCATTGAAACGGCGGTAGCCGAGATATTTAATTTTTCAGCCAGTTCTTTTCCTGTGATCCCCATATATTTTACCTTCTTTGATCGATTTCATAAATAAAGTAAAAATAAAGTTATATTTACTTTATTTTACATTTCAATAAAGAAAGAGACAAGGTATTTTATAGAAAAAGTCGTAAATCGGAGGAAAGGAGCATTTTTATGGATCATATTAAATTGGGTTACGCGCCGACCAGACGCAGTATTTTCAGTGCACCGGACGCGATCAAGTACCGGGGACTGACCGCACAGAGGCTGACAGAACTTGGCGTAGATTTTGTAGATATTACGGACATCAATGAGGAGGGGCTTCTTTATAATGATGCCGATATGCTTAAGATCGCTGAAAAGTTTAAGGCAGAAAAAATAGATGGTCTGTTTTTACCACACTGCAATTTTGGGACGGAATACGAATGCGCAAGGCTGGCAAAGGAACTGGGGGTGCCGGTTCTTTTATGGGGACCATTGGATGAGCGCCCGGAGCCGGATGGTACACGACTTCGGGATACCCAGTGCGGGCTATTTGCAACCGGAAAGGTATTAAGACGCTTTGGCGTGCCATTTACCTACATGACAAATTGCCGTCTGGAAGATCCGGTATTTGAGCGCGGACTTCGTGACTTTATGGCGGTCTGCAACGTAGTCAAGACCTTCTGCCATATCCGTATCTTACAGATTTCGACCAGACCTTTTGATTTCTGGTCGACCATGTGTAATGAAGGCGAACTTCTGGAAAAATTCAATATCCAACTGGCACCTATTCCTATGGGCGAATTGGTGGACGAAGTCAGGAAAAATCTGGGAAATGTCGCCGAGACACAAGAAGTCATGACTTATTGCAGAGCCAATATGAATATTGCCATCAAGGACGATGAACTGGAAAAAGTGGCAGCCATGAAGGTAGCCATGAAACATCTTGCAGAAAAATATGGCTGCAATGCCATTGCTATCCAGTGTTGGAATCAGTTGCAGACGGAACTTGGGATCATGCCATGTGCGGCAAATGCGCTTTTAAACGAAGAGGGTATTCCGACGGTCTGTGAGACGGACATTCACGGAGCCATTACAGCACTTCTGGTAGAGGCAGCAGGCATGGGGCAGGTGCGGTCTTTCTTTGCGGATTGGACCATCCGTCATCCGGATTGTCCGAACGGAGAACTCTTGCAGCACTGTGGACCATGGCCGATCTCTGTGGCAGGCGAAAAGCCGACCATTACCTATCCTTTGGCATTTGACTATCCGGGAAGTATTACCGCGGAGGCAAAACACGGAGATGTCTCACTGGTGCGTTTTGACGGAGATCTGGGGCAGTATTCTTTGTTACTTGGACATGCCAAGGGCATTGACGGACCAAAGGGTATGGGTACCTATCTTTGGGTAGAGGTGGATAACATCAAGCGTCTGGAAGCAAAACTGGTGGAAGGACCATATATCCATCACTGCGTGGGTATTCATAAGGATGTTGTTCCGGTGCTTTATGAAGCATGCAAATACATTGGCGTCAAACCGGATCTGTACGATCCAATCGAGGAAGAAGTCAAAGCCTACTTGCGTGGGGAATGAAAGAAGGGCAGGAAAATGAAAAATAAAGAATTAAAAAAACTCGCCTATGAACTGCGTCAGGATACTGTGGATATCATTATGGCAGGGGGCGGCGGTCATATCGGCGGCGATATGTCTATTATGGAAATTCTGGTGGAACTTTACTTTGACCAGATGCATATTTCTCCGGAAAACCAGAACGACCCGGATCGGGATCTCTTTGTCCTTAGCAAAGGACATTCGGTGGAAGCCTATTACAGTGTTCTGGCAAAAAAGGGATTTTTCCCTTTACAGGAGGTAAAAGATCAGTTTTCTAAATTCGGCTCCCCATATATCGGACATCCCAACAACAAATTGCCGGGAATTGAGATGAATTCCGGTTCTCTGGGACATGGGCTTCCGGTCTGTGTCGGCATGGCTTTGGCAGGGAAACGTGATGACAGAGACTACCGCGTTTACACGGTCATGGGTGACGGAGAACTGGCAGAGGGCTCCATCTGGGAAGCAGCCATGGCGGCACACCAGTATCATCTGGACAATCTTTGTGCAGTCATCGACCGTAATCACTTGCAGATCTCCGGTAATACGGAAGATGTCATGGGTCATGAAAACCTGCATGACCGTTTCGCAAGTTTCGGCTGGCATGTCATAGATGTTTCCGATGGAAATGATATTGATGCTTTGCAAAAGGCATTTATAGAAGCAAAAAATACCAAGAACCAGCCGACGGTCATCATTGCCAATACCATTAAGGGCAAGGGGGCGCCGGTCATGGAAAATAAGGCATCCTGGCATCATCATGTGCCGAGTCAGGAAGAATATGCGACGATCATGGCAGATCTAAAAAAGAGAGAGGAGGCGATTTAAATGACAGCAGATAAGAATACTGTGGCAAATCGAAAGGTCATTTGCGATGTATTGTTAGAACATGCAAAAATGGATAAGCAGATCACGGTGCTTTGCAGTGATTCCAGAGGCTCTGCTTCCATGACACCTTTTGCGGATGCCTACCCGGACCAGTTTGTGGAGATGGGGATCGCGGAGCAGGATCTGGTTTCGGTGGCAGCCGGCATGGCGCACTGTGGAAAGAAGCCTTACGCTTTTTCGCCTGCCTGCTTTCTTTCTACCAGATCCTATGAGCAGTGCAAGATTGATGTGGCATATTCCCATACCAACGTAAAACTCATTGGGATCAGTGGAGGCATTTCCTATGGCGCGCTTGGCATGAGTCATCATTCTGTGCAGGACATTGCCGCTATGAGTGCTATCCCGGGGATGCGCGTCTATCTGCCGAGCGACCGTTTCCAGACAAAAAAACTTATGGAGCATCTGTTACAGGATAAAGAACCGGCTTATGTTCGTGTAGGGAGAAATCCGGTCGGGGATATTTACAATGAGAAAAATTGCCCCTTTACCATGGATCAGGCTGTGATTTTACAAAAGGGAAGCGATGTGACCCTGATCGCCTGTGGTGAAATGGTAAAAAAAGCAGTGGATGCAGCAGAAATCCTTGCAAAAGAGGGTATCAGTGCAAGTGTCATTGATATGTACTGTGTGAAACCGCTGGATAAAAAGGCAGTCGTTGAGGCGGCACAGAATACAAAACTTGTAGTTACCGTGGAAGAACATGCGCCATTTGGCGGTCTTGGATCTATGGTGAGCCAGGTGGTTGCCGCGGAATGCTCAAAGAAAGTCATCAACATTGCCTTGCCGGATGCACCTGTCATTACTGGTAACTCCCAAGAGGTATTTGCCTACTATGGCATGGATGGCGAAGGTATTGCAAAGACAGCAAGACAGGCACTTTTTGCTGAGTAAAGAGGGAATAGCATGGCAGGAAAAAAGTATGTATTGGCAATCGATCAGAGTACACAGGGAACCAAAGGTATTCTGTTTGATGCAGAAGGGCAATTGATCTGTCGGCGTGATGTTGCGCATGAGCAGATCGTAAATGAAAAAGGCTGGGTTTCCCATGATCTCGATGAGATTTATCGGAATACGCTTCAGGTCGTACATGATGTGGTAACAGAGGCTGGCATTGCAAAAGAAGAAATAGCCTGTCTTGGCATCAGCAACCAGCGTGAAACATCAGCTGCGTGGGATCGCAAGACAAAAGAGCCGCTGGCGAAAGCAATCGTCTGGCAATGTTCGCGTGCGGAGGATATTTGTAAACGAATAGAAAATAACGTTATTCTGGATACCAAGCAGGAGCAGAAGGCATCCGGTGGTGTCGGCGAAGCCATTCGACAAAAGACCGGCATGCAGTTATCTCCTTATTTTCCGGCGGCAAAATATGCATGGCTACAGGAAAATGAGCCGGAGGTAGCGCGTGCCAAACAGGAAAATCGTCTTTGTCTGGGTACGATCGACTCTTGGCTGGTATATAAACTGACAAAAGGAGAAACCTTCGCAACCGATGTATCAAATGCATCACGCACACAACTTTTTAACATCACGGATTTAAAGTGGGATGAAGAACTATGCGGTTGGTTTTCCGTGGATGCCAAAACACTTCCGGAAGTAAGAGACAGCAATGCTTTTTATGGCAAGACGGACTTTGAAGGATTTTTTGCGGAGCCGATCCCGATTCTGGGAGTGATCGGTGATTCGCAGGGAGCCTTATATGGGCAGAATTGTCGGGAAAAGGGACTGGTAAAAGCGACATATGGGACGGGTTCTTCTGTCATGATGCATGCGGGAGATAAGCCGGTCGTCCTGGATAATGGTATGGTAACATCGATCGCCTGGGGCATGGATGGAAAGGTATCTTATGTTTTGGAAGGCAATATCAATTATGCCGGGGCAACGGTCAGTTGGTTAAAGGACAATCTGGGGATAATCACAAGTGCAGGTGATACAGAGGCGATGGCATTTGCTGCAAATCCGACCGATGAGACATATCTCATCCCGGCGTTCAGCGGTCTGGGCGCACCTTATTGGAAAGTAGATGCTAAGGCGATGCTATATGGCATGAGCCGTACAACCGGAAAAAATGAGATCGTGTGTGCGGCATTGGAATCCATCGCTTATCAGATTGCAGACATTGTGGAAGGAATGCAGTATGATAAAGGTATATCAAAGTCAGTGCTTCGGGTCGATGGAGGAGCCACAGAGAATGCCTATCTCATGCAGTTTCAGAGCGATATCTTGCAGAAAAAGGTAGAAGTATCTGCTTGTCAGGAGGCATCGGCTTATGGAGCAGCACTTTTGTCAGGAGAAAAAGCCGAAATTTATGATGACAAGGTGCTTTCTGATTTAAGAGCGTGCCAGGTTTATGAGCCTAAAATGCCGGAAAGCAAGCGACAGGAAAAATGGCAGGGCTGGCGCAATGCCATGGAGAAAGTCTTGCGTTAAAAAGTAATGTGATAAATGTGTATATGAATGAATTTCAAAAAGGAGGACGAGACAATGAAACAATTTGAAATGTATGAACTGACCATCAAAGGAGAGGAGCCACAGGGCTCGCAGGCTCTGGTAGATGTGACGGCAGAATTTACCTGCGGCGGTCAGACTACCAAGGTCAAGGGCTTTTATGCCGGGGATGGAAACTACAAGGTGCGCTTTTACCCAAGTCTGGCAGGCACTTATACCTATCGTGTGAGCGGTCTGATGCAGGCAGAGGGCAGTCTGGTATGTCTGCCGAATGAGGATAAAAAGGCCGGTATCGTGCGTGCCGAGGGGACACATTTTGTCTATGATGGCGGTGGGCTGTTCAAACCATTTGGAACGACCATTTATGCTTTGAGTCATCAGGAAGAAGAAAGAATCGCACAGACCATGGAAACTTTATCGACTGCACCATTTAACAAGGTGCGCCACTGCGTATTCCCGAAACATTATGATTACAACCACAATGATCCGGAATTATATGCATTTGAAAAGGATGCCGATGGCAAGTGGGATGTCAACCGTCCTTGTTTTGCTTTCTGGGAGCATCTGGAAAAACAGATCTTTGCGCTGGCAGACATGGGGATCCAGTCAGACCTGATCCTTTTTCATCCATATGATAAATGGGGCTTCTCTCATATGACCATGGAGGAAAATCTCATCTATCTGGATTACCTGCTCCGTCGTTTTGCAGCCATTCCGCAGATCTGGTGGTCTATGGCAAATGAGTATGATCTTGTTATGGATCGGACGATGGAAGACTGGTACGATATAGAGTCCTTTATTGTGGAAAATGATCCATACCATCATTTACTCAGCAACCATAACTGTTTTGGATTCTATGATTTCTCCAGAGAGAATATTACCCACCAGTGCGTGCAGACCATCCTGGTACAAAAGGCGCTGATTGGATGAAGGAATTTGAAAAACCGCTCTGCTATGACGAGTGCTGTTATGAAGGAAACCTGCCTTTGACCTGGGGCAATATTTCCGGCTGGGAAATGGCAAACCGTTTTTGGATGGCTGTCTGTCAAGGGGCATATGCAACACATGGTGAAGTATTCTTATCCGATGATGAAGTGCTCTGGTGGGCAAAGGGTGGTGTCCTCAAGGGAGAAAGCCCAAAGCGTATTGCCTATCTGAAGGAGATCGTAGATGCCATTCCGGGAGCGATCGAGCCGTGGCAGGAATATCATGATTTTGATATTCAGGCATACATGGAAAAACATCATCTGGAGAGCATGGAAGAATTACAGAATAGTCCCCTGATAAGTCGATTTATGAATCCGAATGAGGTTGATGACATTGTTTCTAAGATGAAAGACTACAATGCCTTCGGTCACGTGGGTGAGGATTATTACATCGGTTACTATGGCAGACATTGTAATGGTATTGCCCCATGGAAACTGCCGGAAGACCATCAGTATAAGATAGAGATCATTGATATGTGGAATATGACGCGCGATGTAACTATGACCGGCGTCAGTGGAAGATTTGACGTTAAAATGCCGGGCAAAGAAGGTATCGCAGTTCTGGCAAGCAGAATAGATTAGCATATCCTACATAGCATAAAGAAGATCGCTTAAGCCTGTAAAAACAAGCCTAAGCGATCTTTTTATTGGTAGTTTTCTTTTCTTTCTTTCGCTTGTTTTGCAGTATCCATGACATAGGAAAAAGCATCCTCTTCGCAGTGTTTTTCGATAATTCCTATGGAGTACAAAAAAACGTGACAAAGTGCTTCCTCCATGTGAGGGATGGGGAGCGTGACGTTTGAACCGGAAAAAGAGTAATAATGGGCAATGGCATTGTAGACGGAAGCATAGATCTCAGCTTCCAGTTCCAGGTTGCGCTCCGGATTTTGTCTGGTCTGGTTGCTTGGGGCGCAAAGATAGCGTTCCCGGAAAAGTTGGGAAACAAACTGATCCATATCTACTTTATCTGTTTTGATCTTATTGAGTGCATAAATGAGATCCTTATGTTCCTGATAGAACTGAAAAAACAAGCGGGCAGGAAGATCGGAAAATTCTTGGAACTGACTGGTGCCTGCCCATTCCTTTCCGATATCTGTATAAGATTCTTTTAGAAGTTTCAGAAAATCTTCTTTATATTTTTTAAATAATTGCTCTGCAATGTCGTATTTATCACGATAATGCGCGTAAAAGGTATTGCGGCTGACAAGTGCCTCATCCAAAATCTCCTGTACTGTCAGTTTTTCAAAAGAACCTTGATTGACCAATTTGATAAATGCATTCATGATGGCGCGATCTGTACGCCGGTATTGTAGGCCTTTTTCCATTTTATCCCTCCTAAAATTACATGGATTTCTTCTCAAACCGTGTTGTTCATTCAGTGCCGAATTTTTCGTATATTATAACACGAACCGAACATAATGTATAGTTGTGGGATGATATATCATGTATGTATGGTGATGGGACAGCATCGCGATAGTGTACATTTGTTTTTGGCGCAGAGCATGCAACAATATGACCAAAGAAAAAAGGAGGAGGTAGGCAAAAATTGTATGAGACAAAGGCAAAAGAGATAGTAAAAACGTTGACTCTGGAAGAAAAAGCGTCACTGACATCCGGGGCAGAGATGTTTGCAACTAGCTGTTTAGAGGAAAAGGGGATTGCGTCCGTTTTCATGTCGGATGGACCGCACGGACTGCGTAAGCAGGAAGGAAAGCAGGATTTCATGGGGAAAAACGAGAGTGTGACGGCGACCTGTTTTCCGGCAGCCTGCTGTGTGGCGAGTTCTTTTGATGTGGAAGTAGCAGAGAAACTGGGGCGGGGACTTGCAAAAAATTGTCAGGCAGAGTCTGTTGATGTGCTCTTAGGACCGGGCATCAATATCAAGAGAAGTCCTTTGTGTGGTCGAAATTTTGAATATTTTTCAGAAGACCCTTATCTGGCTGGCAGTATGGGATCTGCCTATGTCAAAGCCTTACAGGCAGAAGGAATCGGCGCATCCCTTAAGCATTATGTGGCGAACAATCAGGAGACACGAAGAAGAACCAGCAATAGCAAGGTATCTGAGCGCGCCATGCGTGAGATTTATCTGTCCGCTTTTGAAAAGGTTGTCAAAGAGGCAAAGCCTTGGACGGTCATGGCTTCCTATAACAAGGTAGAGGGCACCTATCTGACAGAAAACCGAAAATATCTTGTCGATATCTTGCGCAAAGAGTGGGGATTTGATGGTATGGTGGTCAGTGACTGGGCGGCTGTGCATGACCGGATTGCTGCTGTCAAAGGGGGCTGCGCGCTGACTATGCCGGGAGATTCTCTGCACGATCATGTCATTGTGGATGCGGTCAAAAGCGGGGCATTAGAGGAAAGACTTTTGGACGAGGCCTGTGAGCAGATCGTTGCGCTGTCACTGAAAGCGCAGGCAAACCGTAAAAAAACTTCCTATGACATGGAAGAAGGACACAGACTTGCAGTAGAACTGGCAAAGGAGTCTCTTGTCCTTTTGAAAAACGAAGGAGATCTTCTTCCGTTGGATGCGGATAAGAAAGTGCTTGTAGTTGGTGCCTTTGCAGAGAAAGCAAGATATCAAGGGGCAGGGTCGTCCCATGTAAATGCCTATAAAGTGCCAACTTTACAGGAAGTCGTTGGAAATTGTCCAAATGTTTCTTTTGTGGAAGGTTTTGGTATGGAAGATTCCTACGATGAAAAAAAGGCGCAGGAAGCCGTAAATGCAGCAAAGAAGGCGGATGTTGTTGTGGTTATGGCGGGATTGCCGCCGATCATGGAGTCCGAGGGGTTTGACCGTTATACCATGAAACTCCCAAGATGTCAGAATCGTCTGATTACAGAACTTGCATCTGTGCAGAAAAACATAACGGTGGTATTGGAAAACGGCGGTGTCGTGGAGATGCCATGGGCAGATGAAGTCCTGGCTATCGTAGAAGCCTATTTGGCGGGAGAAGGAGTAAATGAGGCTATCTGGTCAGTCCTTACCGGTCAGACCAATCCGTCAGGGCATCTGGCAGAATCTTTCCCACTGTGTTATGAAGACTCTTCTGCATATCTGACCTGGCCGGGCGAGGGAAATGAGGTGACCTATGGTGAGGACATCTTTGTTGGGTATCGCAATTACAGCAGCCGGAAGCAGAGAGTGAGATTCCCATTTGGACACGGATTGTCATACACGACATTTTCCTATCGTGATCTGTTTGTGGAAAGGAATCGTTATGTAGCCGGACAAACGCTGGAGGCTAGGGTTACAGTGGAAAATACTGGAAAACGTGCCGGAAAGGCTTTGGTGCAGCTGTATGTCGGTTGTAAAAAGGGCGCGACGGCTATCAACCGGCCTGTGCGTGAACTTCGTCGCTTTGAAAAGGTTAGTTTACAGCCGGGTGAGAGTAAGACCGTGATATTTACCTTGGATCAGAGATGTTTTTCTTATTGGGATGAGGGCGCGCATGCTTTCCGTGTTCCGGGCGGAGATTATACGATCGAGATCTGTCAGGATGCAGCGACAGTCTTGTTGCAGCAGGAGATCACGGTAGAAGATGAGTACATAGCAAGTGGACAAAAGTATGATCTGATGACACCGATCGTGGATGTGCAGAAACATCCGCTGGGCAAGGAATTTATGGAAGAAGTTCAGCCGATGATCGATGCTGTTATCGCCAGAATGGATATGGGAAAAGCGTCAGCGCAGATGCCGTATGCAGAGGAAATGCCAAAAGAATTAGGACTTTTGTCGGAACCATTACAGACGATAAAACGAATGTTGCCAATGCTTCCCGAGGAACGTTGGGAAAACTTATTTCAAGAAATGAACGAAGAGTAGGAGGAAAAGTATGAGAGGGTTAAAAGAGAAAATGAAAATGCAGGATGCCAGTGTGACGGATGGGGTCCAATACCGTAAGGCATCTTTATTTGACATGATTGCCAGTGTGGCAACAAATGGAGGTCAGATGTGTTTTTACATCCTGATCATGTATGCAAGTTATATAGGAACGGAAGGGTATGGGATTGCTGTCGCAACTGTCGGAGTCATCCTATCCATCACTAAGGTCTTTGATGGAGTTACAGATGCATTGGCGGCAGCACTGATAGAGAAGATGCCGGGCACGCATGGAAAGATAAGGATCTGTGTTGCCGCAGGATTTATCATTGAATCGCTTGCCGTGCTTTGCCTGTACAACTGGTGTGTAGGTAAATTTAGCGGTATTGCCGGAATTGTCGTGTTTACGATTACCTATGTGATGTACACGCTGGGCTATACTTTGTGTTCTACAGCTGCAGCAGTCGGACCGACCATCCTTACAAACGATCCACATCAGCGGCCAATGATGGGTTTTATTGGTACTGTTTACAGTTATATTACACCGATGGTATTCAATACGGTAATTGCATTTGCAATTTTGCCAAAATATGATAACCAGTACAACGCAGCAATGCTCAAAAATTCTTGTTTCTTCTTTGTGGCTTTTGCAGGAGTTTTGACCCTTCTTGCTATCATTGGTCTGCGTCATGCGGATGTAAAGGAATCTTATGAATCTATTGGCAGCAAGAAAAAGGACGACAAGATCAAGTGGAGCGACATGTGGCATGTACTTCGTGACAATCGACCGGCGCAGATGTATATTGTTTCCTGTGCAACGGACAAACTGGCGCAGACCGCAGCAAGTCAGTCTATCATTCTTACTTTGTTAAATGGTATTCTGATCGGCAGTTACAAGACAACGACCATGATCAATAATTTTACTATGATTGTAGGTATTGCATTTGCCTTCCTGGGCGGTATGTATGTATCCAAGCATGGTGTTAAGAAGTCAACTACTTTCTGGTCATGGGTTTCCATTGGCGTTGCTGCTATGACTTGTGGTTTCTGTATTATTTTAGGAAAAGATGGTATGAGTCAGATTTCTGTGGCTGTTGTTCCAACAGTTATTTATTGTATCTTTATGTTGGCAACGACTGCAACGCGTATGATTTTGACGACCACAGCAGGTGCCATGCGTTCGGATGTTGTTGACTATGAGTTGGAGCGTTCCGGAAAGTATATGCCGGCAGTGGTAGGTGGTGTCTATTCTTTTATTGATAAGTTGATGGCAGCACTTGCTACGACCATTGCGACCCTTTGTGTGGCAGCCATCGGTTATAAGAATACCATGCCGCAGATGGGCGATAAGGCTACAAGTGGTGTTTTCTGGATGGCAATGTTTCTAAGTTTTGGACTTCCGATTATCGGTTGGTTGTGTAATATCGTTGCCATGAAGTTCTATGAACTGGACAAAGACCGTATGGTTCAGGTACAGAAGAATATTGCAGAAATGAAAGAGCAGTAAAGTAGTTATGCCTTTGTGCGCTAAAACCACAGTGACAAAGACAATAATAATTGACTTTTCATCTGTCTGAGATCCGGCTTGCTCTGGGTGGCAACAGACTGCATAAAAGATAGGCAGGCATCTGTGGCAAAGGAGAGAAAGTCCGAATTATCACGCGAAAGAGCGCAGACTTCCGGCGGCAGAGTCTCTTGCAGATATTGCAAGAAAGGCTCTGCCGGCAGGATCTCTGTTACCGGATCGGCAGGATAGATGTAGAGCCCAAGGGTCATGACCAGACGAAAATCCTCCCGGCGGCAGATCATGTCGTCAAGAATCAGGGAAATATACTCCAAAGCCAGATCTTCTGGCTTTTTTTGTGTGGGAAAAAGATCCGGGAACCGGAATAAGGTGCCGGTGGTTGTCTGGTAAAGGTCTTCAATGATCGCAATACTATTCTTATAATATTTATACAATGTGACCGTAGATACATCCAGCGTCTGTGCCAATCCCTGCATAGAGAATGAAAAAAGTCCCTGATCCAGTATCATCCGGCGTGCCGTTTCTAAGATTTCACTGCGCCGTTTCTGGCGCATCTGTTCAAAATAAGCAGTTTGATCCATATATAATATCCCCTTTTAACTTTTGGAAAATGTTTGATTTTGTATAAAATTACTACAATGCTACATTAGTATAACACGTTACTTGTGAAAAAAACAAATATATCTTGCAACACAGTGTAAAACGAGTTAATATAATGTTAATTCATTTTATAAAACGAAAAGGAGAAGATAATGGACGTAGAGAAAATCGTATTGAATGGGGAAAGAAATGTGACGCTGACAGCATACACACAGCCGGTGGAAGGAGAATTTAATCATATCAGTAAGCGGCCTGCTGTGTTGATTTTGCCGGGCGGGGGCTATTCTATGTGTTCTGACAGAGAGGCAGATCCGGTAGCCTTTCCTTATCTTGAGGCAGGCTATCAGGCTTTTATCCTGCGCTATTCGGTGGGAGAGGATTCTGTTTGGCCGAATCCATTAGATGATTATGAGCAGGCCATGGCTTTGATTGAGGAGCGAGCAGATGAGTGGAAAGTCCTGACGGATAAGATCGTGGTAATCGGGTTCTCCGCCGGTGGACATCTGGCAGCCAGTGCGGCAACGATGAGTCAGCATCGTCCATATGCGGCGATTCTGGGTTATCCTGTTATTGAAGGAGATTGTGCCAAGATTTATGAGAAGACAGCACCGGATGTTATTGCAGCCGTGGATGATAATACCTGTCCTTGCTTTGTGTTTGCAACGAGAACAGACAATGTGGTACCGGTTAAGAATACTATTCATTTGCTTGATGCGCTGGAGAAGCATGAGATCATGTTTGAAAGTCATATTTATTCCCATGGAGCGCATGGATTTAGCGTCTGCAATACATCTGTGACAGCGGATCCGGAAGCATACAGCAATCGTGTGCCGCATTGGGTGGCAGATTCTATCGAGTGGCTTAAGGATATCATGGGAGATTTTGCGAATGGGCAGATGAAGCAGCCACGTTTTTCAAAAAGTATCAATGGAAATCGTGAGCCATTCTTAAATGTTGACTGTACCATGGCATATTTGTCCGGAAAGCCGGAAGCGATGAAGATCATTGAGCCAATTATGCATATGAGTGCAGGACAAGGTCAGGAGCAGGCAGCCCAGGTAGATGGAGCAGCCATGATGGAGGCGTTAAAACTTATGACCCTGCGACATTTGTTATCCTATGCTGTTACTTATGCGGGAATGTCGCGAGATCTGATCGATCAGGTGGATGAGCAATTGCGTCAGATTCCGAACAAGTAATGATCAGGATTGTGTGATTAAGGTGGAGATGCCACGAAAATAGAGTCAGATGGAGGTAGGAAATGAAACTTGCAAAAGTATTTTCAAATGGGATGGTTTTACAGAGACAAAAACCAGTATATATCTGGGGAGAGAGTCAGCCAAATCAGATGGTAAGGGCTGAGATTCAGGGAAAGAGCGCTGAGGTAATGGCAGATGAAACAGGTCATTTTTGCCTGAAAATCGAGCCCCTCGAGGCTTCTGCGTCAGAGATGCTGCAGGTGAGTGATGGGATAGAGACAATGACTCTGGAAGATATAGCAATCGGTGAGGTTTACATTGCCGGCGGACAGTCTAATATGGAATTCCCTCTGCGCTATGAAAAATATCATGAGCAGGTCATGGGGCTGGATGATGATGAGTTGCGCTTTTTTGATGTACCAAAGAAGTTTTATGAGGAACAGGATAGCGACTTTGATTACAGTGCAGTAGGCAGATGGCGCAGAGCCACATCAGAGGAGAATCTGGGATATTTTTCTGCGGTTGCTTTTTACTTTGCCAAGGAGATCAGAGAAAAGGTCGGCGTTCCGGTCGGTATTATAGGATGCAACTGGGGCGGTACCTACAGTTGTGCATGGATGGACCAGGATACTGTGGAACGTGTAGGAAAACCATGGATGGAAAAGTGGGAAAAGTCAGTGGAAGGCAAGGATATGGAGCAGTTCTGGGCGGAGAGGAAGGCAGATCCGCAGAGCGATGCAGGAAAGCCTTGCCTGAGTCCTTTTGATCAGGTGGTTCTTCCGAGAACACCATCCATGGAAGAAATCGGAAAAGCCATGATGGATATGGCACAAAAGGGGCTGGAAAGTATGTCACCTGAGGCACTGGCAGAGCAGAAAAAGGCATTGGGACTCGATGAGAATGCATCGCTGCAGGAGATGATGGCAAAAACAATGGAAGCCTATCGTATAGAATATGTAGACGCCAGAACTATGCCGGGAATTTTATATGAGCATATGGTAAAGCAGATTGCCCCATTTTCTGCACGTGGGGTACTTTGGTATCAGGGCGAGAGCGATGATGTGCCGGGCTTGCAGTCGCTTTATACCGATATGATGAAGGGACTGGTCAGTGATTGGCGCAAATTATGGAAGGACGAAGCACTTCCGTTTTTTGAGGTGCAGTTGCCGGGCTGGAGAGACTGGATGATGCAGACCAATCTGGATTATGCGACAATCCGTCGCTGTCAGGAAGAAGCAGCAAAAACAGTCGATGGCCTATATATGGCATCTATTGCTGATGTCGGCGAAGAACATGATATTCATCCGAAAGATAAGCGCACGGTGGGACATCGCTTGGCGCTTTTGGCAAGAAAATATCTATATGGAGAGGATATCCTCTGCGAGGCACCGAGACCGGAAGGGATAAAACGTGAGGGTGATACGATCCGTATAAAGATGGCATATGCAAAAGAAGGGCTTGAGATCGCAGGAGATTCCATCAATGCTTGTCAGTGCTTGAGAATGGCAGAGAAATTTCTTATCAGGCTTTGGTAGACGGAGACAGTCTGGTTTTGAGATTGGAAGAAATGACAGAGGGTTCTTTACAGATTCGTTTTGCAAGAGATGCCTGGTATCAGGTGAATTTGTTTAATGCAGCAGGAATTCCTGCTATTCCGTTTGAAACGCGTTGTTAAGAAGTTGTGGCTGTAAGAAAGTCCGGGATGACCGTAAGAAAAAGGTTATCCCGGACTTTTTAGCACATTTTTGATATTTAGGAAGTCTGAAGACTTACTGAAAACTCGTAGCCCCATCACGCAGGCGGCTTTCGATATATTCCATAATATAAACATTATCATCTGGCATCTGACAGCCAACGATGTAGGTACCATCGTGATCGGAACAGCGAATGATCCGTCCATCCAACACGTTGTGAGATGCCAGTGCAAAGTCATTGATCGTGATGGTAAGGGATTGTCCCTTGGCATCGGTAAAGACCGGATCGCTGGACAGGAAAGCAAAGCCATTGGCACTGATGTTGTCCAGTTTGCCGGAATAGGTCTTTCCGCTGTCAGCCATGGTGATCGTACAGGTGTTGCTGGCATCAATACGCGGATATTTACGGCGATTGTTGATGCGTGGGCGACCGGTAATGCGGATGCTGTAATTGCGGTTGTGGTCGGTATTTGGATCCAGACTTGCCTTGTTCCAGCAATAGAGGACATTGCCGACAACGACCTGAACTTCGCAACCGGTAACCTTATGCAGGCTAAGGATCTCGCTTGTCTTAATAAGGAGTCCGTCCTGCGTCTGCTCTACCAATTCGCCGTGATGCGGCTCAGTCTCTCCCTCTAAGGTAAAGAGAACTTTCATGCCGGCTTCCACATCCTCGATTCCCATAAATCCGCCAAAACCGAGTTCACACATGAGGCTTTCAATGACGGACTCGATGGAATTGATATTGTTGGCACTTTCTTCGTATTTACTGAGCATACGCTTGCTGGTCTCATCAGAGTCATTGATGCAGTTGGTCATATGGCTCATGATGTCAGAAACCTGCTCCATATTCTCTACCAGTTGTGAGTTGGATGTCTCGACCTCACGCATAGCAGAATCGATATCCTGGATATGATCGCCCAACTGGGAAGAATCTTCGTTGATCTTTTTGACATTCTCGCCGGTCTGTGTCACCTTTTCCATGGTCTGCTGGATGAGTTCCAGTGTCTTTTCCATGGAGGTCATCATCTTGGCGGAGGTCTCTTCCAGACGGACCAGAGCATTCTGGATCTGACCGGAAGATGCGCTGGTTTCGGAACTCAACTTGCGGATCTCCTCGGCAACAACGGCAAAACCTTTGCCTGCTTCTCCGGCTCTGGCTGCTTCGATGGAAGCGTTGAGAGCCAACAGGTTGGTCTGGCTGGAAATATTGTCAATGGTACCGGTCTCTTCCTTTACCATCTCAAATTCACTTTTGAAATCATGTAATATATGGTCTACTTCGTTTGATAAGTTGGACATGACTTGCGTTGTCTCGATCAAACTATCCAGGTCGGAAGAACTGCTCTGTGCATGGACACCGGACTCGCGGGTCAGTTCCACCATTTCCTCGATCATGGCGGCAACATGTTGTACCTGTGCATTGATGTCGGTCGTCATATCCATAGAGGAAGTCGTGCGATCCTGCAACTGTGTGTTGTTGCCGGTTAATTCGTTCATGCCCAGCATAACGACATCAGCGCCGTGCTTATTCTCGGAAGCAAGTTCGCGGACAACCGTCACGCCGTCCAAGATAGAGTTGCTGGCAGACTTTACCTTGTCCACTGTGGTAACAACGCGGTGCAGATCTGACTTGATGCTGTCGGTCATAGCTCCGTCTGACTCATTCAGATGCTGGATAGAACGGACATAGCATATATAGCAGAGGATGATGCAGGCAATCTGCAATTGGTAGTTCTTGGTGTCTGCTGCGGAGTTAAAACCGTGCAGATAATGATATGCGCAACTGAAGATGACCATGCCGGTATTGATGATACCGCAGTATTTCATAAATTTTTTGTCTTTATAGAGTACTAAAAGGCTGGTCACCGGAAGGGCATAGGTAAAGGCAATCGGTGACTCTGTAGTACAGATAACAAAGAGATAAAAAATGCCATAACCGATCGCAAGATCATAGCGATAGAGGTCAGTGTCGGCACCCTTTACTTTCATAAGGATCTGACCGGATAAAAATGGCACCCAGCAGAGAAGTAAGAACATCAGATAATAGATCGGTGTGTTCAGACCGTTAGCAACATCAGCACCATAGTTGGCAGTCAGCAAGAGAGAAAAAACAAGCCAGATGTTGCGCGCTCGTCGATTCGCTTTTGCTTTAAAAAGGTTTTCGTCGTATTCCATATATTTATTCTCCTTTGTGGACCAAAAACGTGGAGTTGGCACGGTCTCTGGATCAACTTATACTTATGTATATTTTAATGAATATATGAAATGGATGCAATACCTGACTTGCTATTTTGCCATAGATTTATGAGGGCAGAGACTGCCAGAATGCCAGAGCATCTTCCAGCCATCCTTCTACGGCAAGTCCCTTTCCCAGTCCGAAACTGTGTCCGCCTGCTTTTCCAAATCTGCATTTGTGCGTCACTCCTTTTTCTTATGATCTATTCATGTTTTGGGTTTGCCTTGCGGTAGGCAGATGGTGAGGTTCCCACGACGGATTTAAAGGTCCGGTTAAAATGTGTCAGGGAAGAAAATCCGGTCTGCTCGGCAATCTTGGTAAAATTCAGGTCACTTTCTGTGATCAGGCGCTGGGCGTGCAGGATGCGCAGGGCATTGGTGTACTGGACGATGGTGCGGTTGGTGTACTTCTTGAATTCATGGCAGAGATAGTACTCGCTCACATAAAATTCAGCCGCGATATCTTGTAAACGCAATTCGTGTTGATAGTTTTTCTCAATATAAGAGATCACCTTTGCCATACGGCTCTGGGTCTCCGGCTTTGGCGATGCCTGGGTGCTGCGCATGATGGTAAGCAGCAGAGTATTGAGCAGATTTTCCATAACTGTTTCATGCAAAGGATCATCCCTTTCCTGTTCCTGCTCTTTTTGCAGTTCAATTAATAAAAAATGAATGGAGGAGGAGATCTTCTGCTCCGGTTCATACAAGCCGCTTCCGTTTTTTAAAAGATCCAGAAGCACCGGGGATGCGACTGCCTCATCTTTAAAATAGAGGACTGTCCGCTTGAAAGATACATCATGATCGGAAAAAGAATAGTGCATGATATAAGGTGCAAAGATCATAAAAGAGCCGACCTTGGTCTCATACTGTTGATCCTGCATGACGTGATGACGCTCGCCTCCCTCTAAAAAATAGAGTTCAAAGTAAGTATGGTAATGGGAATGTGACATATTGTCATTCATGCCCTCCACGCGATGACAGGCAATGGAAGCGCCCTGTTCCATTAAGATAGCAGCACGATCGATCATCTTTGACCTCCTTTTTACCAAAAACTTGGCGACATCATAAGAAAAATTGTTAGTTTTATCTACAGATCTGTCGCGAAACAACAAGATTTGTAAAAAAATGTCACGCACAAAACAAAAATGGTGTAGTTTTGCTATTGCCATTTTGCTACCATTTTCCCAGAAACGCAAGAGACAAATTCCGAATGGAACTTGTTCAAAACGAGGAGGTGAAGATGAGATGGCATTGATGGAGACACATTATTACAGTTTCTCTCTGGGAAGCAACATCACTTTAAATGTGTTCGTGCCAACGCCGGGAAGCAGTGAGGAGATCACCCAGATCAACCATACCCAAAAGTATGATTATGAGGCGGGACTTCCGGTACTCTATCTGTTGCATGGTGCCTATGGGGATGCGTTTTCCTGGGTGCGTTACAGTAATATCGATCGCTACGCGCAGGAGCGTGGCATGGTTGTCGTCATGGCATCCGCAGAAAATTCTTTTTATCAGGATCTAAAGAGCGGTAAAAAGTATAAGACATTCTTTACAGAGGAATTACCGGTTTTCATACAGAGTGTATTCCCGGTCACAAAGGATCGTGAAAAGACCTATATTGCCGGATTTTCCATGGGAGGTTATGGGGCATGGTATCTGGGACTCAGCCGCCCGGATCTTTATGCCAAGGCGGCGAGCATGTCGGGAGCCTTAGACATCGCAGGACTTTATGAGAGTGCGACTGTTCAGGAAAATGAGAACAATCCTTTTTCCTGGGAGGATTCTTTCGGAGATCCGAAGAAATTGTCCGGAAGCAAATACGATCTCTTTGCCCTTTATGATCAGGATGTGAAAGGTGGCTGTGTGCCAAAGTTGTATCAGGCAGTCGGCACGGAGGACTTTTTATACCAGTCCAATCTGCATGTAAAAGAAGTCTTGGAGGCAAAACACGCAGATTTGATCTACAAAGAGGACAAGGGCGGTCATGATTGGAATTTCTGGGATAAGTACATTCAGGATATTTTAGACTGGCTTTTACAGTAATTGGGAGGAAAAGGAAGATGAGCAAAAATAATGTAGATGCGCTTGCGGCACGCAATGAAAACTAAAAACTACCATAAATCAATGAGATAGCAAGATATGTAAAGAAATATTTGAAAAGACAGCAGAATTCGTGTGGATTTGCTGTCTTTTCTTTGCTAGTATGAGAATATAGAAAAACTATGGGAAAGGGGATTTACCATGAAGATTATCGAGAAATTATTGGGAATAGAAAAAAGGGGAGAGGCTTTTATCCTGTCTACCAATGCAGTGGAAATGCGCATCCTCTTTTTGACAGATGATATTGTGCGTATCCGCGCAGGCTTCGACGGGGATTTCACGGAGGAATCCTATTCACTTGTCATGACGGCTTGGGAGGACCGCATGGATGGCGTCTTAAAGGACTATCGCCACAGGATCACACCGGCAGACGCTGCCATGTCAGAGGATGGAGATAAAGTTATTTTGCAGGGCAAAAAATTAAGGATCGTCGTACAGAAAAATCCTTTTATCTTACAGATCTTTGATGCAGAGGCAGTCTTTTGCACGAGGATATCCCATATCGTGGATGGCTCTGTGACAGCAATGGACGTCGGATTCATACATGTGTTATGGAAAGCGCAGACAATTATTATGGATTTGGTGAGCGCACGGGCGAACTCAATAAACGTGAATCATTTATGCAGACAGCACCGGGAGATTGCATGGGCTATAATCCGGAAAAAACAGATGCTTTATATAAGCACATTCCGTTTTATCTGAAATTGAATGAAAGCACCAAAAAAGCAGTGGGATATTTTTATCACACAACCTGGGAATGTGATTTTAACATGGGAAGATCCCACAGCAATTATACCAAGCACCACAGCACCGTCCGCATGGATGGCGGTGACATTGATCTTTTCTTTATTGCAGGACCATCTATGAAGGAGATCGTATCACGCTATACCGATCTGACCGGAAAGTCTGTTATGCTTCCAAAGACGGCCTTAGGCTATCTGGGTTCCTCTATGTATTATCCGGAATTGCCGAAGGATGCGGATGATGCCATTGTAGGTTTTGTTGATACAGCAAAAAAAGAGCAGATTCCGATGGATGGTTTCCAGTTATCTTCCGGATATTGTGAAATTGATGCAGGCGAGGGTATGAAACGTTATACATTTACCTGGAATCATGATAAATTCAAAGATCCTGCAGATCATTTTAAACAGATGACAGAGCGTGGAATTACAGTTTCTCCGAATGTGAAACCAGGCATGCTTTTATCCCATCCTTATAAAAAGGATATGGAAGAAAAGGGCATGTTTGTCAAAGACTCTCAGGAAGATAAGCCGGCAGTCGGACTCTGGTGGGGCGGTATGGGAAATTATATCGACTATACCAAGGAGAGCGTGCGTCAGGATTGGAAGCAATATTTAAAGGAAAATCTCTTGTCTTACGGTGTGACTTCCGTCTGGAATGACAACTGCGAATACGAAGGGCTTGTGGATAAGGATGCCCGCGTGTTCTTTGAGGGAAAAGGGGCTACGATCGGGCAGGTCAAGCCGGTCATGAGCAACCTCATGTGTCAGTTGACGCAGGAGGCAGTACATGAAGAATTTCCTAATACCAGAGCCTTTGCTGTGTGCCGTTCCGGTCATGCAGGCATCCAGCGCTATGCGCAGACCTGGGCAGGGGACAATCTGACCTGCTGGGAAAGCCTGAAATACAACATCGCGACCATTCTTGGCATGGGACTTTCCGGTGTGGCAAATCAGGGCTGTGACATTGGCGGATTTTACGGCACGGCACCGGAGGAAGAACTTTTTGTGCGCTGGGTACAAAATGGCATTTTTCAGCCGCGTTTTTCCATCCATTCGACCAATACGGACAACACGGTAACGGAGCCTTGGATGTATAGCGGCACCAAGCATCTGATCCGCGATGCTATCCAGTTCCGCTATCGCCTGTCTCCTTATATGTATGCGCTCATGGCAAGAGCGGCAAAGACGGGTGCACCGATTATGGAACCGCTTGTGTATGCTTTTCAGGAGGATGCGCATTGCTATAATGAAGGAATCGAGTTTATGTTAGGTGATTCGATTCTGGTGGCAAATGTGGTCGAGAAAGGTGCGCGCGAGCGAGAAATTTATTTGCCAGAAGGAACGATATTTTATGATTTTTATACCAGAGAAGCTTATGAGGGTGGACAAACCATTGCGATTCCGGTCACACTGGAAAGCATTCCTATGTTTTTAAAGAGTGGCTCTATTGTGTCAATTGCGGAAAACCAGCTTTTTAATCTTGCGACGGAGAAAGTCAGGGAGTTAAAGATTCTTTGCGTACCGGATGAGGATGCAGCCTTTGATCTTTATGATGATGACGGCGCAAGCATGGACTATGAGCAGGGCGTCTACGCTAATATACATATTGAGATGAAAGCGGGAGAGCAGACCATACTTAACTTTGTAAAGACAGGAAGTTATGAAAGTCCGGTCGAGCGTATACATATTGATATGGTGCATCGTGAAAAGTCGCCTTACTGGGTTAGGGTTGATGGTATGGAAGTGCCACATTTTCTCAATCGTTCGGACTATGAGGCAGCAGAGAGTGGCTGGTACTATAGCCAGACCTTAAAATCTGTCCAGATCAAGTATCCGAATATCCACAGGGATTATCAGGTTGTAGTTTCCTTTGAAGCATTTGATCTGATTGGCATGTGAAAAGTTGGAAAAGTTGAAAAAATCGTAAAATCTGGTTGGAAAAGTTGAAAAAACAATGTATTATTAGGGTGAAAATGTCCATTTTAAATAAGGATAAAGCCATCAACAATGGCGCTTTGTTTGAGAATGTGGTGGCGCAGGAGTTGTTGGCAAAAGGATTTCAGGAGCATTACTTTAATAGCAAAAAGCAGGGAAAAAGGTGTATTTGCCTATCTATATGATTATGTTTCTGGAAGAGGAAACACTGGAACAGACCATATATCGTTTGGATTTGCATGGATTGGGGGAACACTCATGAATACAAATTATGAACACATCGTACATCCCTTTCCGCCCTTATATGACGAAGCATCAAAGATTTTGATTTTGGGAAGTCTTCCCTCAGTGAAATCCAGAGAGCAGATGTTTTTCTATGGGCATCCGCAGAACCGTTTCTGGAAAGTGATGGCTGCGGTATTACAGGTGGAAGTCCCAATCAGCATAGACGAAAAAAAGAAAATGCTGCATGAAAATCATATTGCACTTTGGGATACCATCTATAGTTGCGATATCATTGGATCGAGCGACAGCAGTATCCGCAATGTCACGCCGACAGACTTGCAGCCCATCATTGAGCGATCGCAGATCAAAAGGGTTTACTGTAATGGTGCAATCTCGGGAAAATATTTTAAGAAGTACCAGCAGAATGTGCTTGGTATGGAGGCGGTTACGCTTCCCTCCACCAGCCCGGCAAATGCGGCATACTCCGTGGAACGCTTGGTTTCTATCTGGAAGCAGATGCTGGAATGATCAGATCTGTATTTTTTAGTATGCGCGATGCATGGAGGATCATATAAAATGCCATGCCAAGTACGATAAGACTGATAACGCTACCACTAAGAGAAAGCATAAGATGGCGAAAAGCGAGAAAGGAAGCAGAATCCATCTGACCGAACTGGGTCAAGAGAGCAGTCTCTAAGGAAAGCATAGAGACAAGAGCGGCAGTCAGATTGATGACCTTGGATGCTGACATGACCGGACTGCCGAGTTTGCGGAAGTTGATGATGCTGACGATAGCCAGAATAACGGCATAAAAGGAATAAGCGGCCATGGCATAGACCAGCACACCCGGATAGACAAAGCCACCATCGTCCTGTACGATCAAGACAATAATGGCAACCAGTGCCTCATTCATGACCAGCAGCATACCACCACAGGCACGGTAGCGTCGCAACTCTTTTGTATAGTTAGCAGCAGGATTCTCTTTTTTCATGTAATGAAAGAGAAAGACGCGCATAAAGGCGAGCAGAAAATAGTAGATGGAGAGAGCAAGAAACCAGATGGATTGGTAATACAGTCCCAAGCCCATTTTCATGGCGGCATAGAGGATATTCATCAAAAATCCCTGCCCCAGATTGGCACCTGTGCGAAAGGAGACATCTTTCAGGTAACGGGAAATAAAGGAGTTGGATAGAAGGCGATGGATATGAGGCAACTCGCAGATGCCTTCTTTCCCCAGACGTATCATGCGGATGATACCGGAAATACATAGAATGAGTGCATAGGCAGACAGAAAATAGGCAAGATATGAGATGACATCATTGTCCGGCTGGAAAGCGAGTGCATAAATAACAAGCGCAAAAGACGGCAGGGCGATGATGACCGTTAAAAAAGGAGACAGACAGAAGATGGATTTCAAAATGTGTTTGAATTTCTGCATCTTTGTTTGTCTCCTTTGTTCATTATTATTTGAATCCTTTTAATACCGGAAGCATGCACATGAGTATCAGGATACCGATAATGCCAAGGACGATGCCGATGATGAAGTGTCCCCAGACCATAACCAGACTCATGCCAAGACCAAGAAGCATGGCACCAATGACACCAATCAAAATGGCACCCATGGTACGCTGGTCAACGGCCATCTTTGGCTTACCTTCCATTTTCCGCCATACAAACAATGTGATTACTAAAATGATAATACCGAGTATACCAAAAACAAGTCCCGGTGCAAAGGTATTCCATTCTTTGATCAGGGTCATACACATGCCGAGTGCAAAAAGCAGGCCTCCGAGTGTTCCCAACAGCATAGTTATAAATGTACTTTTTTTCATTATCATAAACCTTCCTTTCCATATTTCAACAATTTTTGTGTGTGATTACACGGTTGTTTGATGATGAAAGAATACACAGTTTCTGTTTCGCAAATATTTTTCTGATGTTAAAGTTTTGTTAAAGCGTATGGATCATAAACACAGGGCAATAGCGGAAAAAATTGCACTCAGGATGATTTTGTGGTATCTTCCTATTCAGAAGAATGAAAGATAATGAAGGAGGACGACATGGGAGAGATTCATAGTGTTGATGTAGAGGATGATCAGTTTGCTTATCGGTATGATACGCAGCTTCTGATCGATCGTAGAGATGAAGATCTTGATGAAGATGAGATCGCAGATTATATAACTGATCATTTTGAAGGAAATTGTTTGATCGCAGCAGGAGACGAAGATCTGATCAAGATACATTTTCACACAAATGAGCCGTGGAAGGTTTTGGAATACTGTAATAGTATCGGGGAAATCTACGATATCGTAGTCGAGGATATGATCCGTCAGTCCGCAGGATTGCACGGTTAAGAGACCTGCCATGAAGAAGAAAAGTAATTTTAGCGGTCAGATCGGGTTTGTTCTGGCAGCAGCAGGAAGTGCCGTAGGCGTAGGAAACTTATGGCGCTTTCCTTATTTAGTGGCAAAAGACGGTGGCGGTCTGTTTCTGATCATCTATATCGTTTTGGTGCTGACCTTTGGATTTACCCTGCTGACGACAGATATTGCGATCGGACGAAAGACAGGACAGTCCGCCATAGCGGCTTATGAGACTATGCGGCTGGGATGGAAAAAACTGGGTATTCTGACTTTCTGCGTCCCAATACTCATTATGACTTATTATGCCGTGATCGGAGGATGGATCCTCAAATATTTTACGGTCTATCTGACAGGCGATTTTGTGGCTGCAGCAAAGGATGATTATTTTACAGATTTTATCACAGACCCATCATCGGTCTGGTTTGGCTTGATCTTCATGCTGCTTACCGGCTTTATCGTTTATAATGGTGTTGAGGGCGGCATTGAACGATGCTCCAAATTTGTTATGCCGATCTTGCTTGTGCTGGTCATTGGTATTGCCATCTTCTCCCTGACTTTAAGATCAGGGGATGAGAGTGGAGCCGTGCGGACAGGTCTGGATGGACTCAAAGTCTATCTGATGCCGGATATGTCTGGGTTGACGCTATCGCGTTTCCTGCAGATTACCTTGGATGCTATGAGCCAGTTGTTCTTTTCCCTTAGCGTTTCCATGGGCATCATGATCACCTATGGTTCCTATGTAAAAAAGGAAGTGGATCTCAATAAATCGGTTGCACAGATCGAGATCGTGGATACCGGCGTTGCTATTCTTGCCGGTATGATGATCATTCCTGCCATCTTTGTATTTTCCGGTATTGATGGCATGTCTGCCGGACCTAGCCTTATGTTCGTGGCACTGCCAAAGACCTTTTACACCATGGGAAAAGCGGGCTATGTGATCGGATTGGTATTTTTCCTTTTGACAGCATTTGCGGCGCTGACTTCCTGCATTTCCGTTTTGGAAGCCATCACGGCAAACTGCATGGAAGTATTTCACACTGAGAGAAAGAAAACGACAGGCGTCCTTACCATCATTTACCTGATTGCAACAGCAGTGATCGCACTGGGCTACAGTGTATTTTATGTCGAAGTCAAATTGCCGAATGGCTCGACCGGACAGTTACTTGATATTATGGATTACATCAGCAACAGTTTCCTAATGCCGCTCATTTCGGTATTTTCTACCATATTGGTCGGCTGGATCGTCGGTCCAAAATGGATCGCAGAGGAGATGGAGCACCCGAACGGCAAGTTTTCCAGAAAGCATTTATACAACATTATGATCAAGTATGTGGCACCGGTCATCATGGTAATTCTCTTCCTACAGTCAACCGGACTTTTGGATCGCCTGCTTGCTGTGGTTGCTTAAACGAAGCATAGGAGAAAGTGGATATGGCGAAGATTATCTTTTTTGATATTGATGGGACGACCGGTTTCTCTGGCAACAAAAGACCGGGATCTGGTAGATTATTATGCCATTGCCAATATGGAAGTGGAGGTTGCCCAAGATTTTGCGGAAGTGCAGAAGCAGGAGATCTATCACTATTGCAAAGAAAAGCATTTTATATAAACGCTGTTCATTTGGAAAAATAGGCATATAATTATTTACAGATAAAAGGAAAAGTTAAATGTAAGTAAGAGGAGATGATTTTTGTGTGGGCAGTATTTGCAGTTCTTTCGGCAATGTTCGCAGCTTTGACGTCTATTTTGGCAAAGATCGGTATTGATGGAGTCAATTCCAATCTGGCGACGGCAATCCGTACCATGGTGGTCGTTGCTATGGCATGGGGGATGGTATTTTTGACCCATACACAGAGTGGGATCACGGAGATCAGCAAGAAGTCCTGGCTGTTTTTGGTCTTATCCGGTCTGGCAACCGGTGCATCCTGGCTGTGCTATTACAGGGCTTTGCAGATGGGAGAGGCATCTAAGGTTGTACCGATCGATAAGTTGAGCGTCGTTATCACCTTGGTACTGGCATTTGTATTTCTGCACGAGGAATTTACGGCCAAATCTTTGATCGGTTGTATCCTGATCGGCGTGGGCACACTGGTTATGGTCTTATAATCTGGACTGAAAAGTGATGGCAGATGTTCTGCTTTAGAAACATTCTAAGGTGTCATCCTCATCAATGTGCGTCGCCACATGTTTGATGTAGTAGATGGCATCTGCTACTTTTGGGACACATAAGAGGAGCAGGGAAAAACTGCCCTCGATCAAAAGATAACTGCTATCATAGACGATATTGTAAAATAAGTTGCTGAAAAATCCATCGCGGTAAGGCGGATAGAAAAGTTCTGCGGAAATGACATAGCAGGCGAGCATGGCGCTACGCCGATGACATATCCCATGCGTAATTTATATGGTTCCGCCTGGATCCGTTCGTGATCGTCAATCGTATAATCGTTCTTTTGCCCTCGTTCCTGTAGAAATCCACCCAGACAGAAAACACCATGTGCGATCGGGTATTCTAATAGGATAGACCAGATGTTGGGATTGATATATTCTCCGGTCAGATGGGTGATGCCCAAGCGGACAAAGCCAAATAAAACGGAGGCGATCAGACCATAGCGTGGTCCGTAGATAAAGGTCATAAGCCAAAGGATCATGAGGCTGAAATAGGTCAGACTTCCGCCCTGTGGCAGGACCAAAACTTTGATACTGGAACAAAGGACAGCCAGTCCGAATAAAAGGATGCACCAGAAGGGCTTATTGTTCCAAATCCCTTTTTCTTTAGATGTCATAGTCTTTTAACTCCTTTATATGCATGCTGCCTTTACGCATCTTGCTGCGCATACGGTTGATGATGATGAGTACCAGAACAAAGGAAAAGGTACCGCAGATGATCAGGGTAGAAAAGGTGCTGCCGGCGTATGTAACGTCAATTCCGGCTTTTTTGTAAAAACCTTCCAAGAGTTCTACAGCAAAATCCTGTACCTGGATTACGGCAAGGATGGTGGCAACGATGTTTAAGATGGTGCCGTTACGTTCTTCTGTCTGCGCGCCCTTTAACTCAACGATATGTTCCAAAAATTCCTGATGTTCGTAGTAGGTTTCTTTTAGTTCTTTATTGCCAAAGGCTTCCACGATACACTGGGCTTCCTGTTGTGTCCCCCAATACTTATAGTTGTTCTTTTCCCAGAAACGGACAGTCTTTCCGAAATTGCGGTAGAGTCCCAGGATCTCCTGGTGGGAAATGTCGCCGTCATTGGCCAGAGCATTGGAGATCTGCATATTGACCTTTTCGATCGAAGTATTCTGGAACATGGCGAGGATTACGATAAAGGCATAAGTTGCCGTGATATCAATTCTTTCTTCCATATTTTCAGAAAAGTTTTCCATGATACATGCGACGACCATTTCTGACATATAGACCTGATAATAGTCATACTGTGCATGATTGGTCTGACAGATCTGGGAAATATTGTCGCTGGCGATATGGAAATCCTGATGCTGGCTGTCGTAGGTTTCGCCCGCCATCATACAGCGAAATTCGTCTTCCTTTTCCGGGCGATCGGAAAGCAGGAGAAAAGCCTTGCCGGAACCGCATTTGAGCAGTCCGTATTTATACTTGAGGTAGTCGTATAGATCGACGTAGTCCGGGATGGCTGTATATTTTTTTGTGTTGATGCCTAAATATTGCCCGGCATCCTTGGGACAGGCGATCCACAGGCTTTCGTGGCTCAACTGATCCAGCACCTGTGTGGTGGAAAAATCTTTGACAGTATCTTTTGGCAGAACCACAGTAAGAATATACATATGGGTTGGCTGGTGTGCCGTCAGTATCAACTGGCAAGTAGATGTCCCGACCACATCTGGATCTTCCCCGTGCTTGGGATAGTCATCCGTAGAATGTAAAAATTCGTACTGTCCCAGATATGCCATTCGCAACTCATCCACAACCACGTTGTTGCATTCATATTCCAGATAAGATTGTAAATTGTTTAAAAGGCTTCGGGAGAAGTCATCAGCCACGCTTGCATATGCTGTCTGCTTATCTAAGGATGCCTGTTTTAAGACCCCGAGTTCGTCCAAACGCCAGTTTTTCTGATTGTCCGCCAGCGGGAGCATCAGATAAATATCATTTTCGTAATTGGCCATGTAATCGTAATTCCTTTTTCTTTAGTTTTTGGAGGTTTTGTTCCTCACAGACGTAAACAATGTTGCCATCCTCTCTTAAGATGCGCTCCTGTTCAAACTGCATGCGGTGCAGCGCCTTGCGCCCATCGGGCGATACGGCGGTTGCGGTGATGCTTGTGATCGGATAGCCGGAAGTTTCCAAGCGGTTCAGATAGTCGATCCAGCCGTTGGACAGATCCTTGATGGCATCGGTATCCTTGAAATCCGGGTGCAGGGCAATGGATATGATAAAAAGATCATTGCCGGTCTGTTTCAGGGGTTCTAACTCCTGCGGTCTGATATCGTCATCGCGGATATGCTCGCTTTGGTAGCGGATATCTTCGTAGAGCGCCTTGGTACAGGGGATAAAATTGATATATCCCGCCAGACGTCCGCTCTCGGTATCTTCGATACATACAAACTGTCGGGGATCGACCAGATAACGGGCAACCATGTTTTTCAGTTCGCCGACATAACCATCTTCTGCATAGACGATCTCGTCGATCTCCATGATGCGTTTCAGGTAATTTTCGTCAAAATCTTCGCCATATTGTAATTTAAAATTCATAAGGTTATAACCTTTCTGTTATTTTCTATTCATATCATAGCATATATTCTCATTTTTTCCACATACTAACGCAAAAGTGATAACACAGAAAATTTGGATGTTGGAGGAAGATGTTGATGAAAGCCACAGGTATTGTTCGGCGTATAGATGAACTGGGGAGAATTGTTGTGCCAAAAGAGATCAGAAGAACGCTGCGGATCCGGGAGGGCGACCCGCTGGAAGTTTATACGGACCGTGAGGGTGAGATCATTTTGAAAAAGTATTCTCCGGTGGGAGAACTGGCAAATTTTGCAGCCCAGTATGCAAAGGTGCTGGCGGAGACGACTGGTAAACTGGTCTGTATCACAGACATGGATCATGTGATCGCGGCTGCTGGCAATGGCAAGAAGGCATATGAGAACCAGCCATCACGGGAGAGTTGGAAAGCCTGATCGCAGGACGGCAGGATTATCATGCAAAAAAAGCAGAGGATGTCATTCCACTGGTTGACAAAGCCCAGACGGAATATGCCGAGCAGGCGATTGCCGTTGTCAATGTGCACGGGGATATCATGGGTGCCGTTGTCCTTTTGGGGCAGGATGAGATTTCTTCCCTGGAGATCACTTTGGTACGCACGACTGCCGAATTTTTGGGCAGTATTATGGAAGATTAGGACGGACATATAGAAAAATTCGTAGCCTTGTTATCCTATAGTTGTGGTATAGTATAAAGTGCTGATAAAATAGCAGGCAAACCTATATAGGTAAGGAACAGAGGAGGTTTACGATGAAGTACGATTTTGATCAAGTGGTAGACAGACGAAATACCAATAGTTATAAATGGAATGTAAAAGAAAATGAACTGCCGATGTGGGTCGCAGATATGGACTTTCCGGCAGCACCGGAGATCCGCAAGGCTTTGCAGGAACGCCTGGATCATGGAGTGTTTGGCTATGCCGATCTGCCGGAGGAGTGGTATGATGCTTATATCAACTGGTGGGGCAGACGCCATGGCTTTACGATCGAAAAGGACTGGCTGCTTTTTTCTACAGGAGTCCTGCCATCCCTTTCGTCCATTGTGCGCAAATTGACGACACCGGCGGAGAATGTTCTCGTCATGACACCGGTTTATAATCATTTCTTTTCTTCTATATTAAATAATGGAAGAAATGCACTGGAGAGCCTTCTGGTTTATGAAGATGGAGCCTATCATATTGACTTTGCAGATCTGGAGGCAAAACTTGCAGATCCGCAGACGTCCATGATGATCCTTTGCAATCCGCAAAATCCGGCAGGCATCATCTGGGATCGTGCGACCTTGGCGCGTATCGGAGAACTTTGTACCAAGCACGGTGTGCTTGTGGTTTCCGATGAGATCCACTGCGATCTGACCGATCCGGGCAAGGAATACATTCCTTTTGCGTCCGTAAATGAGACATGCGGGATAATAGCATTACCTGTATCGCACCGACCAAGACCTTCAATCTGGCAGGCTTGCAGACATCTGCTATCGTCGTGCCAAATCCTTGGATCCGTCATAAGGTATGGCGTGGCATCAATACGGATGAAGTCGCTGAGCCAAATGTATTTGCGGTGACAGGGGCTGTAGCAGCATTTGACCAGGGGGCAGACTGGTTGGATCAGTTGCGGAATTACATTTATGAAAATAAGAAAACAGTCGCAGAATTTGTGGAAAATCAGATACCGGATCTGTATCTGCTGCCATCGGAGGCAACCTATCTTTTGTGGCTGGATTGCAGTAAGATCGCGGCAGACAGTCAGGAATTTGCAGATTATCTGCGCGAGGAGACCGGACTTTTTGTTTCCCACGGTGTCCAGTACCGCGGGGACGGAAGATCCTTCCTGCGTCTTAATATCGCCTGCCCGAAAGCGACGCTTCTGGATGGACTGGCACGTTTAAAAGCAGGTGTCCTATCCTATAAAGAGCAAAGATAAGAAAGATAGAAATAAGAAGATAGAAAAGACAAAAGAGGTAGAAAGAATGAGTGATGTAAAAGAGATCAGACAGGCATATTATGAGGGCGAACGTTCTTTATTCGGTTCCCATCATGTCAACATATACGATACGGTATTCGGTGAAGGTGAATCGCCGCTCAAGGAGAGTTCCGACCTGTATTTAGAGCATGTATTGTTCCAGTGGAAATACCCGCTCTGGTATTGTAAAAATGTCGAAGTCAAGGACTGTACCTGGTATGACATGGCAAGAGCAGGCATCTGGTATACCGATCATATCAGCATGACCAATACGACCATTGAGGCACCGAAGAATTTGCGCCGCGCCAATGACGTGACCTTAAATAATGTATTTTTCCCACATGCGGAGGAGACACTTTGGAACTGCGATCATGTTGTCATGAACCAGGTCAGCGCCAAAGGCGATTATTTTGCCATGGGAACCGACAATATGGAGATCGATGGCTTGCATCTGGTCGGAAATTATAGTTTTGACGGCTGTCACAATGTGACTATCCGTAATTCTAATATCCTGTCTAAGGATGCTTTTTGGAACAGTGAAAATATCACGGTCTATGACTCCTTTATCTCAGGAGAATATCTGGGCTGGAATGCCAAAAATCTGACACTGATCAACTGTATGATCGAGAGCTTACAGGGTATGTGTTATATTGACAATCTGGTCATGAAGAACTGCAAACTTCTGCATACGACGCTTGCTTTTGAATATTCTACGGTGGACGCAGAGATCACCAGCAAGATCGACAGTGTGATCAACCCGACATCAGGCAGATCACAGCAGAATCCATCGACGAACTGATTCTGGAAAGAGATAAGGTCGACCCATCAAAGACAAAGATCATCTGTAAAAAAGACTAATTTTAATGCCTTGTGTCGTTTGGGGCTAACGTGTAAAATAAGAGCATGAAAAAACGCAGGAAAAAAACACGTTCCCAAAAGATATGGGGCTTTTTAAAATTTCAAATGATATTGATGCTGCTGGTGGTAGCGGCAGTGGCTTATTATTATGCGGGAGGCTATGCTGCCAAGGTCAGTGCCATGAAAACGGAGGCGGTCAGCCTGGTTTCCCATTCCTCCAAGGATACTTTCCGCAAGAACCAGACCAGTATTGCCTACGATGTCAATGGTACTACCCTGTCGGTGCTCAAAGGGGAAAAGGATGTCTACTACATAGAATACGAAGACATTCCTGTCTACATCAAGCAGGCAATCATCAGTACCGAGGATAAGCGCTTTTACAAGCACAAGGGAATTGATTACCGGGGCATTATGCGTGCCATGATCGCCATGATCCAGGACGGTGAGGTGACCCAGGGCGGAAGTACCATTACCCAGCAGTTGGCGCGTACGGTCTTTCTTTCCAACGAAAAGACCTGGGAACGAAAGATCGAGGAAATGTATATTGCGGTAGAACTGGAAAAGAAATATACCAAAGAGGATATTTTGGAGTTCTACCTCAATAATGTGTATTTTGCCAATGGTTACTATGGGATCGAGGCGGCGGCGCAGGGCTATTTTGGCACAGATGTCAGCCATCTGTCCCTTTCACAGATGATCTATCTGTGCGCCATTCCCAACAATCCGACCTTATACAATCCTTTGACCAACCCGGATAAGACGGAAGCAAGACGGGATCGTATCTTAAAATCCATGCTGGAAGACAAGGTCATCTCGGAAAATTCCTACGAGACGGCAAAGGCGGAAAAGATCGAGACGGTGCAAAAGGATGAGATCAAGAATAACTACGCGGAGACCTTTACCTATTATTGTGCGACCCGCGCGCTGATGGAACTGGAGGGCTTTGAGTTTCAGACGGTATTTTCGGATGATGCGGAAAAAGAAGCCTACGACCGCGAGTATCAGACGCTCTATGATGAATGTAATGCCAAATTATTTACCGGAGGCTACCGCATTTATACCTCACTGGATCTGGAGGCGCAGAGCCGGTTGCAGGCATCGATCGACTATATTTTAGGTGGCTTTGATGAAAAAAATGATGAGGGTATCTATACCTTGCAGGGGGCATCGGTCTGCATTGACAATACGACCGGCATGGTGCGTGCCATTGTGGGCGGGCGCAGTCAGGATGATGTCGAGGGCTATACCTTAAACCGCGCTTTTCAGAGTTTCCGACAGCCGGGAAGTGCGATCAAGCCTTTGATTGTTTATACGCCGGCATTGGAGCGGGGCTATACACCGGATACCATTGTGGTCGACGAACCGATCGAGAATGGACCGGTCAATGGCGATGGTACTTATTCCGGAGCAATGACCCTCCGGCAGGCGGTTGCCCTTTCCAAGAATACGATTGCCTGGAAGGTCTTTGAAGAGATCACACCGGAAGTGGGGATCTCCTATCTGGAATCCATGCAGTTTTCCAATCTGGATGCCAATGACAAGCGTCTGCCGGCATCTGTGGGCGGTTTTACCAATGGGGTATCCGCGCTGGAAATGGCAAAGGGATATGCAACGATCAAAAATGATGGCGGCTACCGCAATCCGACCTGTATCATCAAGATCACGGATGCGGATGGACAGGTGCTCTATCAGGCAGACCAGACCGCCAGTGTCGTTTATAAAGAAAACGCCTGCCGTCAGATGACGGATATGCTGCAGACGGTTATCACTTCCGGCACCGGACGGGGCTATTCACTTGGCAATATGCCATGCGCCGGTAAGACGGGAACGACCAACGATAACAAGGATGGCTGGTTCGTCGGCTACACGCCATACTATACGACCAGTGTTTGGGTGGGCTATGACATCCCAAAAGAAGTGCCGGGACTGGGCGGCGGCACCTATCCGGGCAAGATCTGGTATGCCTTTATGTCCTGGCTGCATGAGGGATTGGAGCCGATCGACTTTGTGCATCCGCTGGATCAGACCCTGACCGATATGGGACAGACGGATACAACAGAAAATGCCTTGCCAGAGACGGGCGAATGACATACAATGAAAGGCATGAGTGAGAAAGACGGAGGAAGATAGCATGAAAAAATACGGATTTGGCGCAGACGTAGGCGGAACTACGATCAAAATGGGACTTTTCGAGATGGATGGCACCTTAGTGGAAAAGTGGGAGATCCCGACAGATACGACAGAAAAAGGCGCACACATCTTACAGGATATCGCAGCCACAGTACATGGCAAGATGGTAGAAAATGATCTGACAAAGGATATGGTTGAGGGTATCGGTATCGGTGTACCGGGAGCCGTAGACAAGGATGGCGTGGTCAACCGTGCCGTCAATCTTGGCTGGGATATCGTACCGCTGGCTGAGGAACTGGGCAAGTTGTCCGGTATGAAAGTAAAAGTTGGAAATGATGCCAATGTGGCAGCCCTGGGTGAAAACTGGATGGGCAGTGGAAAAGGCTACAACAGCATTGTTATGGTAACACTGGGAACCGGTATTGGCGGTGGTATCATCATCGACGGCAATATCCTTACCGGAGCAAACGGAGCCGCAGGAGAGATCGGTCATATCGTTGTCAATGAGCAGGAGATCGAGGCGTGCAACTGCGGTCATTACGGTTGTATTGAGCAGTATGCATCTGCAACCGGTATCGTACGTATGGCAAAGCGTGCCCTTGCCGGAACGTCAGAAGACAGTAAACTTCGCACTTTTGGGGAAGCTGTTTCCGCAAAGGATGTTTTTGACTGTGCAAGAGCAGGAGATAAGGTGGCTTGCGACGTGGTTGACCAGGTCTGCGGTATGCTTGGCGCAACGCTGGCAAAGATCGGTTGCGTTGTCAACCCGGATGCCTTTATCATCGGAGGCGGTGTATCCCGCGCAGGACAGATTCTGATCGACGCTTTGCAGGAGCCGTTTAAGGCACAGGTCTTCCATGCCTGCAAGGACACACCGATCGTACTTGCAACGCTTGGAAATGACGCCGGTATCTATGGAGCCGTTCGTATGCTTTTATCTTAATGAAAAAAATTAGGAAAAAGGCTGGAAATTTATTTTTAGATGTATTATAATAGCAAGGCAGTTCGCGATAAGGACTGTCTTGCATATACAAGACGGCGCGTGGCTCAGTTTGGTAGAGCGCTGCGTTCGGGACGCAGAGGTCGCAGGTTCAAATCCTGTCGCGCCGATTTTAAAAACCCCACAGATTGTATCAGATCTGTGGGGTTTCGTTTGTCTATGTAAGAATTTTAGGCTTCTTTTTCAATGATGCCGCTGTAGCCTTTGGCAATGATCATGCTGGCGTATTCGATGAGTTCGTCGAGCGGAATCGGTCTGCCGTTCTTTAACCAGTTACGGTAGATAAAGGTAATACAGATTGAATAAGAACGAACGATATCCGGGTGCTTTGTCATCTCAAAGAACCTGGAAAAGGCATTGCTCTTTAACACAGCATCTGTGACATCCTCATAGAAGAAATAATAATGGGAATCACAGAGGAGTTTCTGCTGTACCTCATCACATTCATCCAGATAGTGATAAAAATTGTCGACACAGCCTGCAACATCCATCTGCTCTGCACTCATGCGGACATTTTGTAAAATGTGGTCTACGATCTCCTGCTCTACTTCTTTGACCAGATCGTCCAAAGAAGAATAGTGTAAATAAAATGTCTTGCGGTTGATCTCAGCCAGATCTGTCAACTCGGTAATGGAAATGTCAGAATAGTTCTTGGTCAATACCAACTCGTAAAATGCACTACGAATGGCTTTCAGTGTTCTGCGGACACGTAAGTCCTTGCTTGTGTGTTCCATTGGTACCCCTCCTGCATTTTGCAAATAATAATATAGGCATTATACATTATTTTGCCCAAATATACAACAAGTGAGTAGAAAGTATCATAAGAAAAAGAAATGTATAGAATCCGACAGGGGCTTATGGCAATTTGACCAAGAGATAAGGGAGAAAAAATAAGTTTTTGTAGAAATTATCCTCTTGCAAAGAAAAGGCAATCGCTCTATAATAGTTCGAAACCGAACAGTTCAGAAACGAACAGTTTGGCATTGAACTATTAACAAAGATTAAGAAACGGGTGCTTGGCATCAAGGAGGAGAAAGTGAGAAATGAAGAACAGATAGGCTATCAGATCAAAGAATTAAGTCGTCTTTTGGATAAGAATATCTGGCAGAAAAGCATCCTGAATGCCGGTGTGGATACGGTCACAGCCACACATGGCTGGATGATCGGTTATCTTTATCATCACAGGGATCGGGAGATTTTTCAAAAGGATATGGAGGCTGATTTTCATATGGCAAAGTCCTCTGTGACAGCAGCCTTACAGAGTCTTGAGAAGAACGGTTACATCAAGCGTGTTTCTGTGGAGCGGGATGCCCGTCTGAAAAAGATTGAACTGACCGAGGCCGGGATTAAGTTCCATGACAATATTGAGATCAGTATTGACAGCATGGAAGAAAGACTGGTGGTCGGGCTGAGCAAACAACAAAAGAAAGATCTCTTTGCCATGTTGAGCCAGATTAAGAAACAACTGGAGGTGGAGATCGCTTCCGATGGAGAAAAAATAGGAAAGGAAAGGGAAAAATAATGCATGTATTAAAAACATTACTTGCACAGGTAAAAGAATTTACCAGAGATTCGATACTGACACCGATCTTTATGCTTGTGGAAGTGGCAATGGAAATGGTCGTCCCGCTATTGATGGCATCCATCATTGATGAAGGTGTCAACAAGGGAGATATGCACCATATCTTTGTCATCGGTGCTTACATGATCTTAGCGGCCCTCGTTGGACTCTGGGCTGGTATGATGGGAGGAAAATACGGAGCAAGGGCGTCTGCCGGATTTGCCAGAAACCTGCGTAAATCCATGTTTGCCAATATCCAGACCTTCTCCTTTGAGAATATCGATAAATATTCTACGGCGGGTCTGGTCACCAGACTGACAACCGATGTGACAAACTTACAGAACTCTTATCAGATGATCCTGCGTATGGGTATGCGTGCACCTGCAAGTCTGATCGTTGCCATGATCATGTCCTTTTACATCAGCCCGCGTCTGGCAAGTGTATATCTGATCGCAGTTTTGATTCTTGCTTGTGTCCTCTTTTTGATCATTTCACGCGTGACCAAGATCTTCGATTATGTATTTAAGAAATATGATGACTTGAATGCCAGCGTGCAGGAAAATATTTCCGGTATCCGTGTTGTTAAGGCATATGTGCGAGAAGATTTTGAAAAAGAAAAATTTCAGAAGGCAAGTGGAAATATCTACAAGTTCTTATTAAAAGCAGAACGTATCCTTGCCTGCAATGCACCGGTCATGATGACAACGGTTTATACCTGTATCCTGCTTATCAGTTGGCTGGGAGCAAAGATGATCGTGACCTCTACCTTTACCACAGGTGAACTCATGAGTATGCTTACCTATTGTATGAATATCCTGGGCAGTCTGATGATGCTCTCTATGGTATTTGTTATGATCACCATGAGTGTGGCAAATGCCAACCGTGTGGCAGAAGTCTTAAATGAAAAAGCAACGATCGTGAATCCGGAAAATCCGGTCATGGAAGTGCCAAACGGAGATATTGATTTCGATCATGTCAATTTTGCATACAAAAAGGATGCAGAAGAATTTGTGTTGGAAGATATCGACCTTCATATTAAACGTGGTGAGACCATCGGCGTTTTGGGTGGAACCGGTAGTGCCAAATCTACACTGGTCAACCTGATCTCGCGTCTGTATGATGTGACGGAAGGAAAAGTCCGGGTCGGCGATATTGATGTGCGCGACTACGATCTGGAAGTCATCCGTAATCAGGTATCTGTTGTTTTACAGAACAATGTCCTTTTCTCAGGAACCATCTATGAGAACCTGCGCTGGGGAAGTGAAAATGCGACGGACGAGGAGTGCCAAAAGGCTTGTAAACTTGCCTGTGCAGACGAGTTTATCGAGCGTTTCCCGGACGGCTATGATACATATATCGAGCAGGGAGGCAGCAATGTTTCCGGTGGACAGCGTCAGAGACTTTGTATTGCCAGAGCCTTGTTGAAGCAGCCCAAGGTATTGATCTTGGATGACAGTACCAGTGCGGTCGATACGGCGACAGATGCCAAGATTCGTAAGGCTTTCCGTGAGGAGATCCCGGGTACGACCAAACTGATCATCGCACAGCGTATCTCCTCCGTACAGGATGCAGACCGTATCGTTGTGATGGATAATGGCCGCATTGATGGCATTGGCACCCATGAGGAATTACTGGAAAGCAATGCGATCTATCGTGATGTATATGAATCCCAGACCGGCGGCGGTTCGGGCGATTTTGATGAGAAGGAGGGTGAGTAATATGCCAAGACAACAGGCGGCTCCGAGAGGCAAGGGAAGCCTCAAGGTAAACAAACATATTATGGGCAGACTGGCACGCTACATCTTTAAGATGTACGGCATCCATTTGATCATTGTTTTAGTATGTATTCTGGCAAGTGTGCTCTGTTCTTTGCAGGGAACCATGTTCATGCAGAATTTGATCGATGATTACATTACACCGATGGTCGAAGCACACAGTGTGGACTTTGGACCACTTTTGGCAGCAATCGGACGCGTGGCAGGCTTTTACGCACTGGGCGTGGTATGTGCCTTCCTTTACAACTTTGTCATGGCACAGGTGACACAGGGTACACTGCGCGCCCTGCGCGATGAGATGTTCGTTCATATGGAAGAATTACCGATTCGCTATTTTGATACCCATCAGCACGGTGATATCATGTCCATCTATACCAACGATATTGATGCCCTGCGTCAGATGATCAGCCAGAGTATTCCGCAGATGGTCAACTCCGGCGTCACCATTATCGGTGTTATCGTCTGCATGATCAGACTGAGTATCCCGCTGACCCTGGTCACACTTGGTATGGTAGCCATCATGCTTTTGGTGACAAAGTTCTTGGCAGGAAATTCCGGCAAATATTTTGGCAAGCAGCAGAGAAACCTGGGACGTGTCAATGGTAACATCGAGGAAATGATGAACGGCCAGAAGGTTGTCAAGGTATTCTGCCACGAGGAAGAAGCAATCGAAGAATTTAATGCCTTGAATGATGAACTTTTTGACAGTGCTTATCAGGCAAATATGTATTCTAATATGTTGGGACCTGCCAATGCACAGATTGGTAATGTCAGTTATGTGATCGTTGCCGTTGTCGGCGGTATCCTTGCTATCGGTGGATTTGGCGGCTTTACCCTGGGTGGTCTGGCAAGTTTCCTTACCTTTAATAAGAGTCTGAATATGCCGATCATGCAGGTCAGCCAGCAGTTGAACTTTATCGTTATGGCTATGGCGGGTGCAGAACGTGTCTTTGGACTTTTGGATGAAAAGCCGGAAGATGACGAAGGTTATGTTACTCTGGTCAATGCCAAGGAAGAAAACGGACAGATCGTTGAGACAAGCGAGCGTACCGGTATGTGGGCTTGGAAACATTACCATCAGGCAGACGGCACGACATCTTATGTAAAATTGGAAGGCGATGTGGTCTTTGATGATGTTGATTTTGCCTATGAACCGGGCAAGACGGTATTGCACAATATCAAGATGTTTGCGACACCGGGACAGAAGATCGCCTTTGTCGGTGCGACCGGTGCCGGAAAGACGACGATCACCAATCTGATCAACCGTTTCTACGATATTGCAGACGGCAAGATTCGCTACGATGGTATCAATATCAATAAGATCAAAAAAGATGATCTGCGTCATTCACTTGGTATCGTATTGCAGGATACCCACCTCTTTACCGGTACGGTGGCGGATAATATCCGCTACGGTAAACTGGATGCAACGGATGAGGAAGTGCATGCAGCAGCAAAACTTGCCAATGCAGACAGTTTTATTCGCAAACTGCCGAATGGCTATGATACGGTACTGACCGGTGACGGTGCTAACTTGAGTCAGGGGCAGAGACAGCTTTTGGCGATCGCTAGAGCAGCCATTGCAGATCCGCCGGTACTGATCCTTGATGAGGCGACAAGTTCGATCGATACGAGAACAGAGAAGATCGTACAGGATGGTATGGATAAATTGATGGCAGGCAGAACGACCTTTGTCATTGCCCATCGTCTGTCAACGATCCGAAACAGTGATTGTATCATGGTCTTAGACCAGGGACGTATCATTGAGCGCGGCAACCACGACGAATTGATCGCCGAGGGCGGTAAATACTACCAGTTATATACCGGAAAGATCGTGAACGCATAATAGAAATGACCATAGGAACCATGTCAGGGGCTTTGTGCTCCCGGCATGGTTTTTATTTGCTGTGGAAGATAATTTTACAGAAAAAGGTAAAGTTTTGAATAGGATAGGTCGATATGGAAATAGAATAAGTCTAACTATGCCCTTGGATGGGCGTGAAAAATAGAGAAGAACTTGGTGAAAGGGGCTCTATGAGTATGTACAAGGATGTAAAGAAAAGAATTTTAGCAGGAGTGCTGGCGGCGCTGATGGTTGTCTCGACACTGTCGATCGGAAGCAATCTGTTCGCGGACTACACGTCAAATATTGGCGAAACATTGCTGGAAGAAGGACAATATGCACAGATTGGCAGCGCGACAAAAGATTATCAGAGGCTGGATCGTGCAGCCATGAAAGTGGACATGGATGTGGCGCAGAGCGTAGATTATACCGTTTCGGTCTATCAAAATCTGGCAGATGCCAGTGATCCGACCAGTGGAGTCTTACGCTATACCAGTGCCCAGCAGCATATGGATGGAACATCGGAGAGCGCATCTGCAAGAGAACTTTCTCTGGATCTGAGCGGAGCGGGAATTTATTTATCTTCCGGTGAGACCTATGCGGTTGTCTTTAACTTCACCAGTGTCAGCGATGCTATCTATTACTATACGGCATCCGGTAGCGGCTATTATTATGAAAGCGCCTGGGATGGACGTGACGGTATGATAGAGACCGGGCTTTCTGATGTAGGCGCGGATGCAGTTTCAGATAACACCACTGTCACTGCCGGTCAATCTACCATCGCCATAGACGCAACGGACACACAGACAGCGGTTCAGGCAAGCCTTTCACCAGCCTTGAAACGTACACTTATCTATACGGTAGATGCAGGTGCGCCATTTACGGTAAATGCAGATGGAACGATTTCTCTTAATGCCGATGTGACCAGTGGCAGCGGAAATGTGACAGTATCAGCAGTCGGAACAAGCAGTACTGCAAGTATCAAAGTTAATATCTTAGAGGCATCCATCGCAGAAGGAACTTATACTTATACAGGAGAAGCGGTAGAACCGGCAGTTACTGTAAAATGCGGTAGTACAGTTTTAACACAGGGAAGTCAGTATAATGTGACCTATAATGGCAGTACCAGCGCAGGGGAAGCAGTCGCAAAGATCACAGGTATTGGTGATTATGCAGGCTATAGCAAGGAACTGACCTATACGATCGGTACAAAGGCTCTGCCCAAGGATGCGGGTGCACAGTTTAGTGTAGATATTGCATCCAACACGGTCACTAACGGTATCTATTCCGATGAGGGCAAGACTCTTACTTTTGGAACGGACTATACAGCAGAAGCAGTATTAAAAGGAAATCAGGTAGAAAGCGGACAACTGGTTTATCTGTACGATATTACCGTAACCGGTATTGGCAATTATACAGGAGCACAGATTTACAATAATTATGAGATTAAGGCAGGATCTGACAATAAGTTTGATATCAGCCAGATCGTAAGCGCTGAGTTGTCACAGACTTCTTATACTTATGACGGCTTGACAAAGGAACCGGCGGTTACCTTTAAGAATGCCACAACAAACGAAGCGATCGAAGGCTTTGGCGATAATTGTAATATTGAATATACCAACAATGTAGAAGTTGGCAGGGCAACTGTGACCATCACCGGTAAGGAAGCAAACGGCTATACCGGAACGATCGTTTTAGGCTTTGACATCAACCGTTGTGATCTGGAGCAGGCACAGGATGATGATAAACTGGATATTACGGCAAGCATCGATGGCGTGGCTGCTACTACATTTGCCTATACCGGTAAGAAGATCGAGCCGGTCATGACAGTTACTTTAACACGTGACAACTCTGTTTATACCCTGGTTCAGGATCAGGATTATACAGTAACCTATAGCAAGAATACAGCCATTGGTACCATGAGTGTGGAAATCTCAGGTGCCGGAAATAACTTCCAGGGTACTGTGACAAAGCAGTATCAGATCCTTGGTGATTTTGAGACGGCTGCGGTTGTCAGCATTGGAAATAACAGCGTCACATATGATGATGGTTATGCCAGTGATTATACAGCAACCTACACAGGTTCTGAGATCCAGCCAACGGTCTCCGTAAAAATGGGCAGCAGTTGGCTAAAAGCAAAAACAGACTATACCGTTTCCTATGAGAATAATATCAATGCAAGCACAGATGACCAGAAGGCGGTTGCCGTCATTAAGGGTGCAGGCAATTACAGTGGTAAAGAGATCCGCGTGACCTTTACCATCAAGCCACAGACTATCAGTGGTACTTTGAATGTTTCTACAAAGAAGACCTATACAGGAAAAGAGATTACCTTATCTTCCGGTGAATATACTCTGACCAAGATAGGTAAGACCTATGTCGAAGGACAGGATTTTGAACTTTCCTACGAGGATAACACCAATGCCGGAACAGCAACTGTTTATGCAAATGGTATTGGCAATTATACCGGTAGTGTAAAGGCTACCTTTACCATCCAAAAACTGAGTCTGACAGATAGTCATGTGGTTGTAGAACCGGAAAAGATCGCAGATCAGATTTATACCGGAAATCAGATCAAACCGGATATTACCTTATATTATCAGGATGATGATGGAACGAAGCGTGAAATTTCAAACGCAAACTATTCCTTGTCTTACAGTAATAATAAGAACATTGGTCAGGCAACCATCACCATCACAGGTGAGAAGAACCTGACGGAGGAACGAGACGAGTATTTCTCCATTGTTGCCAAGTCGCTTTCAAATCTGACCTTTATCCTGGGCGGACAGGAGGTCAAGCAGATTGCAGAGAATACTTATCTGGCAACCTATGTTGCAGAATATACAGGAAGAACGATCTCGCCAAGTCTGACCGTTAAGGATGGGGACGCTACAGTCGCTAAGAGCGGAAACTATAAGACAAGTTCCGTGAATGCGATCAACGCGGCAGGTTATGATGAGAATAACACATCCAAGACACCGGCAATCGTGGTGACCGGAAAAGGAAATTATGGTGGCTCTACCGTGACCATTTACTACACGATCGCACCAAAGGACATTACATCCGAAGCAAGCGGTGTTACGATCACAGATACACAGAAACTGGTTAAGAATGGTGACTATCGCCTGCCGGTTGTAAATGTAGTAAACACCAACTTAAATAATAAGGTTCTGACACAGGATACCGATTACACTGTATCCGTAGGTGAGGACAGTAAGACTTCCGGCGAGGGAAAGATTGCAACCATCACAGGTATTGGCAATTATACCGGAAGCAGAAATATCACCTATACGATCGGAAGCAATCTGGCACTGGACGGAGCAGTAGAACTGCATAACCCTTATGATGACTCTACCCTAAAACCGGCATCTTCCGGGGACTACTATGTACCATATTGGGGCAGAGATACAGATGGCAACAGCATCAAACCGGTATCGAAACTGACCTACACGGATGCAGACGGCAAGGAAACAGATCTGGAAGAAGATACCGATTACACCGTCACCTATACGACCGAGGCCGGTGGTATGGGATCTACCGAATGCGTTGTTATTACTTATACAGGTAAGGGCGATTACTATGGAACCATTACCAAGCGCTACTATGTGACCATGGTTGTTTTGGATAATGAGTCTTCCGTAACCGTTACAAACATTGATCCGAACCATCCGGAGGCAGGCTTTGAGTATGTCTATGATGGAAATAAGATCACACCACAGATCCAGGTGACCTACAATGCATCCGGCAAGACCATTCAGTTGGTTGAGGGGACCGATTATCAGTTCACGGCGACGGAGGTAGGACCAAATGTTGGTACATATACCGTACAGGCAAAGGGTATCGGACATTACAGCGGAACCCTGAGCCAGACCTATACGATCGTGGCAAGTGACCTGAGCGCATGTACACCGTCCGCAACCACCCTGCCGGATTATACATACACCGGAAAAGAGATCAAGCCGGATATCAGTGGCATTACAATCACAAATACCGCAGGAACTGTCTTGAAACAGGATGTGGATTACAAGGTACAGGGCTACAAGAACAATATCAACATTGCAGATAAGAGCGATGCAGATGCACCTACCGTTATGATTGTGGGTATTGGTAACTACAGCGGAACGATCAACTTGAAGTTCTCTATTGTTACCAAGAGTATTTCTGATAATGTGACAGTAGAGGCGATCCCGGATCAGATGTATACCGGAGATAAGATCACGCCAAGCCTTTCCCTTATGTATGGGGATGTGGTATTAAAAGAAAATACAGATTATACATTGACTTATAGTAACAATGTCAATCCGGGTAGAGCGACCATTGCGATTGAAGGAATAGGTGCTTACAGCGGAACCCTGACGGCGCGATTTAATATCATTGGTAATTTGAGCAATACCAGTCAGTTTACCATTGGCGGATATCAGACCACCTATAGTTTACAGGCAAACGGAACCTTACAGTTCTCCGATGCCGGTATCAGCATTACCTATCAGAACCAGTCTAATGTAGACAGTTCGGGAAATATGAATACCATGTATCTGGATTCTTCCAATTATGAGATCCAGCAGTATAACTGTGACAGACCGGGTGAGGGACAACTGATCTTTGTCGGAAAGAACTACTGCATCGGAAGTCAGACGATCCCGATCAGGGTTGTTGGAGATCTGAAAAATGTGGAAGTGATCAATGTCAATGATCAGTATGACTATACCGGAAAGCAGATCAAGCCGACACCGATCGTCCAGTTTGGTTCACAGGTATTGGAAGAGGGCGAAGATTATACCATAGAGTACGGCAACAATGTAGATGTTGGTACGAATAGTGGTAGTATTGTGATCCGCCAGGTTTCCGGTACAGATACTTACTATACCGGCTCCAAGACAGCACGTTTTAATATTTATTATAATCTGTCCAAGGCGACGGTTACCGGTTTGAATGATACCTATTCTTATACCGGCAGCGAGGTCAAGCCGATACCACAGGTAACATGTGCAGGAAAAGTCTTGCAGGAAGGCGTTGACTATAGTCTTACCTATACCAATAATATCGACGCGGGTACAGCATCCGTGGTTATCAATAGCATGGATGGCGCATCTATCGGCAATCAGGTTGTAAACTTCGAGATCAAGGGTATCAATCTGGCAGATCCGGGCATGAACATTACCTTAGACGGTCAGTTGTCCGGTCTGACTACGACTTACACCGGAGATTACATCCAGCCAAATGTAGTTGTGACCTATGGTGGCAAGACACTGACACTGACCAAGGACTATAATGTAAGTTATGCAGAGAACCTCAATGTAGGAACCGCATCTGTGACCATCAGTGGTGCAGGAAGTTATTATGGTGCCGTGACAAAATACTTTACGATCACACAGAAAGATCTTTCTGCAAGTGACATTAATGTTAAGGTTTCAGACACCGGTTATGCCGGGGGACATCCGGTAGTTCCGCAGATGAGCCTGACTTATAACGGACATACCTTGCAGGAAGGCGTGGATTACACTTATACACTTTCCAACAATGAGCAGGTTTCTGTTGACAGCAAAGCATCTGCGACATTTACCGGTATGGGCAATTACATGGGAACAAGAAGTGCCGAATTTGAAGTAACAAAGGTAAATCTTGCCGGTGGAACCGTAAAATTAGATAAGACATCTGTCATTTATACAGGTGAAGTAATCACACCGGAAGTAGAAGTGAGTTGTCCAATTGGTGATGGTACCACTTATATCCTGCAGAAAGATATCGACTATACAATCAATTATGGCAACGGCATCAGAGATGCAGGAAAGTACAATATTTCAATTGTTGGAAAAGATAACTTCTATGGCTCTTTGAACCCTACCTTTACGGTAGAACCAAAATCCATTGCTGCAGAGGATATTACGGTATCCGTTCCGGATATGGATTATACCGGATCTGCAGTAGAACCGAAGTTAGTTGTTACAGATACAACAAGAGGTGTTGAACTTACGAAGGGAACAGATTATGATGTGACCTTTAAAAATAATACAAACTCTGCGTCAAAGGATGATGCAGATGCGGCACCAACTGTGAAAATTACTGGTAAAGGTAATTATGGAGAAAGCCGAGAAGCAACCTTTAATATAGGAAAATCTCTCGCAGATGCACAGGTGCGTATTGCACAGGATCAGCAGGAATTTACCTATGACGGTAAGTCTCACGTACCGACCTATGCAGTCTATCTTTCAGACGGCACTTTATTACAGGAAGGTACCGATTATGAAATGATCGACATTGAGGATAGTGTCAACGCCGGTACAAAGACCTTGGCGGTCAAGGGAATTGGCAATTACTATGGCAAGCCGTTTACTTATTACCGCATCAACCAAAAGGTTGCAAAGGCATCCGAGATCAATGTGGTATTAGACCTGCCACAGGACGAGGATGGCAATTATGTGACGACTTACACCGGTAGTGCCATCACACCGGGCGTAAAGGTATATGATACCGCGATCTCCACAAAGACAGAGATTGATCCGGTCAACTATAGTATTACTTATGTCAACAATGAGAATATCGGAAATATCAACAGTCCGGCATTTGTTGTGGTTTCTCTGAAAGGCAACTATGCATTGGGATCTGAGACCAAGAGCCAGGCATTCATCATTGGGGCAAAAGATATTTCAGACTTTAAACTGGTATTAAATGATAAACGCGTTACCTACACCGGAAGTGCTATCACACCGGACGTATCCGTGATCTATGACAATGGTGTGGATCCGGTATGGACCTTGGTGGCAGGCGTCGATTATGATCTGAAACTGACAGATAATACCAAGGCTGGTCATGCGACGGTAACAGCCGTAGCAAAGGGCAATTACACAGGTCAGGTGACCGAGGAATTTGACATTGTAGCATCCTTAAAAGATGCCATTGTCACCATTGAACCGCAGTTTTACACCGGAAAGGCAGTAGAGCCACCGGTTACCGTAGAATGTGGCGGCAACGTATTGGAGCAGGATGTAGATTACAAGGTAGACTACTATTCTGATGACAATTACACGACAGGCGGTTATGTCATTATCACACCGCTGGTATCTTACTATAGTGATAGTGCAAGATGTGCTTACACCATCAGCGCAGATATGTCACTGCTTCGTGTCAAAGGTTATGCAAACCAGTACACCTACACCGGAAAAGCGATCCGACCGGACTTTGTCATCGAGGATCCGAGCGGCAACCAGGTGGCTTATGATGCAGACCAGATCGTCTATGGACGTATGAGTGCAGAAGAGGCGGAGACGACCGATATTGCGGATGTTACAAATGATGATTGCATTGCGGTCGGAACGATCACAGCCTTTATTCCGGTAGAACTTGCCGGCAATAAAGAAGTCTTACAGGCAACTTATGAGATCATTCCAAAGAATATCAACGCATGCAATATCATTCAGTTGAACAAGAATACCTACACCGGAAAAGCCATTGAACCAAAAGCAACCTTGTTGTATGATGGTAAAGAGTTGATCCAGGGAAAAGAATACAGTGTTACTTACAACAACAATGTAAATCCTGGCGTTGCTACAGCAACCGTACAGGGACTTGGCAACTACACAGGAACCAGCGTATTGAAATTCAATATCATCGCCCCGGTCATGGTAGGATTAAAGGCTCAGGCAGCCAGTGAGACAGGTATTCAGATCTCATGGTTGAAAAACGGAAAGGCTACCGGTTATGAGATCTACAGTGAGGACAATCGTACCAAGTACGGCTCAACATCGGCTACATCCTTTGTGGCAAATGGCTTGAAGAACTCAACAACCTATACCTTCCATGTGAGATCTTATGTGACCGCAGGTGGAAATACGACCTATGGCGAAATGCAGTCGGTAACGGCTTATACCAAGGTGGCGTCTACCAATGATCTTGTCGGCACATCAACGGCAAAGAGAAGTGCGACGCTTACATGGAACCGCAGCAACACGGTAGCAGGTTATGAGATCTATCGTAGTTCAAGTGCAGACGGTACTTACAAGAAGATCGCCGTTGTACCAAATGGCAAGGGTGCCTATACCGATACCAAGGTAGGCAGCAACAGGACTTACTATTACAAGGTACGTGCATACAAGCCGGTGGATGGTTCTTATGTTTATGGAGATTACTCAAAGACAATAGCGATCACTATAAAGTAGGAATATTTCATGCAGGAACAAGGAAAATATAAGATCGGCGAATACACCTTCCAGACCTTTCACGAATATCGTGATGGTCAGGAAGATGTTCGCAAGATCGAATGTATCAACAAAGAATTAAATATACAGGATCCCGAGGTGGCAGTGCGTCTTTACAATGACATTCGAAGCGGCAAGATCGTATTCAAGTCACCGATCGGCGATCAGTTTTTTGCGCATTTGGCAGATATCGTTGCGGATAAGTCCGTAGATCTGTTGGAGGACAAAGCCGTTGTAGAAGAGGCAGAGGGCAAGGTAAAATACCAGAAGATACTTGGTGTTGCATTTATTATCTTGGCACTTGTCTCTTTTGCTGTGTTTGGAATTGCTGAGATCCGGGACATTGTGACGACAAGGCAGATGCAGAAACTGGCAGATCAGGTGGAAACACCAAAGAGTCAGGATAATGCTTCCAAAAATGACGATGCCAAGAAGGAAGATACTTCTATAGAAAATGGAGATACGTCATCCGATCAGGAAGATCAGACGCAGAATTTAAGTGTTTTGCCAGAATATGCGGAACTCTTACAGCAGAACCCGGAAATGGTAGGCTGGCTCTCCATTGACGATACCGAGATCAATTATCCGGTCGTACAGAAGGATAACACCTACTATCTGACCCATGGATTTGACCAGGCGACCAACTCCAACGGCAGTATTTTCATGGACGAGCGGTGCAGTATCTTAAAACCGACGATCAATACCATTATCTATGGGCATAACATGAAAAGCGGGATGATGTTTGGTGGGCTGAAAAATTATCTGCAAGAGGGTTATCTGGATGCTCATAAATACATCAATTTTAATACCATCTACGAGAAAAGAACCTATGAGATCGTTGCGGTAGGGCTGTCCAAAGTCCAGTACCAGGATGAAGATGCTTACCGTTATTATGATTTCATCACCTCGACTTCCGCACAGGATCTGGAAGATTTTATCCAAAATGTAGATTCCCTTGCCGTATATGGAAATGCGGATGGTCTGACACTACAGGATAAACTTTTGACCTTGTCGACCTGTAACAGTTATACCGAGGATGGACGATTATTTGTAGTAGCCAAACAAGTACAATAGGTGTATAATATACTAGATGTTGTAGATTTTTATTTCGAAATAGAGTTATACGGAGATAAGAGAATGAAAAGAGGTACAAAAATTGGATGGTTTCTGATCGCACTGTCTGTGATCTTATCCGTTTGGGTGATCGTCAGTCAGAGTTCAGATGCAAGCCAGGCGACAGAATCCGGATTGGTGCTGAGTGATGATGGCACAGTTCTGGAAGATTACACGGGAAATGGCGGAGCCGTTACGATCCCGGATGGTGTGACTACAATCAATGCCGGAGTCTTTGCATCAAAAGACATTACATCGGTTGTTATGCCGAGTTCGGTGACCAGTATGGGAACAGGTGTATTTAGCGGATGTACTTCTCTTGCGTCAGTATCCCTCAGTTCTTCTTTGAATGGGATCCCGGAAGAGACCTTCCGTGAGTGCTTATCCCTTGGATCTGTTACGATCCCGGATAGTGCAACCTCGATCGGCAGCAATGCTTTTTACGGATGTGCATCGCTTAGTTCTGTCAGCATTCCGGCAAGTGTCAGCAGTATTTCTACGGATGCTTTCAGCGGATGCGGCAATCTTTCCAATATCTCAGTGGCATCCGGCAATGGTGCTTATGCATCTTCGGATGGATGTTTATACAATGCGTCAAAGACCCGCCTTTTGTTAGTTCCGGAAGGCAAGACTTCTTTGGCGATAGCAGCAGGCACGACAACGATCGGCACAGGCGCGCTTCAGGACTGCACCGGTATTTCTACCGTGTCCCTTCCAAATAGTGTGACCACGATCGAAGCCAATGCTTTTACTGACAGTGGTGTTGAGACTATCACCATCCCTGCATCCGTGACATCGATCGCGGCGCAGAGTTCGTGGACACCATCTACTATTTATGGTGTTTCCGGTTCCGCAGCAGAAAAGTATGCTAAGGATAACAATATTGTCTTTGTTGTCTTGGGAGATAACCAGGATGATGATAACAACGATGACAATAATGACGATAATAATAACAATAATAACGGTGGTAACACCAACGGCGATAATAATGGCAACAACAATGGTGCCAATAATGGAGACAACGGCAGCAATAATGGTACTTCCGACGGCGATGTTGTGAACCCGGACGGATCCATTACCCACGCAGACGGTTCTGTGACAACCGCAGACGGCAGAGTGATCAAGAGCGCGACAAACGGGGGCACTGCATCCCATACAAAAGATGCGACACCAACGACCGCAGATGGTATTGATCCGAGATACTTCCTTTGCATTGCAATCTTTGCCGGTGGTATTGGGGTTATTCTTTACAGCCGTTTCAACAAGATGAAATATTTAAGCCAGAATCATAAGGATAGATCATAAACATGTTTACAAGAATGATGGCACAAGGGATTGTGACAATAATCTATACGCTGGAATTTGCCGGGCTTTTGGTAGCGGCTTTGCCGCGCTACAAGCAGAAATACTATGTACCGGTCAAGATGTTGTGTAGTGTATCCTTTGTTGTGATCGCAGTCATGTTTGCCTTTGTCAGCGACCATATGCAGTATTTTTATATGATGCTGGTGCCATTGGTTCTGTGTGCGGTCGGAGATCTCTTTATGGGGCTATACCAGATCAGGAGCAGGCGCAAGCATATGCTAGCAGGCATGATTGTCTTTCTTCTGGCACATATGGGATTTTTGATCTGCTTCTTCCGTATAGATGCAAGGCTCACATGGTGGAACATCTTCCTGCCGGTCGTATCGCTGGCAGCCTTCTTCTTTGTGAAGCGTCTGATGCATCTGCACATGGGAAGACTGGCGATTCCGGCAGCGATATATTGCGTCTTTCTGTCGCTCATGCTATCCAAGAGCACACAATATATGGCACTCTGCCCGGGACTTGCTTCCGGCTGGATCGGCTTTGGAGGTATCGCCTTTTTTATCTCCGATTTTACGATCATCTTTTTGTACTTTTACAAGTTCCGTAAGCCGGAAAATCGTGGCAAGATCCACTATTTAAATCTGGCAACTTATTATTATGGTATTTTGGCATTTGATATCAGCATTTTATATTTTGCAGCCTTTTAAGAGAATAGAACACAAGCAAAAGAACTTCCCATATTGTGGGAAGTTCTTTTTTCAGAGTCTTTATAGAAAACATATTAGGAAATGGCTTGTTTTTTCACGGTTTCCAATGCCTTTGCAACCGGTGGGATAGCGATCACGATCAAAGTGATGATTGCCTCTGCTCCCAGATAAGAACCATTGTAAACCAGTGAGTAAACAACGGCATTTGGGAAGGTATCCGGTGCATACATGCCAAAGAAGATCCAGCCGGACAGGAAAGCGAAGAAGTAACGTCCTAATACGGCGACGATATAACCCTTGATGAGCCCGTGCTTGGAATTGTGGAAAAGACCTGCAAGACCAAGAGCACCAAAGGCTAAGATGTAATCAACCAGCATCTGTGGGAAACTCAGGATATAGGGATCGATCAGAAGTTGTAATACACCGTAAGCCAGGGCTGCTGTAAGACCGCCGCCAAATCCATACCAGTAACCGATCAGGACGATAAAGAGCATGGAAAAGAGTGTGACAGAGCCGCCCATAGGCAGGTCAAATAATTTGATCATAGAGGTAACTACGGCAAGTGCGATCGCCATAGCGGAAAATACCAACTGCTTGGTGCTCATCTTCTTCTTGGTGCCAAAGACAGCAGCACCTACAAGAAGAAGTGCGATGAATACTAAGATCAGTGCGGTGTAGCCGGCAGTGGTGAGATCATAAGCACCATCTGCGTTTGCTGTTACAAAAAAACTCATAAAAAAATCTCCCTTCATTTGTACATGCTAGGAGATCAGTTAAGAACTAAGCTTCCTTACGCCGGTATTACCCGGTTCAAGTAATAAGGGTCGATGTCAAGACATCTCTCAGCCCCAAAGGCACCCCTAGCATAGAGTTTGTATTGATTTGTTTTTTGTCGTTTGTTAGTATAGCAGTAGTTCATTAGAAAGTCAACCGACGCAATAGGAGATGCAGGATGGATAAACAGGCATATCCTATAGAAAAGAGGAAAATATATGGTCAGACTATTGGCAAAGATGTTTATCAAAGATTATAAAAACTACGAAGATATAAATGTGCGGGAACGTTATGGCATACTGAGTGGCTGTGTAGGTATCCTGCTCAATGCCATGCTCTTTGGGATTAAATTTTTTGCAGGATTGATGAGCCATTCGATTGCGATCACAGCAGATGCCTTTAATAACTTATCTGATGCCGGGTCTTCCGTGATCACTCTGCTTGGCTTTAAATTATCGTCTGCGGATCCGGATCCCGAGCATCCTTTTGGACATGGCAGACTCGAATATCTGTCAGGCCTATTGGTATCAGCCATTATTGTGATCATGGGCTTTGAACTTTTGAGGGATTCTGTAGAGAAGATTATCCATCCACAAGACATGGATTTTTCACCGCTGGTGATCATTATCCTGCTTGTGTCCATTGCTGTAAAACTCTATATGGCGTATTATAATCGATCCTTGGCAGATAAATTGGATTCTGCTGCCATGAGAGCAACGGCAACTGACAGTATGAGTGATACTCTGGCAACTTTTATTGTCCTGGTATCTACGATCTTTTGTGAATTCAGTTCCTTACATATTGATGGTTATTGCGGCTTGATTGTTGCCTGATCGTTATCTGGGCAGGTTTATCTGCCGGGAAGGAGACCGTAGACCCACTTTTAGGGCAGGCGCCGGAAGCAGGCTTTGTTGATCGCATAGAGGAGATTGTAATGGCGCAAGATGGAATCATAGGTGTGCATGACCTTGTGGTACATGATTACGGACCGGGACGCCTTATGATCTCTCTACATGCAGAAGTTCCGGCAAGCGTAGATGTTATGATCTCGCATGATGTGATCGATCGGACAGAACACATTTTGAAAGAAGAATTGCATTGCGAGGCAGTTATCCATATGGATCCGGTAGTGACCGATGATCCTCGTTTGGATCAGTTACGCGAGTCGGTAAAAAAGATCGTGGAGGACTGGAATGAAAAGGCTTCTATTCACGATTTTCGAGTTGTTTTCGGACATACGCATACGAATCTGGTCTTTGATGTGGTCGTGCCTTATCAGGTCAAGATGACAGAACATGAGATCACAGTGCAACTGCAAAAGAGAGTCTCGGAGCAAATCGGCAAAGAGTACTTTATAGCAATCAATATCGATCGTAAATATATATAAAATACAAAGAAGGTTTGACAAAGTTTTTATTTGCCAAACCTTCTCTTTTAATCTACATAACTAATAAATACATTTCCTGCGCTTTCAAAGACCTGAGATGCATTGTCTGTCGACATCTTGGTGTATTGATCGGTATCGGAATGATAAACGATGATATTGGCGGCATCATAGCCAATGATCAGCAGGGCGGCGTCATCCCCGGTTCTCGCATAGACCGGCGTTCCCTGACTGACATAATACAATGCTTGGCTCAAGGTACATCCGGTCAGGTCTAAGACCAGTTTATCCTTGAGGGAAGTCTGCAATACGGACATTGGTGTTTCGCCTCGGTCTAAAAGAGCGTGTACTTCGCCGCTGATGCCTTCGCTTTGCAGGATGGCGCTGATACAGCCGGCGGATGTGCTTGCCTTTCGGTCGGATGCGCTGGCTTCAATGTCGTTGAAAGCGTTGACGTAGGATTTCTTGCCACGGTTCCAGATATAGCGCTGCTGGTTGTCAACGACCAGTCCCATATCCGCATCTGCAGCCATAATGGCTTTGTTCAGGTTCTGCGTTGTCAGAGTAACACGGTTGCCGACATACACAAAGTAGGTTTCCTGTTCCTCGGTCGTAGAAATAGAAATGCTCTTGGTGTCGTTGATGGTCGCCAGGCTTGCATCCCCGGCTGCCAGACTATGGATAGACTGTCCATCTTCCAGATCTGCCATGACATAGGTTGTAGCCAGCCCCTGCGTATCGCTGGCAGTCTTTACCAGGGATACCGTCTTATTCTGCTCGCCTGCAGTATCTTTTATAGTATCCTGGGTGGTTGTCACATATGTGCCATCCTGTTTTGTTACGCGATCCAGATAAAGGGTATAGGAGGACTTGGTCGCACCGGTCACATAGATACCGTCCTTGGCATATTCTTTTAACTGTGTGAAATTGTCACTGGACGTATCGATGATCTCGACTTTTTCCATTGGATAGACGGCACTTCCGGCTGCATCTGTTGAAATATCGCTTTCGTTTGCAATCCCGTATACAAAGTCTTCTGTCATAAATGCCAGTGGCTTGATCTTGGTTCCCTTGGCAGCATCGATCGTGCGTACTTTTTCTGTTTCCAGATCCATGATGGAGATCTGGTCTGCTACATCATCTTCTGTCATCCATGCTACATAACGGCCGGAGGAAGACACGGCATACTGGTCGGATTTCAGGTTTGTGATCAGTTCCTTGGTGGACAGGTCATCCAGACCGACTTTGGCAAGGGTGCCGCCCATCATGATATAAAAGTCACCATCAGCATTTTCGTAAAGCAGATCACTGAAATCTGCGTTTAAGATCTGATAAGAATGTGTGGTCGCAATAAATACCTGTTCAATGGCTTCCTGCTTGATGCTGTCATAATGGTAGAGATCAATGCCGCTTTCGCCTTCGTGTTGACCGCGGTTCATATAGCCGTAAACAACAAAGTCCATATTTCCGGTCTCATCAATATTTAAGATGCGGATATTGTGCTGTCCGTAACTTTGTCTGGCATCTGTCGGATCATCAATAAAGCCATAGACTTTGGTAAAGGTCTGCTTGTTCTGGTTGTATTCAAAGAGTTGACCGGACTGCACAAAACTAACGATCGTGCCGGTCTCATTGGACAGGTACCCGGTAGTATCACTGGTCACGCCGACCGATAAGATATTGCCGCTCACGTTCACAGATGCCGTATCGATGATCTGCTCCATGCTGCGCTGATAATCCAGCAGGTAGATCTGCTGGTCGGTATAGCGGACTTTATAATATTCTTCTACATTATAATAATTGGTCGCGCCGTCAGCCTCCTCAGCCATCTGGTAGGTATAGACAAGGGAAGCGTAGGTGTCGTTGATGTCGGTAAAGGATACCAGCGGATCGCCCACCTGTTTGCCTGCAAATCCACGCCAGCCGATCTGATCGATGGAAGAATTGATATTGACGTTACCCAGATCGTTTTTGTCTGTATAGTCTGCTGGCTCTATATAAGATGCCAGGAGTTCGTATTGGTCGCTCATGGACACGTTATGGAAACTATCGGTAAATTCCAGACACTTCTTGGCGTAGGTCTCCTCAGGCAGCGTGATACGGGTATAATAGTAAAGATCATCACTCTTACAGTGTAATTTTAGGATAAAGAGGTATTCCTGCCCCTCATCCACCAGATTTTCAATCCGTAAAGATTTGGTCCAGGTATTGCCATCCTTGTTCCAATCGGAAACCTTGGTGTCTGCGATCTTGCGCTGGGTATCCAGACTGCGCACTTCATAGGAGACGCTGTCCACATCATAGCCATAGGTGTTGATGGTCAGATCCATTTTTCGCTTGGAGTCAAGCGGAATCAGGGCATCACGCATATAGCAGGCGTCCATCTGGGTACGGTAGCCATGCAGTTCCCCCATGGTGTGATCGTAAGTCTGCACACCAACAAGAGGAAGTGTAGCTTCTGCCATCGTGACCTTTTTTTCTTCCTCGCCCAAATTCAGGAGGATCTGGAAAACGACCAGTGCTCCTGTAAATATAAGAAATAATACCAACAATCTATGACGAATCCATTTTGGTATACCTTTTTCTCTAAAATTTAATTTCATAATTCCTTATCCCTATTTATGCTCTATGACCCGGGGGCCAATGTTCTAGTTTCGCTGGCTTCCTTGCAAATGACAAGCCAACATGCTATAATTTTATCACTCTTTGCGAAATGTGTCTTGTTCGATTTTGGACTTTCACATTTTTGTCACATTTTTAACTATACTTAAAAGATGTGACGCAAAAGAGTATTTTTGTTTGGAGGCAATATGAAAGCAGTATTTTCAAAAATCGGAGGTTTCTTTAAATCTCTTGGCAATAAGTGGTCGGCAGTCAAGTCCAGGATACCGACACCGAAATTCGTACAAAAGATCCGTGAAAACGAGCGGTTGCAAAAGATAAACGATTGGTTGAACCGCTATTCTCTGATCGAGCACATCCCATTATCTTTGATCATGTGTTTTGTCATGGAATGGTTGTCTCGTCACTCTTTTATAGAAGCGTGGGGATTTGTCACCAATCATACCGGAGCCTATCTGTATAACTCCTATCTGATCTTTGTGTGTTATTCTCTATGTTACCTTATCAGCAGACAGACCTTTATGCGTATGTGTATCAGTGCCGTATTTGTTGCACTGGGTATCACCAACTGCATTATCCTGCTCAACCGTGTAACACCATTTGGATTTACGGATATTTCCATGATCGGTGATCTGCTTACCATGCAGAATACCAATTATTTTACCTCGCAGCAGGCAGCCATTTCGGTAGTAGCACTTTTATTATATACACTTTGGATGGTCCGCATCTTTATCAAAGGCAAAAAGTTAAAGCCGCGTTTTCCGTATTGGGTCAAATTGCTCTTTATCGTGGGATGTTTTGCCAGTGTTCCGGTGACGACTTCTACTTTGCAGGGACAGGGCGTACTTTCCTGTTATTTTGGTAACTTAGCACAGGGCTATCTGGATTATGGATATCTGTATGGATTTTCTACCAGTATCTTCAATCGTGGTATGTCCGAGCCTAAGAATTATGATCAGGAGTCCATTTCTGCGATCGTAGACGAGACCAATCAGGGCGCATCCACGATCAAGGAAGAAGACCGACCGAATATCGTCGTTATCCTTCTGGAGTCTTTCTTTGATGTCAGTGAGGCAAACTTTATCGAGACTTCCGAGGACCCGATCCCATATGTGCATTATCTGGAACAGAATTTCTCGACCGGGCATCTGACAGTGCCAGTTGTCGGTGCCGGCACCTGCAATTCCGAGTTTGAAGTTCTGACCGGTATGTCCTGCCGCTTCTTTGGACCTGGTGAATATCCGCAAAAGACGATCTTAAAGAAGACAGACTGTGAAAGTTTTGCAGGCGATCTGCGCAACCTTGGTTACAGCAGCCATGTCGTACACAATAACGGTGGTAATTTCTACAGCCGTGCCAATGCCTTTTCCATGATGGGCTTTGACACTTTCCAGAGTAAGGAAATGTTGGATATTACCGATTATACACCGCTGGGCTCCTGGCCGACCGATGATATCTTAACACCTGCCACCACAGAGGCAATGGACTCTACCGAGGGACCGGATTTCGTCTATACCATTACCGTAGAGGCGCATGGTGATTATCCGACCTACAAGGTCATTGAAAATCCTGCCATCGGTGTTACCTGCGAGGGTAAAACCCAGGAACAGACCTATGCTTGGGAATATTACATCAACCAGATTCACAACGTAGATGAATTTATCCAGTCCTATATCGAGGAACTGAGTAAACGTGATGAAGATACATTGGTCATCATGTTTGGCGATCATCTGCCGACCATGGGATTGACTGAGAGTGAAGTGGCTACCGGAGATCTTTTCCAGACCAAATATTTCACCTGGAACAACTTTGGCATGTCAAAAGAGGATCAGGATCTGACTGCTTATCAGTTGGTTTCTGAATATCTCAATCGTCTGGGTATCCATGAAGGTACCATGACCAATTATCATCAGAGCAAGATAGCAGCAGGTGTCAAAGCCGGAACACCGGAATATATGACAGATCTGGAAGCCCTGCAGTATGATATCTTATACGGAAAGCGCTACGCTTATAACGGCGAGGATAAATATCCTGCCACCGATCTGGAAATGGGTGTATCTGATGTTGTGATCGACCGTGCATACTTCTTTGACGGCAAGTTGCACATTTATGGTTCCAACTTTACCAAGTGGAGTAAAGTCTATGTCAATGGAGAAAAGGTTACGACCAATTACGAGAGTGGGCAGTGCCTGACGATCAAGGCATCTGCGGTACAAAATGGCGATACCATCACGGTATGCCAGGTAGGATCCAGCAATACAATCTTCCGTGAATCCAATGAGTTCACGGTCGTAGATCCGAATTATGTATCCGATACGCCGGGAAGCGCAGAGCAGCCGGATGAGGATGATCTGGAAGCAGACGATGAATCTTCACAGAATTAAAGAATATAAATGCAGACAAAAAGAAGGCATCCCATATCCGGGATGCCTTCTTTATTTGCCTTATAAGGACGAATCTTACAGTTCGCCATTGTTGTATTTGTTTACGACCTTGTGGATACGCTCGTATGGATCTAACAATCCGGAGATAGAGCAGTCATGGTTCAAAGTATCAATGATATAAGCGATGTACTTGCTCATATCGCAGTTGATATAGTAAGGACGGCTCAAAAGTTCCGGTGTCTGATAGGTCAGGTTTGTAGTTACAACACGATAGATGATGCCTTTTTCTACGGCTTCATCGAATTTCTCCAGACCATTGGTGAAAAGACCAAAGGTTGCCACAACGAAGATTCTCTTTGCTTTACGCTTCTTTAATTCGGTTGCTACATCGATCATACTCTCGCCGGAAGAGATCATATCATCAACGATGATGACGTCCTTTCCTTCTACGGAAGATCCCAGGAATTCATGAGCAACGATTGGGTTACGTCCGTCTACGATCATGCTGTAATCACGTCTCTTGTAGAACATGCCCATATCCACACCAAGCACGCCAGCCATGTAAACGGCACGGTTGGTACCACCTTCATCCGGGCTGATGATCATTAGGTGGTCGTTGTCGATCTGGATATCCTTGACGTTCTTTAAGATGTTCTTGATAAACTGGTATGCAGGCTGTACTGTCTCAAATCCATGAAGCGGGATAGCGTTCTGCACACGAGGATCATGTGCATCAAAGGTAATGATATTGTCAACACCCATGTTGATCAGTTCCTGCAATGCGATAGCACAGTCGAGGGACTCACGGGAAGAACGCTTATGCTGACGGCTCTCATAGAGGAATGGCATGATAACGGTAATTCTCTTTGCCTTTCCTTCGATAGCAGCGATGATACGCTTTAAGTCAGAATAGTGATCATCCGGTGACATGTGATTGGTCTGACCACAGAGAGAATAGGTCAGGCTGTAGTTGGTTACATCAACGATCAAAAAGATGTCCAGTCCACGGACAGACTGTAAGATGGAACCCTTGGCTTCGCCGGAACCGAATCTCGGAACAGCAGCCTTTACAATGTAAGAATCACTCTTGTATCCGGCAAGTGTGATGTGATCGTAATGCTCAGCATCGCGATCCTGTCTCCAATTCACCAGGTAATTGTTGACTTTGGCACCGAGTTCCTTACAACTCTCCAGTGGGATGATACCCAAAGTACCTACAGGTGTGCTTTCTTTTAAGCAGATTTCTTCGTTTGGCATGAATCTTTTACTCCTTTGTTTGTTATGATTTATTGGATAATTTTTTCTTGATGCGAATATCGTCACCAAAAAGTTTACAAGGTTGATAATTGCTGAAAATGCGGGAAGATGTACGTTCTGAGTAGATCTCACGCAGTTGTTTCATGGAAAGATTGGTGGAGATCACAGTAGATTTGCCACGCAATAGTCTCTCATTTAAACATAGGAATAACTGGGATGTCGTAAAGGAATTGGAAAATTCCGTACCCAGATCGTCAATGATCAGCAAGTCACATTGGAATATTTGCTCATGAGCCTCCATTGCGTCTTCATCTTTCTGGAAGACATCTTTTTCAAAGATATCGAAAAACTGGAAGGCTGTAAAATAAATCACAGAATGTCCCTGATCTAACAGAGACTTAGCGATACAGTTGGAAAGAAAGGTCTTGCCTGTCCCCGTATCGCCATACAGAAGTAGACTACCACCTTCTGTAGAAAAATTCTGCACAAAATTTTGTGCTGTTTCATAGGCATCCTTAGCAAAATCCAAAGAAGACCGCCCGGACTTGGCATCTACGATGTCTTTGGAGTAGTAGTCGAAAGAGAAAACGTCGAAGTTCTCCTGGTCTAAAATGTCGTCTAAATGAGACTGGGAGTAGACCAGATCAATGGATGCCTGCACAAAACAGCGACAGCGTTTGCCATCCACAAAGCCGGTATCCTGACAAAGCGGACAATCATATGGCGGTGTCAGATAATCCAGAGGATATCCATGCTCTTGGATAAGAGTTTCACGCTGCTTGCGGATATCGCCTAACTTCTCTTTGAGGGCGGCAGAGCCGGCAGCATCGCCATTTAAAAGCCTGTCTATGCTCTCAACCGATAAGCGGCTGACATCATCATCCAATCGGGACAATTCCGGAACTGCCCGGTAGAGTTCTTCTTCACGCTGTATCACGATCTGGTGATTGCGCATTTGTTTATTGTTGTATTCCCGCATGAGCGAGTCGTATTGTGCATTGGTCAGTGCCATGGATCATCCTTCTACTTTCGCAGTAATTGTTGTTCTAATGCTTCGTAATAGTCGTCATCATATTGACGCTGTTCAAAATTGTGGAAGCGGTTGGTCTTGGTGCGTGCGACCGGAGCGGGAGCACCTTTGCCTGCTTGGCGGAAGCGAATGCCTCGTCTAAGCGGGCGATGTCATCCAACTGGCGGATGCCCTTTTTGCTCCAACTGCCCAGAATGGAGTCGGCGTATTCAAAATTGACTTTGCCGGTGTTGCGGATCGTGCGCTCACAGGCTTCGCGGATGATATCCAGCGAAAAGCCGTAAGAACTTGTCCATTTGTTGATAAAAGCAGTCTCGCGCTCGGTCAGATTACGACCGGAAATACCAAAAGCTTTCATGATCGCATAGTAAGACTGTGAATGGATATTGGTGGAATCCTTGGCTTCCTGCAAAGAGGAGATCCCACTTTCCTTCCAATTCAGGGCAACCTTGTTCATATAATGGAAGTTTGGGTGTCCCTTCTCTACACAGCATTCCACAAGATACTCGATCATATCAACCGGAAAATGCAATTCTTCTGCCCAAAAGAGGATTTTTTCTACTTCGGTCAGGTTGAGCGGATGTCCGACATAACGCTCTGAGATATAGAGGAGTTCGGCAACATCATCCTGCTTTTTGAAAGCGGCGATCTGACGTGGCGAATAGTGGCGTGGCTCGTCCGGTGGGATCTGCAAAGCCTTTTCCTCTGTCTTAGGCTGATGCACATTTAGGTCTGCCGCAGACTTGTCCTGTCTGTCAGAAGGAAGCAGCATCATCTTGATGGTGGCAGAGGACTCTGTAGGCGCAGGAGCCTTATGCTCATCCTGTCCCGGTTCTAAAAGACAGATGCCTGTCAGTTGATTGGCATCGTTGTATTCTAATTGCAATAAATGCATCTGTTCCCAATAGGAAAGTCCGCGGCGGATGTCATTTTCCGTGTAGTGGAACTTGTCCGCCATGGCAGAAGGATTAAAGTGTCTGTCACCTGAGGAAAGTACCCGAAGCAGGTAAAGATAGATCTTTACGAACTCGCCGCTGGCATCCGGCATAAAACAATCTATAAATGTATTTGACACACAAGTGGATTGATGACTTGTGGCAACATGTATCTGTATGTCTGTCATATCATAACCTCTCTTCATTAGCAATCAGAATTATAGCATATAAAATATGGGTTGAGAAGAAAAAAGTAATCCACAAATCCAGTAAAATCAAGGGTTGGCGGGAACTTGACTTTTGTGGATAAGTACAAAAAAGAGCGGGCTTAAGGGCATAAATAATCCACAATTCTGTGGGGATAACTTACCCACAAAAATTGTGGATTATGTGGATAACTCTTATTTTAAGAGGTCTTCTCCAATATTTACAACGTTTCCGGCACCCATAGTTATCAACAAATCGCCGTTCATACATTTTTCTCTTAAAAAGTCCTCGATCTCCGCAAAAGAAGGGAAGTAATAGGCTTCTACCTGTTTTTCTTCCAGCAGGCGCAGGATATCCTTGGAACTTACGCCGTAAATGTCCTGCTCTCTTGCAGCATAGATATCAGCCAGTACGACTACATCTGCAAGGGAAAGTGCATCTGCAAAATCAGATAAGAATGCTTGGTACGTGTATAGGTATGCGGCTGGAATACGCAGATGATACGCTCGTGCGGATAGTTCTGCGCTGCACTCAAAGATGCGCGGATCTCTGTCGGATGATGTGCATAGTCGTCAATGACGGTCGCTCCATGGAATTTGCCTTTGTACTGGAAACGACGGTCAGCACCACCGAAACGATGCAGTCCTTCTGCAATCTGCTCCCAAGGAAGATCCATATCCTGACAAAGCGCGATGCAGGAAAGGGCATTGCCGACATTGTGCAGACCCGGAACGGAAAGGACCACGCGAGGAAGATCCTCGCCCTTGTGTACCGGTGTAAAAGTGGCACAACCCAGTTCATTATAAGTAATGTCCTTTGGATAATAATCACAGGCATCGGTAAAGCCAAAGGTGATGACCTGGCAGGAAAGACCTTCTGTGATCTCCTGATAGTCCGGGATCTCACCGTTGATGATCAAAGCACCGTCTGCCTTGGTATTGCCTGCAAACTTGTGGAAAGAGGAACGCACATCTGCCAGATCTTTGAAGAAATCCAGATGTTCTGCTTCTATATTTAAAATAATGCTGTATTTCGGGAAGAAAGAGTGGTAACTGTTGGTGTACTCGCATGCCTCTGTGATAAAGAGGTCAGAGTTGCCAACATGGATGTTGCTGCCGATCGCCTTTAGGATACCGCCGACAGAGATCGTAGGATCTTCCTGTCCACACAGGAGTACCTGACTGATCATAGAGGTCGTTGTTGTCTTGCCATGGGTTCCGGCAACCGCGATCGAGCGGGCATAGTGAGCCATGATCTGTCCGAGTAACTGCGCGCGTGTCAGCATAGGCACGTCTAATTCCTTGGCGCGGATAAACTCCGGATTGTCCGGATGGATGGCAGCCGTGTAGACGATGATCTTGGTATCGTCCGGGATATTGGCAGCCGCCTGCGGATAAGCGATCTGTGCGCCCAGTTCTGTCAGATGCTGAGTTAGAGGAGACTCCTTGCTGTCAGAACCGGATACACGAAAGCCCTCTTTTAAAAGGATCTCTGCAAGTCCGCTCATGCTGATACCGCCGATACCGATAAAGTGTACTGAAGTTGGTTTTGAAAAATCTATTGTATACATAATTTTGACCGTCCGTTTTCTTTGATTTCTTATTTATATTGCTCTTATATTATAACTTTCTCTCTTTAATTTGCAACAACCTATCATTTTTTTGACAGGATCAACATATTTTAGGAGAGATATATGGAATGATGTTCCTGTAATTGTATAAATTATCCAAAAAATTTCAGAAAATTACAAGAATTTAGGAATATTGTTGCAGAAAAAATAGTCAATATGCTATACTTTATATACAAATTACACCTGTAGTTTAGGGAAGGCTATAAAGTGAGCTGACAGACATGAGGAAAGACGTGAGGTGACAGACTATGATTCGCAAAGAGATGATTGCCATGCTTCTGGCAGGTGGACAAGGAAGCAGATTAGGAGTGCTGACTTCTGACGTGGCAAAACCTGCGGTGTCCTTTGGGGGGAAGTACCGCATAATTGATTTTCCGCTGAGTAATTGTATCAATTCGGGGATTGATACCGTTGGTGTTTTGACCCAGTACCAGCCGTTGGTGCTGAATTCACATATCGGTATCGGTATTCCGTGGGATCTGGATCGTAACAATGGTGGCGTGGCAGTGCTGCCGCCATATGAGAGGAGCGATACGAGTGAATGGTACACAGGAACGGCAAACGCCATTTACCAGAACCTCAAATACATGGAGCGTTACAATCCGGAATATGTTCTGATCTTATCCGGCGATCATATTTACAAGATGGATTATGAGGCTATGCTGGATTTCCACAAGCAAAAGAATGCGGATGTGACGATCGCAGCCATACCGGTTCCTATGGAGGAGGCAAGCCGCTTTGGTGTTGTCTTGACGGACGAGGATAAGCAGATCACAGAGTTTGAGGAAAAGCCGGAGCATCCGAGAAGCAATCTGGCATCTATGGGTATCTACATATTTAGTTGGCCGGTCTTACGGGATTCTTTGATCGCCATGAAAGATCAGTGCAACTGTGATTTTGGCAAGCACATCATTCCTTATTGTCATGAGGGCGGCAAGCGACTGTTTGCATATGAATTTAATGATTATTGGAAAGATGTCGGAACACTTGGATCTTATTGGGAAGCCAATATGGAATTGATCGATCTGATCCCGGAGTTCAACTTATATGAAGAATATTGGAAAATCTACACCAAGCAGGACATCATCGAGCCACAGTACATTGCAAAGGATGCAGTGGTGGAACGCTCGATCATCGGTGCAGGAGCGCAGATTTACGGACAGGTATCCAACTGTGTGCTTGGTGCCGGCGTTACCGTAGAAGAGGGAGCCGTGTTAAAGGATTCCATCATCATGAAAAATACCTATATCGGTAAGGACGCCTATGTGGAAAAGGCGATCATCGCAGAGAACTGTACGATCGGTGAGGGCGATGAGATCGGTGTGGGAGAAGAAGCCGAGAGCAAGTTAAATGCAAAGATCTATGCCTTTGGACTGGCGACGATCGGGGAGCATTCTGTGATTCCGCCGCATGTAAAGATCGGAAAGAATACAGCCCTCAAGGGTAAGACAACAATGGACGATTATCCGGACGCAACACTTCCAAGCGGCGGATACATCATTAAGGCAGGTGAAACATCATGAAAGCATTAGGAATTATTTTAGCGGGCGGCAATAGCAGCAGAATGCAGAACCTTTCAGAAAAGAGAGCCATTTCTGCAATGTCGGTAGCATGCAGTTATCGCTGTATTGATTTTGTACTCAGTAACATGACCAATTCCAACATTCAGACGGTGGCAGTCCTGAGCCAGTATAATGCCCAGTCTTTGAATGAGCATCTCAATTCCTCTAAGTGGTGGAATTTTGGTAGAAAACAGGGAGGGCTTTTCCTCTTTACACCGACCGTCACCTCAGACAACTCTTGGTGGTATCGCGGCACGGCAGATGCTATGTGGCAGAATATTGATTTCCTCAAGAAACGCCATGAGCCATATGTAGTCATCGCCAGCGGTGATTGTGTATCCAAGATGGATTTCAATGAGATCCTGGAATATCACATCGCAAAGCAGTCAGACATTACCGTTGTCTGTGCAAAACTGCCGGAGTGGGAAGATCCAAAGCGTTTCGGCCTGGTCAAGCTGGATATGGAAGGCAGGATCATGGAGTTTGACGAAAAGCCTATGGTTGCAGACTCCGATATCGTATCTACCGGTGTTTATGTGATCCGTCGTAGAACCCTGATCGAGTTGTTAGAGCAGAGCAATGAGGAGGGACGTTACAATTTCGTTACCGATGTCTTGATCCGCCAGAAGGGCTTGAAAAAGATCTATGGATACATGCTGGACGGTTATTGGAGCAATATCGCATCTGTGGAGAGTTACTATCGCACCAATATGGACTTTTTGAAAAAGGATATCCGCGATTACTTCTTCCATCAGGAACCGCAGATCTACTCTAAGGCATATGATCTGCCGCCAGCCAAATACAATGCAGGCTCCAAGGTCAGCAACAGTCTGATCGCGAGTGGCTGTATCATTAACAGTACAGTGGAGGATTCCGTACTGTTCAAGAAAGTCTTTGTGGGCAACAACAGTGTCATCAAGAACTCCATCATTATGAATGGAGCCTATATCGGTGACAATGTATATATTGAGAATTGTATTGTGGAGAGTTCGGAGACCCTGCTGAGTGGCAGCAAGTATGTCGGTGAAGGTCAGATCAGGATCGTTTCCGAAAAGAAAAAACGTTACGAAGCACACCAGGCAAATGGGGAGGGGTAAGATATGCAGATTACAGATGTACGAATTCGTAAGATTGAAAAAGAAGGCAAGATGAAGGCTGTGGTATCCATTACGATCGACGAGGAATTTGTGATCCATGATATCAAGATCATTGAGGGCGAAAAAGGCATGTTTATCGCTATGCCAAGCCGCAAGACAGCTGAGGGCGAGTACAAAGACATTGCCCATCCGATCAAGTCCTCTACGAGAGAACTGATCCAGAATCTGATCTTGCAAAAGTACAACGAGGAGTTGTTACATAGCGAAGCAGTATAGAAGATCCGCATAGGAATGTATATGGGGATGAACGCAGGTCGAGGGCAGCCTTGACCTGCGTTTTTGTATTTTTGTCATCTTGCAATTTTTGGCACGGTCGGCTAAATTGTATATCAGTAGAAATCACGTTATCAGGCAGGAAATGAGGATGATCGTATGTATGTAATAGTTGGATTGGGAAATCCGGGAGATAAATATGCAAGAACCAGACATAATGTCGGCTTTGATGTCATAGACTTATTGGCAGAACAGAATGGTATTTCTGTGACGGAACGAAAACACAAAGCCCTGATCGGAAAGGGCAGGATCGCAGGACAGGCGGTCATTCTGGTCAAACCGCAGACCTTTATGAATTTAAGTGGCGAGAGTGTGGGCGATATCCTGCATTTTTACAAGTTGGATCCGGCACAGGATCTGATCGTGATCTCAGATGATGTGGCACTGGATCCGGGAACCTTGCGTATCCGCAAAAAAGGAAGTGCGGGCGGTCACAACGGTTTGAAGAATATCATCGCCCACTGTCATACCGAGGAATTTATGCGCGTGCGCATCGGTGTAGGCAAATTGCCGCCAAACGGAGATATGATCGCACATGTGCTGGGACGTTTTGCACCGGAGGACAGACGTCTGGTGGAATTGTCCTATGAGCGCGCGGCGCAGGCGATCGACTGTATCTTGTCGGAAGACGTGGATAAGGCGATGAGCCGCTATAATGGAAAAGTGGAAGTATCATGAAAACATTTTTAAAACCTTTTGAGGAGATGCCGCAGATCGAGGAACTGCGGGAACATCTAAAAAAAGATAAACGCATCTACGAGGTATCGGGGCTGATCGACAGTCTGAAACCGCATCTGATCTATGGCATCGGTTATGATGTGCCGATCAAACTGATCGTTACCTTTGACGAGATGCGGGCAAAGCAGATCTATGAGGGTTATCAGTTTTTTGATGAAAACACTCTGTATTATCCGGCAAGAGATCTGCTCTTTTATCAGTCGGACATTCACAGCAACGCTCTTACCAGAGAGCGTCTTTCTGTCGTACAGGCACTCATTGAGCATAGACCGGTCACGGTCGTAACGACTATGGATGCCCTGATGAACCGTGTGCCGCCCCTTTCCTCTTATGAACGGGGCATTTTTACCATTGATCTGGAAGAGACGGTGGATCTGGATGAAATGCGAAAGAAACTGGTCATGCTGGGCTATGAAAATGTGACCCAGGTGGAACATCCGGGAGAGTTTGCCGTGCGTGGAGGGATCGTGGATATCTTTCCTTTGACAGAAGAACATCCCATCCGTATGGAGTTGTGGGGCGATGAGATCGATTCGCTCCGTTATTTTGATGTCGCAACGCAAAAGTCCATCGACTCTGTAGAACATGTGACGGTCTATCCGGCGATGGAACTTGTGCTGACCCAGGAGGAGATCGAGACCGGTCTAAAGCATATGGAGGCGGATGCGGAAGAACTGTATCAGAAGTATCGCAGTCTGATGCGCACGGAAGAAGCACACCGGATCAAGACCGGTGTGGAACAACTGGCGACCGAGACCAGAGAATGGGGACTGGGGCTTGGTCTGGAGACACATCTGAATTACTTTGTCAGCCAGACGGAAAGTCTGCTTTCCTATTTTCCGCCGGAGACTCTGGTCTTTTTAGATGAACTGGTGCATCTGGACGAAAAGGGAAAGGTTATTGAACAGGAGTTTTCGGACAGTATGACCAGCCGTCTGGAAAAGGGCTACTGCCTGCCGGGACAACTGGAAATGCTGCTGACTACCAAGAGCGTCTTTGCTATGCTGCAAAAACATCCGGGTGTGGTCTTGTCAACTTTGGATAGCCGCGAGGGACTGCTTTCCATTGCAGGGCACACCGGCGTGCGTGCGGTCTCTGTGGGCGCCTACAACAATCAGTTTGAACTTCTGGTCAAAGACCTGAAAAGATTTAAAGACCGCAAATACCGTATCCTTTTGCTCAGCCCATCGCGGACCCGTGGTAATCATCTGGCAGAAAACCTCATGGATCAGGATCTGAATGCCTTTTTCTCGGAAGACTACGACCATGAAATCTATCCGGGTGAGATTATGGTATCTGTGGGAAATCTGGCGCGGGGCTATGAGTTCCCGGAGTCATCTTTTGTCATTTTGTCGGAGCAGGACATTTTTGGCAGCAGGGCACGGCGGAAAAAGAAGAAAACCCGCAAATATGAGGGTGAACAGATCGCCGGTCTGTCAGTCTGACGATTGGGGACTATGTTGTTCATGAAAATCATGGCTTGGGTATCTATCAGGGATTTGAAAAGATCGAAGTGGATAAGGTCGTCAAGGATTATATCAAGATTTCTTATGCCAAGGGCGGCAATCTCTATATTCCGGCGACCCAGTTGGATGCTATTCAAAAATACGGCAGCCAGGATGGCAAAAAGCCAAAATTAAATACACTGGGAACCCAGGACTGGGTCAACACCAAAAATCGTGTGCGTGCCGCAGTCGGCGTGGTTGCCAAGGAATTGGTGGATCTTTATGCCCTGCGCGAGCAGAATCAGGGCTATGTCTATGGACCGGATACCGTCTGGCAGCAGGAATTTGAGGAAACTTTCCCTTACGAGGAGACTGACGGACAGTTGGAGGCGATCGCGGCAGTCAAGCAGGACATGATGAGCAGCAAGATCATGGACCGCCTGATCTGTGGGGACGTCGGCTATGGCAAGACGGAGATCGCTATCCGTGCAGCCTTTAAGGCAGTGCAGGACGGCAAGCAGGTCGTTTATCTGGTGCCGACGACCATCCTGGCGCAGCAGCATTACAATACCTTTTTAAAGCGTATGTCCCACTATCCGGTCAATATTGGACTGCTTTGCCGTTTTGTCGGTGCAGCAGAACAGAAAAAGACGATCGAAGGTCTAAAGACCGGACAGATCGATATTGTCATCGGAACCCACCGCCTGCTCTCCAAAGATGTTTCCTATAAGGATCTGGGACTTTTGATCATTGACGAGGAACAGCGTTTTGGTGTCAACCACAAAGAGCAGATCAAGCAGATGAAAAAGACGGTCGACGTGCTCTCCTTATCAGCGACACCGATACCGCGAACCTTGCATATGAGCCTGATCGGCATCCGGGATATGAGTGTCTTGGAAGAGGCACCTATGGAGCGCCAGCCCATCCAGACTTTTGTTTTTGAATACAATGAAGAAATGATCCGGGAAGCCATCGTCCGTGAAATGGCGCGTGGCGGGCAGGTCTACTATGTCTTTAACCGGGTAAAGCAGATCGCGGATGTTGCGGCAAAGATCGAAGAACTGGTGCCGGAAGCCAATGTGGCATATGCGCATGGCAAGATGACGGAGAGCCGTCTGGAAAAGATCATGTATGGCTTTATCAATCAGGAGATCGATGTTCTGGTATCAACGACTATCATAGAGATCGGGTTGGATATTTCCAATGTCAATACTATTATCATCCATGATGCAGACCAGTTGGGACTGTCCCAGTTGTATCAGCTGCGCGGTCGTGTGGGAAGAAGTAATCGCAGTGCCTATGCATTTTTGATGTATAAAAGGGACAAAATGTTAAAAGAAGTGGCAGAGAAACGTCTGGCTGCCATCAAGGAATTTACGGATCTGGGAAGCGGCTTCAAGATCGCTATGCGGGATCTGGAGATCCGCGGGGCAGGCAACCTTCTGGGACAGGAACAGCACGGACACATGGCGGCGGTCGGCTATGACCTCTACTGTAAGATGCTGGGCGAGGCTGTGAAAAAAGAAAAAGGCGGCATGGTGGAGGAGCACTTTGACACGACGATCGATCTGGATATCGATGCCTATCTGCCGGAGACTTATGTTGTCAGTGAGGAACAGCGCCTGGATCTTTATAAGAGGATCGCACTCATCGATTCCGAGGAAGGACGCGATGAGATGTTAGATGAGTTGATCGACCGTTTCGGAGAACCATCCCGGTCTGTGCAAAACCTTTTGTTTATTGCCATGCTCCGTATGGAGGCTCACAAGGCATTTGTCACAGACATTGTACAAAGACCGGAGGAGATTGTTTTTACCCTCTTTGAACGCGCGGCGATCGATGCCAGCGGGATCCCGGCAGTCATTGAGAAGAATAAACCTTATGTGACCTTTACGGCGGATGCCAAACATCCGGCTTTCCATTATTTTTACAAGAAAAATTCAAGGATCAAGCCCAAGGATCTGCCGGATCTGGTCATGACATTTGTAAAAGAATTGCAGGGCTTGGCATTAAATCAAAAATCGGAGAATTAGGCGACACAAAATATTCAAAGGTTTAGAGGTTGCCCCTTACCTGCAAAATGGCTATAATAGCAAGGTAAGCCGAAAACAAGGAGATAAAGTCAGTATGAAAAAAAGAAATATTCTTGTTGCTGCAATGACGTTGACGCTTGCGGGAGCGACCCTGCTTTCCGGATGCGGTCTGAATGCAGATGCAACACTTGTAAATATCAATAAAGGAGAGGACAGCATATCACTGGGTTACGGCAATTTCGTTGCCAGATATACACAGTCCTTGTATGATGCCACATATTTACAGTATATGGGTACGGATATGTGGACAAAGGAAGATGATGGCACGACGCTTGAGGATAACGTCAAGAAAAATGTCATGAAGTCCATGAAGGAAGATTACCTCTTGGAACAGCATGCCTCTGATTATGATGTGACCCTTTCCGATGATGAGAAAAAGTCCATCAAAAAGGCAGCTAAGGCATTTATCAAGAACAATTCGGAAGATACACTGGACGCTATGACGGCGACCGAGGAGATCGTAGAAAAGTATCTGACTAATCAGACGATCGCATCCAAGGTATCCGAAGCCATCAAGGAGTCGGCAGATGTGACAGTGACCGAGGAGGAGGCTGCACAGCGCACGATCACTTATGCTTATTTCGGATCCGTGACTTATAAAGATTCCTCTGGCAATACCGGATATTATACCGATGACCAGAAAAAGGAATTAAAGGCAAAGGCAGAAGCCCTTACGACTTCAACCGATCTGGAGACAGACGGTGAGGCAGCGGGCGCGACCATCAAGACAGCATCCTACGGAAAGGATGACACTTCTTTGGATGAAGCCGTGATCGCAGCCGCAGATGCTCTTTCCGAGGGACAGATCTCATCTGTTGTAGATGTAGGAAACGATGGTTACTATGTCATCCGCTTAGATAGCGCGTATGATGAAGAAGCAACCCAAAAAGCGATGACAACGCTTGAGGAGAAAAAGCGCAGTGACTATTTAGAGTCTGTCTTGAAGGGCTGGAAAAAGGAAATTACCTGGACGACCGATAAGAAGCAATGGAAGAAAGTACAGTTCGATACTTTCTTTGAAAAGGTAACGGCAGCAGACACAACGGCAGAATAATGACAGGCAAAAGCAAGGCGCAGTCCTTGCTTTTTGCTTTTTTTGAAGTAAGGGATAGAAAATGAAGTTCTTGGGAAAATATTTAAAAGATTATAAAAAAGAAAGTATATTTGCACCGCTCTTTAAGATGCTGGAGGCAATTTTTGAACTCCTGGTTCCGCTGGTAATGGCATCCATTATCGACGTAGGAATCGCAAACCGGGATAGGGACTATGTGATCCATATGTGCCTGCTTTTGATCTTGTTTGCCATCTTGGGCCTGGCATTTGCCATCACGGCACAGTATTTTGCGGCAAAAGCAGCCATCTACACGGCTTCTAAGATGCGTGCAGATCTTTTTCACCGCATCATGGATATGTCAGCGGCAAGCCATGGCCGTGTGGGAACATCGGCACTTACAACACGTATCACATCGGATATCAACCAGATACAGAGTGGTATCAATATGTTCCTGCGTCTTTTCCTGCGCTCTCCGTTTATCGTGTTTGGTGCGATGATCATGGCACTGATCGTTGATGTCAAGTCGACCCTGATCTTTGTGATCGTGATCGCCCTCTTAGGCTGGTCGTCTATGGTATCACCAAGTCGACCCTGCCGATCTTTAGCCGGATCCAAAAGAAGATGGAACGCGTCTTTTTGGCAGTCGGTGAAAACTTAGAGGGAGCCCGTGTGATCCGTGCCTTTGGTAATCAGGAACAGCAGAAGCAGGCATTTGGGACGCAGACAGAAGACCTGTATGCCGACCAGATGCGTGCCAGCAAGGTTTCTGCACTTCTGAACCCGATCACCTATGTGATCGTCAATCTTGGTGTTGTGGCAGTCATCTGGTTTGGCTCTACCCAGGTCGATATGGGGATCCTTGCCAAGGGACAGGTCGTAGCACTTGTCAACTACATGTCACAGATTTTGGTAGAACTGATCAAACTGGCAAACCTGATCGTGGTACTTATGCGTGCCTACGCTTCGGTTACCAGAGTGGAGCAGATCATGGAAATGCCATATGATGAGCGGACTTATGTGACAGAGACACAAAAGGCATCAGAGGCGGATGCAGTATCTTATGAGCAGGTATCCTTTGCTTATCCACAGGCGGGCGAGATGGCGATCCGGGATATTGATTTTAAGGTGCCGGATCATGGAACCGTTGGTATCATCGGCGGCACCGGCTCCGGTAAGTCTACCGTTTTGCACCTGCTCAACCATATGTATGATGCCAGCAAGGGAAAAGTATTGATCTACGGCAAGGATGTACGCAGTTACAAGGAAAAAGAACTGACAAAGATCGTAGGTTTGGTACCGCAGCGCGGTGTGCTTTTCCATGGAAGCATCCGGGACAATATCCGTTTCGGACGGGAGGATATTACAGATGATATGATCGCGACAGCCGTCCATGCAGCCCAGGCAGACAACGTCATCGAAAGCAAAGAGCATGGTCTGGATGAGGAGATCCTACAGGATGCCAGAAATCTTTCCGGCGGACAGAGACAGAGACTGACGATTGCCAGAGCCCTGGCGGGACAGCCGAAGATCCTGGTCCTGGACGATTCGGCTTCTGCACTGGATGTGGCAACGGACGCAGCACTGCGCAAGGCGATCCGCGGGCTGCCTTGGCATCCGACGACCTTTATCGTATCGCAGCGTGCTTCCTCTGTGATGGAAGCGGATCAGATCTTAGTCATGGAAGATGGCTGTATCGTAGGCAAGGGCAAACACGAAGACCTGTTGCGGGACAATGCCATTTATCAGGAAATATACTATTCACAGTTTCCAAAAGACGAAAAAGAGCAAAACTCGTAAGAGGAAGGGTCAGCAATCATGAGTACAAAAAATGAAATCAAACAATCTCAAGTAATCAAACGTGTTCTGGTGGAATTAAAGACCTACCGTTTACAGATCGTTCTCAGCCTGATCTGTGCGATACTGACAGTCATCTTCACCCTGCTGGTTCCGGTACTTACGGGAAAGGCGGTCGATTGTATGATCGGCAGCGGGCAGATCCAATGGGATGGACTGTATCAGATTTTAGAAAAGATGGCACTGGCGATCGTGGGTACTTGCTTTTTCCAGTGGCTTATGAACCGTATCAATAATTACATTACCTATGACATTACGAAAAACATGCGGCAAAAGGCTTTCGAGAAGATGTTAGTCATGCCGATCAAAAATATTGATTCCCATTCCCATGGTGATTATATGAGTCGTATCGCTACGGATGCGGATGTCTTTTCCGATGGTCTTTTGATGGGATTTACCCAGTTGTTTACCGGTGTACTGACCATTCTGGGAACGATCTTTTTTATGGTGCGTGTCAGCCTGCCGATCGCATTGGTAGTTATTGTCCTGACTCCGGTATCCCTTCTGGTGGCAAAGTTTGTCGCAAGCAGGACTTATGCTATGTTCCAGTTGCAGGCGAAGCACCGCGGCGAACAGACTGCATATGCAGATGAAATGATCGAAAACCAGTCGGTTGTATCTGCTTTTTCTTATAATGAGAAGGCAAAAGAGGAATTTGATGTCTTGAATGACCGCCTGGCAGACAGTTCCTTAAAGGCGACTTTTTATTCTTCCATCACCAACCCGACAACACGTTTTGTCAACAGTCTGATCTACAGTGGTGTGGGTGTCGCAGGTGCCATTCTTGCGATCTTCGGCGGCATCACGGTCGGTGGACTGACCAGTTTCTTAGGCTATGCAAGCCAGTATGCCAAGCCTTTCAATGAAATCTCCGGCGTTGTCACGGAATTACAGAACGCCATTGCCTGCGCAGCGCGTATTTTTGAGATCATTGATGCACCGGCAGTGGAGGAGAGCCGGGAAAATCATCTGTCGGATGTGGAAGGAAAGATCGTATTTGAGGATGTGGCGTTTTCCTATGATCCGAGCAAACCGCTCATTGAGCACTTAAATCTGACCGTAGAGCCGGGACAGCGTATTGCCATTGTCGGACCGACCGGAAGCGGTAAGACGACGCTTATCAACCTGCTTATGCGCTTCTATGATACGACACATGGCAAGATCACCATTGATGGTGTCGATATCCGGTCTATCTCGCGTGCCAACCTGCGTGAAAAATTCGGCATGGTTTTACAGGAGACCTGGCTGAAAGAGGGCACTATCCGGGAAAACCTTTTGTTTGCCAACCCGGATGCGACAGAAGAAGAGATGGTGCAGGCAGCCAGAACTTCCCATGCGCATGAATTTATCAAACGTTTGCCAAATGGGTATGATACTTATATCAAGGGCGATGACGGCAGTCTTTCGCAGGGAGAAAAGCAACTTCTTTGTATTGCCCGCCTGATGCTGGCATTGCCGCCTATGCTGATCTTGGATGAGGCGACATCTTCCATTGATACGCGTACGGAGATGAAGATACAGGAGGCTTTCCAGACCATGATGGAAGGCAGAACAACCTTTGTCGTAGCACACAGACTTTCCACGATCCGCGAAGCAGATGTGATCCTCTATATGCAGGACGGTAAGGTCTTAGAACAGGGAAATCATCAGGAATTGTTGGAGAAGAACGGATATTATGCGAAATTGTATCGCAGTCAGTTTGTATGTGGCAAATAGATTGACTTTTTCAAGTGACGCAAGATTTACTGGTGCATATGATGTAGTATGTGCTATAATGTCTTTTATCAATGGGTAAATATAGGCGAGAGCCTTTGGAATAAATGAGTAACGAGGTGTTATATGGAACAATTCGTAATCAAGGGGGGAAATCCGATCGTAGGGGAAGTAGAGATCGGTGGTGCCAAGAATGCAGCGCTCGCAATTCTTGCAGCGTCCATTATGACGGATGAGACAGTGACCATAGATAATCTGCCGGATGTGCGGGATATCAACATCATGCTGGATGCTTTGAGCGATATCGGCGCAGTGGTAGAGCGCGTAGACCGACACACAGCGCGCATCAACGGATCAACCATCGGACAGTTGAACGTAGATTATGAATACATCAAAAAGATCCGTGCTTCCTATTATCTTCTGGGAGCCTTACTTGGAAAATACAAAAGAGCAGAAGTAGCATTGCCGGGTGGCTGCGTGATCGGCAGCCGACCGATCGACCTGCATGTCAAAGGATTCAAGGCACTGGGCGCTGATGTGGACATCAGTTATGGCTTGATCTCTGCAAAGGCAGACCATCTGGTAGGCAGCCATATCTACATGGATAAGGTATCTGTCGGTGCTACGATCAATGTACTTATGGCAGCGGCACTTGCCGAGGGCAAGACCGTGATCGAAAATGCCGCTAAGGAGCCGCATGTCGTAGATGTTGCCAACTTCTTAAACAGCATGGGTGCCAATATACGTGGTGCAGGTACGGATGTGATCCGTATCGTAGGTGTGGAAAAGTTACACAAGACATCTTATTCTGTCATTCCGGATCAGATCGAGGCGGGAACCTTTATGTGCGCGGCAGCAGCGACCAAGGGTGATGTCCTGATCAAAAATGTTATTCCAAAGCATTTGGAAGCTACATCTGCCAAGTTGATCGAGGCAGGCTGTATGATCGAGGAATTTGATGATGCTGTTCGTATTGTTGCCAACAAGGGCTTGACTCATACCCAGATCACGACGCTTCCGTATCCGGGATTTCCGACAGATATGCAGCCGCAGATGACGGTTGTGCTTGGTATGGCGGATGGTACGTCTACCGTTACCGAGAGCATTTTTGAGAACCGCTTCAAGTACGTGGATGAACTTTCCCGCATGGGAGCAGATATCAAGGTGGAGAGCAATATTGCCATTATCCGTGGCATTAAGGAATACACAGGTGCGCGCGTGAGTGCACCGGATCTGCGTGCAGGTGCAGCCCTTGTGATCGCCGGGCTTGCAGCAGATGGCATTACCATCGTGGAAGATATTCATTTCATCCAGCGCGGTTATGAGGATTTCGAGATCAAGTTGCGCAGTCTGGGCGCACAGATCGAACGGACAAATTGCGAAAAAGAGATCCAGAAGTTTATGCTTCGGGTTTCCTAGATCAAAAGATAAAAAGACGGCTATCTTTGTCATGTATGTGATAAAGATAGCCGTTTTTGATTTTATAAGAAATGTTAAAGGATTGCCTTGATGAACAGATCCTTGTTGGCAGACTGGGATAAGTCAATCAAGCCATGCTCGACAGTGTCGACGATCGGACGGGATAAGGTATTTTTGTTGAGATACACGATCTGTCCGGCGGTGCCGTCACTTAGAAGGACACGGCTGTTGTTGTAGCAGGCTGCCACACGCTGCAAAAAGGTAAAGATGACTTTTGGGTTGTACTTCTGGAAACCGTCATCTTCAAAAGCGGCAATGACCTGAAAAGCACATTTGGGAGCACGGTAAGAGCGTGCTGCCGTCATGGCATCATATACATCAGCGATGGCAACGATGGAAGCAAAAGTATCGATTTCATCGGATTCCAGACCGCGTGGATAACCGGATCCGTCATAACGTTCGTGATGTTGTAAGGCTGCCAACTTGATACGAAGATCCAGGTCGGTGTCCTTTAAGATCTTGTGTCCCAGTTTGGCATGGGAACGGATGATGTCAAATTCCTCATCGGTCAGTTTGCCCTGTTTATTTAAGATCTCAGAAGGGATCTGGGTCTTGCCGATATCATGTAAAAGCCCTGCCAAGGTCAGGGTGTTCAAATCTTCCTTGGAGAACTGCATCCATTTACCGATGGCTCTGGAGATCAAAGCGACATTCAAAGAATGGGCGTAGACGGAATCATCGACAGAACGCATGGTATGTATCATGTCAAAAAGTTCCAAGGAAGTCTTGGAAGCAAATAAGGATGCTGCCTCGGACAGAAGATGGTCACATGCACCGTCAACCTGTCCTGCAATGATGAGATCAAAATCCTCTTTCAGAGAGATCATATTGCGTGTATAAGAGGTCTGAAATGCCTGAAACTGCGGCGTAGACTGTATGCGCTGTCTATGCGACGTTGTCTCGAGCGGATGGACCTGCGGGTGCGGAGTCTCTGTCTTTTGCTCTGTGACCGGTTTTGCGACCGGCTTTTGGGCAGGAGCCTCCGGCTTTGGCTCGGCAACTTCCAGTGTGACTGCCTGTTCGCGGATCTCCTGTGGGATCGAATTTTCATCGATCATAACGGTCTGGATCCGGTAAAAGGATAACTTGGCGATCAACTGTGATGTCAGACTGGCCCCGGCAGATGCGATGGTCTGTCCTCTTTTTGTAACGATCGGCTTGGCAACGACCATGCCGGCTTGTAATCGGTTTACGCTTACTTTTATCATATTATGTTCTTCCCCCAAAGGTGTGTAATTGCTTCGTAAATGAAAGAAAATTATACACACAGAAATATTATATATGTAATATCTCCCATCTGGCAATAGTTTTCTGACGATTTGCGTCGAAAGCCAAAGAAAAATGCCAAAATGGGCAAATATATACAGATTGCGGGGTAAGACTAGGGGACGACTACAAAATGCAGGAATTGTATAGGGGGATTTCTTGACAAATACCCATATGGGGTGTAAAGTCATCACTGATGAAAGTCACAGATTTGAAAATTCCATATCGTATTTTCTCTTATTCAGAGTGGCGGAGATACATAGGATCGATGAAACCACGGCAACCCCGGAAGATGGAAGGTGCCTACCTGAGCGAGTAACTCGAACAATAAGGGATTTGATTATCTTAGACAATTAAATCCGCTTATGGCGGATTTTTTTAATGCTTCTTTTAAGGCGTTAAAAAGGAACCAAAGGGTAATACAGAAAGGAAGAAGAAAATGGAAAAATTATTATTTACTTCAGAGTCTGTTACAGAAGGACATCCGGACAAGGTCTGTGATGCTGTATCAGATGCAATCTTAGATGCTTGTATGGAACAGGATCCGATGAGCCGTGTTGCCTGCGAGACAGCAGCATGTACCGGATTTGTACTTGTAACAGGCGAGATAACCACAAAGGCACAACTTGATATTCCTGCAATCGTTCGTAAGACGGTTCTTGATATCGGTTATGATGATGGTAAGAAGGGTATCGATGGCAATTCCTGTGCTGTTATGGTTGCATTAGACCAGCAGTCAGCAGATATTGCTATGGGTGTTGATAAGGCTTTAGAGGCAAAGAAGGGTTCTTTGACAGATGATCTGGATACCGGTGCCGGAGATCAGGGTATGATGTTTGGTTATGCTACCAACGAGACAGAAGATTACATGCCTTATCCGATTTCTTTGGCTCATAAGTTGGCACTTCAACTTACTAAGGTACGTAAAGATGGTACACTTTCTTACTTAAGACCAGACGGAAAGACACAGGTTTCTGTAGAATATGATGAGGCAGGTAAGCCAAAGAGACTTGAGGCTGTTGTTCTTTCTACACAGCATGACGAAGATGTAACACAAGAACAGATCCATGAAGACATCAAGAAATATGTCTTTGACCCGATCCTGCCGGCTGAACTGGTAGATGATGAGACAAAGTTCTTTATCAACCCGACCGGACGTTTCGTTATCGGTGGACCTCACGGTGATGCAGGTCTTACCGGACGTAAGATCATCGTAGATACCTACGGTGGAATGGCTCGTCACGGCGGCGGTGCTTTCTCCGGAAAGGACTGCACAAAGGTTGACCGTTCCGCAGCATATGCAGCACGTTACGTTGCAAAGAACATCGTTGCAGCAGGTCTGGCTGACAGGTGCGAGATCCAGTTGTCTTATGCGATCGGTGTTGCACAGCCTACATCTATCATGGTAGATACTTTCGGTACAGGCAAGTTATCTGATGAGAAGTTAGTTGAGATCGTTCGTAATCATTTCGATCTTCGTCCGGCTGGTATCATCAAGATGCTGGATCTGAGAAGACCGATCTACAAGCAGACAGCAGCATACGGTCACTTTGGACGTAATGATCTGAACCTTCCTTGGGAAGCTTTAGACAAAGTTGAGGATTTGAAAAAATATCTTTAAGATTCTAAAAAAAGTATAAAACTTTGATGGAATGCTTTTTTTGAGGGGATGAAGTGATATAATGAAGTCGTGGGATGAATGAGACATCCCACGACTTTTTTCTATATAAAGGATGGAATGGTTTATGAAGTTACGGACGCGACTTGTCATATCCTTTTGCATTATCATATTTGTACCGATTATCATGGCAGCCATAGGGCTATATGCCATCAACACGATCTTGCCAACGCTGAACATCCAATGGTCCAGTACCAGTTATGAGTATATCGCCCATTTGCCGGATTTTAAGAATCTGGTGGTCGATGTTATGATCTCTGTGATCCTGATCCTCTTTTTTACAGCGGCGATCTTAGTGATCTGGACATACAGCGGTATCATTTCCCGTCTGCGCCAACTCAATAAGGCGGCAGAGAATATCCGGGACGGCAATCTGGATTTTTCCATTGATACCAAGGGACATGATGAGATCAGTGAACTCAGTGAGAGTTTTGAGGCCATGCGCAAGCGCTTGCAGATGAATGCGCAGGAGAAACTGGATGCGGAGCAGGAACACCGTATGCTGATCTCAAATATCGCCCATGACCTAAAGACGCCGATCACGGCGATCAAGGGTTATTCGGAGGGGATTTTAGATGGGGTGGCGGACACACCGGAGAAGCAGGAACGCTATCTAAAGACCATCTACAACAAGGCAAATGAGATGAACACCCTCATCAATGAACTGACCTTATACAGCAATATCGATACCAATAAGATCCCATACAATTTCCACAAACTAAACGTCAAGGACTACTTCACCGACTGTATGGAAGAGTTGGAAATGGATCTGGAAAATCAGCACATGCAGCTGACTTTCTTTAATTATGTAGATGAAGATACCCTGATGATCGCTGACCCGGAGCAGCTTGGCAGGGTCATCCACAATATCATCGGCAATGCCATCAAGTATATGCGGGCAGAGGAGCCGTCCTTTATCAGTATGCGGATCAAGGATGTGGGCGACTTTATCCAGGTCGAGATCGAGGACAACGGCAAGGGTATTTCCAACAAAGACCTGCCATATATTTTTGACCGCTTTTACCGGGCAGATGCTTCGCGCAATTCTGCGGCAGGCGGAAGCGGTATCGGACTTTCCATTGTCAAAAAGATCATTGAGGATCATGGTGGAAAAATCTGGGCAACCAGCAAAGAGAATGTAGGTACAGTCATGTACTTTGTTTTACGAAAATATCAGGAGGTACCAAATGAGTAGAGTACTTATTATCGAGGATGAACTAGCGATCGCGGAACTGGAAAAGGACTATCTGGAGTTATCGGATTTTGAGGTCGTGATCGAGGAGAATGGCGTCAAGGGATGCGAGCGTGCCCTAGCAGAAGATTTTGATATCTTTGTGCTGGATCTCATGCTGCCGGATATGGATGGCTTTGAGATCTGCCGCAGGATCCGTCAGGTCAAGAATACGCCGATCCTTATGGTTTCTGCCAAGAAAGAGGATATCGACAAGATCCGTGGATTGGGACTTGGAGCGGATGACTATATCACCAAGCCGTTTTCACCGAGCGAATTAGTTGCAAGGGTAAAGGCTCATCTGGCACGCTATGACCGTCTGGTGGGCAGCAATCAGCAGACCCAGGGCGATACCTTCCAGATCCGTGATATCAAGATCGACAAGTCGGCAAGACGTGTATGGATCCGGGGCGAGGAAACACAGTTTACGACCAAGGAGTTCGAACTTCTGGCATTTCTGGCAGAGCATCCAAATCATGTCTTTAGCAAGCAGGAATTGTTCAAGGAGATCTGGGATATGGATTCGGTCGGAGACATCGCGACGGTCACCGTTCATATCAAGAAGATCCGTGAAAAGATAGAATTGAATACCAATAAACCACAATACATCGAGACGATCTGGGGCGTGGGATATCGGTTCAAGGTATAAAGAAAGCGCAGCCGCCTATGGGGGCATAGCGGCTTGGCGCGGAAGGAGAAAGTATGGAGTTAGAGGTATTATTTGAGGATGAGGATGTGCTGGTCTGCTATAAGCCGGCAGGGGTCGCAACGCAGACCGCCAAGATGACAGAGCCGGATATGGTCAGCATGATCCGCAATTATCGTGTGGCAAAGGGCGAGAGCGACTATGTAGGGGTGATCCACCGTCTGGATCAGCCGGTCGAGGGAGTATTGGTCTTTGCAAAAAATGCGGCGGCGGCAGCCATTCTTGGCAAAGAATTAAAGGCAAGGCAGTTTGCCAAATATTATTACGCCATCGTGACCAGAGAGAATATACCGGAGACAGGCGTTTTGGAAGATTATGTTGTAAAAGATGGGAGAAAGAACCGTGCCATGGTGGTTACGGAAAGTAACCCAAGGGCAAAGAAAGCGCGCCTTTCCTATGAAGTGGTCAAGCGTCTGGATGATCGCAGCCTCTTGGATATCCATCTGGATACCGGTCGTTTCCACCAGATCCGCGTACAACTGGCAAGCCGTACGGCACCGATCTTAGGCGATGTCAAATACGGTGGCAGCCGTACCGGAGAACCGCTTTGTCTCTGCTCCTACCGCCTGCAGTTTACGCATCCGGTCAGCGAGGAGGGCATGGATTTTTCCATCAAGCCTCGTGGCAGAGAGTTCGGTGACTTTTTTGCATAAAAAGGAAGAATTTGCTACATACTGATCCTATGGAGCAGAATTATCATTTTATCAGAAATACAATTAAACTACTGGGAATCACCCTCTTGGTATATGCCTTTATGAAGTGGCTGCTGCCGATGGTGCTTCCCTTTTTTGTAGCCTTTTATCTGGCGGGCGCTTTTCGGCGGTCGGCATGCAGGAAAAAAGAGCATAAGACTCTTCTGATCCTGCGCAATCTCTTGATCGTGGGCGGTGTCTGCCTGCTGCTCTGGTATCTGGTAAAGGAATTTATGGATCTGTGGGGGCGGCGGGAAGAACTCTTGTATTGGGAGGGGGCAAAGGAGTCCGGTCTGTTCGGGGAAGCCTACGAAAAACTCATGGCAAAATTTAACACAGAACAGATGCTTGACCATTTTGTAGACAACGTGGCGTCACCTTTCGGCGGCATGCAGGATACCTTGGGCGGCATGGTGGCTCTGGCGGTGACCTTGGTGGCGACCATCCTTATGACCAAGGATTATGCCCTTTTACAGGAGCAGATTAAAAAGAATACCTTCGGGCAGGTGGTTGTGTCTCTGGCAAAAGATCTGTCCGTGGTAGGCGGCGATTATCTGCGCGCCCAGGGGATCATCATGCTGATCATCACGGCGATCTGTATTGTTGCCCTGCTCTTGACGGGCAACCCCTATGCGGTTTTGGTGGGCGTTTTTATCGGTTTTTGTGATGCCCTGCCTTTTATCGGAACATCACTGATCTTTTTGCCCTGGGCGGTCGTCATGTTCCTGCAAAAGAAGATCGGGCTTGGCATCTATTATCTTTTTTTGGCAGGGGGCACCAGCCTGCTCCGTCAGTATCTGGAACCAAAACTCATCGGCAGGAGCGTCGGTGCTGATCCTCTCATTGTTCTGGCATGTATTTATCTGGGACTGGAGATCTATGGGATCTGGGGTGTGATCTTAGGACCGGCAAGTGCATTTTTGATCTGGGAGATTTACCGTTTTACCTAAAAAATAAGGCAAAGTCCGCTGATGTCAAGCCTTGACAAGACTTGTGGATTTTTTTAGAATAAATGGTATTGATGAAAGATGAAGGAGGCCATGATGGCAAAGGATAAAAAATTAGTAGAAGCCATTACATCTATGGATGTTGACTTCGCACAGTGGTATACGGATGTTGTAAAAAAAGCAGAATTGATGGGCTATTCCAGTGTCAAGGGATGTATGATCTTCAAACCTGCCGGTTATGCGATCTGGGAGAATATCCAGCATGAACTGGATCGTAGATTTAAGGAGACGGGTGTAGAGAATGTCTACATGCCAATGTTCATCCCGGAGAGTCTGTTAGAGAGAGAAAAGGATCATGTCGAGGGATTTGCACCGGAAGTTGCATGGGTCACCTATGGAGGACTCAATCCATTACAGGAAAGACTTTGTGTCAGACCGACCTCAGAGACTTTGTTCTGCGATTTCTATAAGGATGAGATCCAGTCATACAGAGACCTGCCAAAGGTATATAACCAGTGGTGCTCTGTTGTCCGTTGGGAAAAGGAGACCAGACCTTTCCTTCGTTCCAGAGAGTTCTTGTGGCAGGAAGGTCACACAGCACATGCAACAGCAGAGGAGGCTGAGGAGCGTACACAGCAGATGCTGAACCTCTATGCAGACTTCTGTGAAGAAGTTCTGGCTATGCCGGTCATCCGCGGACGTAAGACAGACAAGGAAAAGTTCGCAGGTGCAGAGGCAACTTATACGATCGAGGCACTCATGCATGACGGCAAGGCTTTACAGTCCGGTACCAGCCACAACTTTGGGGATGGTTTTGCCAAGGCATTTGAGATCCAATATACCGATAAGGACAACCAGTTAAAGTATGTACATCAGACTTCCTGGGGTATGACCACCCGTCTGATCGGTGCTATCATCATGGTACATGGGGATGATTCCGGTCTGGTACTGCCACCAAGGATTGCTCCGGTTCAGGTGGATGTCATTCCAATCATGCAGAATAAAGAAGGCGTGCTGGATAAGGCACACGAAGTATTGGATACCTTGCGTGCAGCAGGACTCCGTGCCAAGTTAGATGATACGGACAAGTCTCCGGGATGGAAGTTCTCTGAGCAGGAGATGCGCGGTATTCCGGTAAGAGTAGAGATGGGACCTCGTGATATCGAGGCAAATCAGGCGATCCTTGTTCGGCGTGATACCAGAGAAAAGATTACGGTATCTCTGGATACATTGGCAGAAAAGATCACAGAGATCTTGGATACCATGCAAACAGAGATGTTAGAGCGTGCAAGAGCACACAGAGATGCGCATACCTACGACGCACACAACTACGAGGAGTTCAAGGACATCGTAGCCAACAAGCCGGGATTTATCCGCGGAATGTGGTGTGGTGAGCAGGCTTGTGAAGACAAGATCAAAGAAGAGACAACAGCGACCAGCAGATGTATGCCATTTACACAGGAAAAGATTTCAGATGTCTGTGTATGTTGTGGAAAACCGGCTAAGAAGTTAGTTTATTGGGGCAAAGCATATTAATGAAGATCGTATTACCACAGGACGTAATCACAATTATAGATCGTTTGGAAAGTTGCGGACACGAAGCCTACGCGGTAGGTGGCTGTGTCCGCGACAGCATTTTAGGGAAAGAACCGGCGGATTGGGATATCACGACCTCGGCATCCCCCCAGGAAGTCAAGGACTTGTTTTCCCATACCATCGATACCGGTATTGCACACGGGACTGTGACGATCATGTGTGGAAAGACCGGCTATGAGGTGACGACCTATCGCATTGACGGCGAATACAAGGACGGCAGACACCCAGAGAGTGTCGCCTTTACCAATCTCTTATCCGAAGATCTCAAGCGGCGCGATTTTACCATCAATGCCATGGCTTACAATGACAGTCAGGGCTTGGTAGATCTCTTTGACGGCGTGGGCGATCTGAAACGTGGTCTTATACGCTGTGTGGGATGTGCGAGTGAGCGATTTTCTGAGGATGCCCTGCGGATGCTCCGTGCCGTGCGTTTTGCAGCACAGTTGGGATTTACGATCGAGCGACAGACCTACGAAGCGATCTGCACTCTGGCATCGACCATTGCCAAGGTGAGTACAGAGCGCATTATGGTAGAACTGGTCAAACTATTAACATCAGACCACCCGGAGGAGATGCGGGCTGTCTATGAGAGTGGACTCAGCCGCGTATTTCTGCCGGAGTTTGATGCAATGATGCAGACACCCCAGCATACCATCCACCATCAGTATTCGGTGGGAGAACATACCATACATGCCATCATGGGGGTTCCGCCAGACCGTATCTTACGACTGACCATGCTTTTTCATGATATCGGAAAGCCCCAGTGCCGTACGACCGATGCGGATGGCATCGATCATTTCCACGGACACCCGGAAGTGGGGGCGGAGATGACAGGGCAGATTTTGCACCGACTCAAGTTTGATAATGATACGATCCGCGCGGTCAAGCGCCTGGTCCGTTTTCATGATCTGCGTCCGGCGCTGACCAAAAAGAGCATCCGGCGCAGTATGGTAAAGATGGGGCTGGAATGTTTCCCACAGATTTTTACGGTCAAGCGTGCAGACGCTCTGGCGCAGAGTACCTATATGCGGGCGGAAAAATTAGAGGCGATCGACCGTTTTGAAGAACTCTACGAGGAGATCTTAGCAGACCATGCCTGCATACAGAAAAAGGATCTAGCTATCAACGGCAAGGAACTTTTGGCATTGGGTCTGCCACAGGGAAAACAGATCGGTCAGGTCCTGGATAAACTTTTTGCCAAGGTGGTCGAAGACCCGGCATGTAATACCAAAGAGATCCTGCTTGCAGAGGCAAGAAAAGAGTTGGAACAGCAGGGATAGATAGGTATAATCTGAAGGATTCCTTCATAAGATGAACAGATATCGAAGCATCATGTTCGTCTTATGGAGGATTTTTTTATGTGTGAAAATATAGAGAAAACACAGGTTGTTATTCCGCGTCTGGGACAGGGAGAAAATTTGCTGGGAGCCTATGCTCTGGAAGTTACGGGCGTGACAAAAGGAAGGGGGAGTCTTTTTATACATACGGCAGGGGCGGTCTATATGTTAAAGTCTTTTACCGGATCCATGGAAAAAGCACAAGGACTGGCGCAGGTGCTGGCAGAACTAAAGGCCTGGGATCCTGCGGTGGAGCAGATCCTGCCGACACAGGAGGGGGCATATGCGGTCCGGGAAGAAGGCGGACCGACCTATGTTTTAAAGTCTTACCAGCCCGGGCGGGAGTGTGACGTCAAAAATGCCTTTGAGGTCTTGGAGGGGGCAAGAAAACTGGCAGACCTGCACTTGCAGTTGGAAACGATAGAGACAGACAAAAAGGAGGTCTTTTTTGCGCCGCAGCATCTGCTGGCGGAGGAAGTCAGACGGCATAACCGGGAACTTAAGAACCTGCGGAATTATATCCGCAAGAAGAAAAAGAAGACGGGATTTGAAGACTTGTACGAGCAGGCATACGGGACTTTTTACGGACAGGGGGAGCAAGTGGAAGAAGAGATACTTTCCCTAAAGGAAGAATTACAGTTATGCCATGGCGATTATCACCATCACAATGTCTTGGATTGCAGCGGAACTTCGCACATACAGCATTTTGAGAGCATGCGCATGGACAGCGCCATGAGCGATCTGGCAAAATATACGAGAAAAGCCCTGGAAAAGAACCGCTGGAACGCGGAACTGGGCAGGCAGATGCTCATGACCTACCAGAGAGTCCGCCCTTTCCGCACGGGGGAATTGCAGCAACTCTATCTGCGCCTTTTGTATCCGGAAAAATTCTGGAAGATCGCCAATCATTACAATAACAACAAAAAGACATGGTCGTCCAAGCGTGACGGTGACAAATTGCGGCAGATCCTGGCGCAGGAGAAGGCACGTCAGGAATTTCTGGTCTTATTGTATAATCTGGCGGAATAGTTTATAATCGACCTATGAAAAACATAAGAAAAACAAGCGGTATTCTGCTGTGTCTGCTTGCTTGTCTTGGCGCTCTGAGTGCCTGTGGGAAAGAGGAATCGAACGAACCTTTTACCTATCGTGCGCCTGCCGCAAAGCAAGAGGAGGAGAAGGCAGACACGGAAGAAGATACGCAGGATTTTGTTATTGAACAAATGGATATGGTGGGAGAGACGATGACCCTGTATGCGCCGGAGTCTGAACGTCAGGTGCGCTATGCTTATACGCTGGGAACCCGTTTTATGGATAAGTATGGGGATTCTTATAGTTCGATCCATTTTACACCAGGGCAGGTTGTACAAATCGGGGACATTACGGCGGCATCTGCCTGAGCAGCGTGAAGATGTCTGATCAGGTCTGGAATCAGACAGATGTCACCAATTACAAGATCGACATGGAAAAAGGGATCTTTACGATCGGGCAGACCCAGTACCGGATCACTTCCAATACTATGGCTTTTTCTCAGGATGCAAGCATTAGTTTGGATATGATCGGGACGGATGACACCTTGCAGGTTATCGGCAAGGACAAAGAGGTCTGGTCCGTCATTGTGACGACTGGGCATGGGTATATCCAATTGCAGAATTCTTCCATCTTTGTGGATAGTATGATCTGTATCGGCAACCGGATCTTTACTAAGATCACTGGGGATATGCTTCTGGAGGTGCCGGAAGGAACCTATGCCATCACGGTTGCCAACAAGGGCTATGGCGGAACCGGGACATATACCGTGGCACGCGGAGAGACAACGTTAGTTGATCTTGATCAGTTAAAAGGCAGTGGACCAAAAGTATGTCAGTTGACGGTTACATCTGAAGTGGCAGGTGCATCGGTCTACATTGACGGACAGCAGATCACGGTCGGACAGGCAGTGCCGGTTACCTATGGATCTCATACCCTAAAGGTTGTGGCAGAGGGATATGATGACTGGCAAAAGACACTGATCGTCAATTCCGAAAGTGCGACGATCTCACTGGATCTGGAAGAAAGTGAGAGCACGACAGGGGATAAGCAGAGTGAAGAAGATACATCAACATCTTCCGATACCGGTAAGAGCAGCGGTTCATCAAACAGCAGTACCAATAGTAACAAGTCTACCGGATCGACCAGCAAGAGTTCATCAAGTAAGAGCAGTTCGTCCAAGACTTCGGACAGCAGTTCTTCCAGTCTTACGGATACGGACTACCTGACGACCATTTCAAAGATGTTATCTACATTGCTTGACGAAAATTAGTCTGGCAATTATCATAAAAACAGAACACATATAAGGAGGATACTATGGGTTACAAAGAGCAGTATATGCAGTGGCTGGAAAGCGACTACATGGATGAGGCTACAAAGGAAGAACTGCGTCAGATCGCAGGAGATGAGAAGGAGATCGAGGAGAGATTCTACACGGAATTGGAATTTGGCACCGCGGGTCTCCGTGGTATTATCGGTGCAGGCTGTAATCGTATGAATGAATATACCGTGCGCAAGGCAACACAGGGGCTTGCCAACTACATCTTAAAGGTCGGCGGTCAGGACCGCGGCGTAGCGATCGCCTACGATTCCAGACATATGTCACCGGAATTCGCAGATGTAGCAGCACTTTGCTTAGCAGCAAACGGCATTAAGGCATATGTGTTTGAATCCCTTCGTCCAACACCGGAATTATCTTATGCTGTACGTAAATTACATACAATTGCTGGTATTAATATTACTGCAAGTCATAATCCACCAGAGTACAATGGCTACAAAGTATATTGGGAAGATGGTGCGCAGATCACACCGCCACATGACAGCGGCATCATGAACGAGGTTAAGGCGATCTCAGACTACGCTGTATGCAAGAAGATGGACAAGGATGCAGCCATTGCAGCAGGTCTGTATCAGACGATCGGTGCGGATATCGACGATCCTTATATCGAAGAGTTAAAGAAATTAGTCGTACATCAGGATGCCATTGATGCAGTGGGATCTCAGATCAAGGTCGTTTACACACCACTGCATGGTACCGGAAACATCCCGGTGCGACGTGTCTTAAAAGAACTTGGCTTTACCAATGTCTATGTGGTACCGGAGCAGGAATTGCCGGATGGAGATTTCCCTACCGTTTCCTATCCGAACCCGGAGGCAAAGGAAGCCTTCACTTTGGGACTGGCATTGGCAAAGAAAGTGGATGCTGATCTTGTTCTTGCGACAGACCCGGATGCTGACCGACTTGGCGTATATGTCAAGGATGCCAAGACCGGCGAGTATCATCCTCTGACCGGTAATATGTCAGGCTGTCTGATCGGCGATTATCTGATCGGACAAAAGAAAGAGTTACAGGGACTGCCGGAAGATGGTGTCTTTGTGCGTTCAATCGTCTCTACCAACATGGCAGATGCGATCGCAGACTACTACGGCATCGAATTGGTTGAAGTTTTGACCGGATTTAAGTTCATCGGTCAGAAGATCTTAGAAATGGAAAAGACAGGCAAGGGAACTTACCTCTTTGGTATGGAAGAAAGTTACGGCTGTCTGACAGGCACCTATGCAAGAGATAAGGATGCGGTTGTGGCTTCTATGGCTCTTTGTGAGGCTGCCGCATATTACAAGACCAAGAATATGACCCTCTGGGATGCTATGATCGCTATGTATGAGCGTTATGGTTATTATCAGGATGGCATTACAGCCATTACCTTAAAGGGCATCGAGGGCTTGGAAAAGATCGGACAGATCATGAATACCCTGCGTGCAGAGGCACCAAAGGAGATCGGTGCTTATCAGGTGACAGCCGTCCGCGATTATAAGAACGATACGATCACTGATATTGCTACCGGTGCCGTACGCCCGACCGGACTTCCAAGTTCCAATGTGCTTTATTATGAACTGACGGATGATGCATGGGTATGCGTCCGTCCTTCCGGTACAGAGCCAAAGGTTAAATTCTATTTTGGTATCAAGGGAAGTTCCCTGGCGGATGCAGATGCTAAGGCAGAGGCTATGAAAGCGGCTGTCAATGCCTTGGTAGAAAAGATGTTGTAGTATTCTTACACAAAGATTATTTATTATTTTGTATAATATGGCAAAACGTCGGGAAACCTTGAAAATATAAGGGCTTTGCCTTGACAAAAATAGGTAAAACCTTTATAAATATTTTTGTAGTTATTTTGGAGGCAGACCTCTGACATAATATTTTATTTTATATTCCATAGGAGGAAGTTAATATGAACAAAACAGAATTAGTTGCAGCTATGGCTAGCAAGGCAGATCTTTCAAAAAAGGATGCAGAAGCAGCATTAAAGGCATTTACAGATGTTGTTGCAGAAGAACTCAAGAAGGGTGAGAAGATCCAGTTAGTTGGATTCGGTACTTTTGAAGTATCTGAGAGAGCTGCTAGAACAGGAAGAAATCCTCAGACTGGCGCTGAGATGAAGATCCCGGCTTCTAAGGCTCCTAAGTTCAAGGCTGGTAAGGCTTTAAAGGATATGATGAACTAATTCATATTGTTTTATGAACATCTGGCTCAAAACTTCGGTTTTGAGCCTTTTTTGTATAAGCAGGAAGGAAGTAAGGACAATGCGCTTAGATAAGTTTTTGAAGGTGTCCCGTCTGATCAAACGCCGCACTGTGGCAAACGAGGCGTGTGATGCAGGGCGTGTCATGGTCAATGGCAAAGAGGCAAAGGCTTCGGTCAAGGTCAAGGTAGGAGACATCATTGAGATCGCCTTTGGCAACAAGCCGGTCAAGGTCGAGGTGCTGGCACTCTTAGATACGACCAAAAAGGAAGAGGCAAAGGACATGTTCCGTTACCTATAGGAATTGCTGTCATAAAGTTGGATTTCTGACATAGGATAGAGATATAAGAATGTATCAGGAGGAGATCCTATGGAAGAAAAACAGGTCATGACCAACCACAAATTATTGATGACGAACCGGAAAGGAATCAGCCTTACCGGGATTTTAGATGTGATCTCCTTTGATCTGCGGGAGATCTTATTGGAAACCTCGGAGGGGATGCTTACCATCAAGGGCAATGATCTCCATATCAACCGCCTGTCTGTGGAAAAAGGCGATCTGGAAGTAGAAGGCAGGGTAGACGCCTTGCTCTATTCCGAAGTTGTCTCCGCTAAGGCGATGGGCGAGAGCTTTTTAGGACGGATGTTTAAATAATGCATTTGTATTCTTTTGTGACGGAACAGGGACATATCCTCTGGGTCATGTTTCTTCTGGGCATAGGTCTGGGATTGGGATACGATCTGATCCGCACCCTGCGACGCATCAGCAAAATTACCAAAGAGGGGGCGGCTCTGGGCGATTTTTTCTATTGGATCGTTGCAGGTCTTGTTATTTGGCAGGTACAAAATGCAGAAACGGAGGGGATTTTACGTTTTTGTCAATTATTTATAGGTGCAGCCGGGATGATTTTGTATTATGCTATAGGTAGTAAGTTGGTAAGACGGATATTGTATGTCCCACTTGCTGTCATCTGTAAATTTTTTTCAAGCCTTTACCGCTATATGGGGAAAGGCTGTGATCGTCTGTTTGCCTTTCTGGCAAAATGGACAGAACAAAAAGAAAAAAGGGACGATATATGAGTAGAAGACCGAGAAAGAAAAAGAAAAATAGAAATAGCGCAGGAAGGATCTCTTTTCTCTGCATTGGTATATTCTTAGTGCTGGTGCTCTCCGTGCAGATGGTGCGCCTATACCAGAAGAATGAGGCCTTGGTGCAGACGGAGCAGACCAAGCAGAATGAACTGAGCGAGCAAGAGGACAAGCAAAAGGAACTGGAGGAACAGGAACAGTATATCCAGTCGGATGAATACAAAGAAAAAGTTGCCAAGGATAAATTGGGCTTGGTTTATGATAATGAGACGATTTTTCGCGAAAAATAGAACATAAAGATGATAGAAAAAAGATAAGCAGGACTTCCTTTGACAAATAATGCAGGGAAGTCCTTTTATAATAGCCTCTGCAAGTGAAATAGGAGGCACATTATGAAAGACAAGATTGCAAGAACTTTGATTTATCTGCTTCTGGGGCTGTTGGCCTGCCATATTAAGATGCTGGGATGCTATCCTTTTGTGGCAGTCATATTTGGGGCGTGTTATCTGAACGAGGAGAACAGGCGATTGTGTGTGCCGTTTTCCTATTTGTGGATGGTACTCTTTTTGCCGATCGCATCCCTCTTTCGCTACGGCGTGACATTTTTAGTCTGGATGGTGGTACTTGCGATCTTCTGGCATATGCATATATTGGTGCGTCGCATGGGGCAGACAAGCCTTTTGGGCATGATTCTGGTGGCGATCACCTATGGCGGACGCGTGATGACGGCGACACAGACCATGACCTTTCCCTATGGGATCCTGCCAGTGCTGGAGGGGCTTTTGGTGGCTGGTGGAGCCTATTTTACCTGTCGGGGGATGGATCTTTTGGAGGAGGTCTGGCACAGTATGCAAAAAAAGACCGGTACCCGTGTCCTTCCCCTCCAGGCAAGAGAATATTCCAGAGCCATGAGTGGGCTGGCACAGAGCATGGAGGCGCTGGTAAGACCGAAAGAAGGGGAAGCAGGCATGGGATTTGTCGCCATGCAGCAGGAGTTGCGGGGACGGATCTGCGGAGATTGTGGACGCTACGAGACATGTCTGGCACAGGGGAGTGCCATGTCACTTGCCATGGAGCAGTTGTTTGCCCAGGCAGAAAAAGGACAAAAGATCGATCCGGTCTTACAGGAGAAGATCGGGCGGCAGTGCGAGCGGGCGGAACTTTTGATCCGGGAAGCACTGGGAATCTTTGAGCGTACCGAGTTAAATCTGGCATGGTATCGCCGCCTGTGTGAGCATAGGGAAATGATTGCCGGACAGATCGATGCCATGGCATATGTGATGGAAGACTGTATGGAGGCGGACAGGCTTTGCGATGACAAAGAACGCTGGCTTTTGGCAAAGATCCGTTTCCATTTGCGCGAGGTCGGGCTTAGGGTATGGAATCTGCATTTTTACCGGCGGAAAAACGGAACCTGTCGGATCCTTATGGAACTGGCGGCGCGCGCCGGTGTCTGCATGACCAGCAAGGAGGTGCTGGCGATCATAGAGACCTGTACCGGACAAACTCTTATGATGGTTGAACAGAACCGCAGTATTGTGGGGCGCGAGCGGGCAGACTATGTCTTTGTGACAAGACCGAAACTGGAGTGCACCTATGGCGTTGCCAAGATGTTACAGCGGGGGCAGACGATCTCCGGGGACAGTTTCGGCACCAGACGCTTGGAGCAGGGAGTCTTTGTTATGGCACTATCCGATGGGATGGGCAGCGGAAGACAGGCACACGAGGAGAGTGATACGGTCGTCAGCCTTTTTTTGCAGTTTGCCGAAGCCGGTTTTACCATAGATATGGCATTGCGCCTGATGAATGCGGCAATGATCTTTGGCGCGGAGGCAGAACGATTTTCGACGCTGGATGCCTGTCTGGTGGACGAATATACCGGGATCGTGGATTGTTATAAGGTGGGGGCACATGTCTCCTTTGTGCGCCATAAAAGGCGGACGGAAGTGATCGAGGCGGACAGCCTGCCTATGGGAGCCAGTGCTTCCCTGGAGGCACTGCCTTTTCGGTCCTATCTGGAAGCAGGGGACTATCTTGTACTCGTTACGGATGGTGTGTTAGAATATTTGCAGGTTGAGGACGCGGTAGAGATGCTGCGTCAGTTGATCGAAGAACTGGCAGATACAGATGCCGTGACATTTGCACGAAAGATCATAGAGCGTGTCCTGCTCTTTACCGGAGGGACAGCGGCGGATGATATGACCGTGCTGGTCTTGAAGGCGTTGGAAAGGTAAGAAATGCAGCAGGCAAAATGGGAAGAAAGTGTTTGCAGATTCATAGAGCAGGAAGACCTCATACATCCGGGTGACGGTGTCTTGGTCGGCGTGTCGGGTGGGGCAGATTCTGTGGCGCTCTTACGCTTTCTATGGCAGATGCGTGACCGTCTGGGGATCTGTCTGCGCTGTATTCATGTAGAACATGGCATCCGGGGACAGGAGAGCCTGCGGGATCAATATTTCGTAGAAGAACTGTGCCGGGATCTGGGAATAGAGGAGCGGACCATATCGGTCAAAGACCGCCTGCAGGATGCGGTTTTAGCGCAGACGGCTGTGGAGGAAGCAGCGCGGGAGGCGCGTTATGCGGTTCTTACGCAGGAAGCCGAGGCTTGGGAAAAAGAACTGGGGCACCCGGTGCGCATTGCCTTAGCCCATCATGCCGGAGACAACGGAGAGACCATGCTTTTTCATCTGGTGCGGGGTACGGGACTGGAGGGCATGCGGGGCATGCCGGTCAAAAGGGGACGTATCATCCGTCCTTTCCTATCCTCAAGCCGGGCACAAGTGGAAGCCTATCTGGCGGGTCTGGGGCAGACCTACTGCCAGGACAGCACGAATACGGATATCCATTATGACAGGAACCGCCTGCGTCATCAGGTCATGCCGGAACTGCAAAAGATCAATGCTCAGGCAGGCGATCATCTGGGCAGGGAAGCCTTATATCTGGGGCAGGTGGCAGATTATATCCGACAGGTGGCAAAAGACCTGCTTGCCCAGTCTAGGCAGGGAGATCTGCTCTTGGCAGAACCTTTGAAAGACCAGCCTTCCTTTTTGCGGTGTCAGGTCCTATACCTGTGGCTGGCGGCTTATGTAGCCGGTCTGCGGGACATCAGCACGGCACATTTGGAAGCCTTGGATCAACTCTTTTCGGCGCAGACGGGGCGCAGAGTGGAACTGCCTTATGGCTTGAGCGTTGCCCGCACATACGAAGGCTTGGAAATGCGATGTGGGGACAGTGGCCTTGAAAAAGAGGATCTTTGCCATACTTTTTCGGCGGAGGAGATCCAAGAAGGAATCCGTATCCCTTTGCCGGAGACAGGAAAATATATAGAGGTATCGAGTTTTTCCTATGATCCCAAGATGGAAATTCCTAGAAAATTCTATACGAAATGGTTCGATTATGATAAGATAAAGAATGCTATTCAATTACGCTATAGGCGTAAGGGAGACTATCTGACCGTGACGGCGTCCGGTGGTCGCAAGTCATTACAGGATTATTTTGTCAACGAAAAGGTATCCAGGTGGGAACGTGATCGGGTTCCGCTTTTATGCGATGGCGACCATGTGATCTGGGCGGTTGGTTATCGGATCAGTACGTATTATAAAGTAGACGATCATACAAAAAGAATATTAAAAATACAGATTTTGGAGGAAAATGAAAATGAGTGAGACAATCAGAGAGATGATCCCTGAGGCGGATCTGGCAGCAAGAATTGCAGAGTTAGGAGCACAGATCAGCAAAGACTATGAAGGAGAGAGCGTATATGTGATCTGTATTCTGCGCGGCGCATCTTTCTTTGCCTGCGAACTGGCAAAAAGGATCACCGTTCCGGTAACGATCGATTTTATGACAACTTCCAGTTATGGTTCCGGTACCGTATCTACCGGTGAGGTCAAGATCAAGAATGATGTCGAGATTCCGGTAGATGGACGCAATGTCCTGATCGTGGAGGATATCATCGACAGCGGCAACACTCTGCACTTTTTACAGGATGTATTTAAGGAGCGCAATGCCAAGAGCGTTCGTCTGTGCACCATGTTAGATAAGCCGGATCGCCGTGAGGTAGATGTGGACGTTGATTATGTCGGATTCACGATTCCGGATGAGTTTGTTGTAGGCTATGGTCTGGATTATGACCAGAAGTATCGTAATCTGCCATACATCGGGGTTGTAGAGTTATAAAGGAGGCAATCATTGAAAAAGAATAGAGTGGGTCTGGGCTTATATGTTGTGCTGATCCTGATCGTGGTATTTATCTGGTATTCCATTTCCAATCCACAGACGGCAACTTATACTTCCAGCTAGTTTGACAAGGCATTGGCAAAGGGCGAAGTGGCATCCGCAGTCATTCACCAGAATGAACAGGTGCCGACCGGATCGGTGACGATCACGACGACTGCCGGTGGGAAATTTACCGTCTATGTGTCTGATGTAGGCGAGTTGCAGGATACCCTGGATGAGGCAGGCGTTGACTACAGTTTAAATGATGTTCCCAACAGCGGCTTCATGGAGAGCCTGCTCCCAATGCTGATCGTTGTTGCGGTCGTATTCATCCTCTTTATGATGATGATGAATGCACAGGCACAGGTGGGTGGCGGAGCCAATACCAAGATGATGAATTTTGGCAAGAGCCGTGCTACGATGACAACGCAGGACAAGATGCCGGTGCGTTTTGCACAGGTAGCAGGTCTGAGAGAAGAAAAAGAAGAGTTAGAAGAGATTGTAGATTTTCTGAAAGATCCGGCAAAATACACCAAGGTGGGTGCCCGTATTCCTAAGGGATTGATCTTAGTCGGACCTCCGGGAACCGGTAAGACTTTGCTTGCCAAGGCAGTTGCCGGAGAGGCAGGCGTGCCGTTTTTCAGTATTTCGGGATCTGATTTTGTTGAAATGTTTGTAGGTGTCGGTGCATCCCGTGTGCGTGACCTTTTTGCAGAGGCAAAGAAGAATGCGCCTTGTATCGTCTTTATCGACGAGATCGATGCCGTGGCAAGACGACGCGGAACCGGTATGGGCGGCGGACATGACGAGCGTGAGCAGACCTTGAACCAGATGCTGGTCGAGATGGATGGTTTTGGTGTCAACGAGGGTATTATCGTGATGGCAGCGACCAACCGTGTTGATATTCTGGATCCGGCGATCATGCGTCCGGGACGATTTGACCGCAAAGTCTTTGTTGGACGACCGGATGTTGGCGGACGTGAGGAGATCCTGCATGTGCATGCCAAGAATAAGCCTTTGGGGGATGATGTGGATCTCAAGCAGATTGCACAGACGACCGCAGGCTTTACCGGAGCCGATCTGGAAAATCTCTTAAATGAGGCGGCAATCTTAGCGGCAAAAGAGGGCAGAGTTTATATCTGCCAGAATGATATCAAGAGATCTTTTGTCAAAGTAGGTCTGGGTACGGAGAAAAAGAGCCGTATCATTTCCGAAAAAGAGAAGAAGATCACGGCATACCACGAGGCTGGACATGCCATTCTCTTCCATGTCCTCCCGGATGTCGGACCGGTCTATTCGGTATCCATCATTCCGACCGGACAGGGAGCAGCGGGTTATACTATGCCGCTGCCGGAAAAGGATGAAATGTTCAACACCAAGGGTAAGATGTTACAGGATATCATCGTTTCTCTGGGCGGTCGTGTGGCGGAGGAGATCATTTTTGACGACATCACGACAGGGGCATCTTCGGATATCAAGAAGGCGACCCAGACAGCCAAGGATATGGTCACCAAGTATGGTTTCTCCGCAGAAGTCGGACCGATCAACTACGATAATGATGAGGATGAAGTTTTTATCGGCAGGGACTTGGCACATACCAGAGGCTATGGTGAGCAGGTTGCATCGACCATTGATGGCGAAGTCAAGCGCATCATTCAGGAATGTTATGCCAAGGCAACTGGACTGATCAAAGAGCATGAGGATGTTTTACACAAGTGTGCAGAACTCCTTCTGGAAAAAGAAAAGATCGGACGTGCAGAGTTTGAGGCTCTCTTTGGCGGTGATCCGATCCCGCAGCCGGAAGAAGAAGGCGTGGTTGTGGAAGGAATTTAAGTTGGGAAAAGGGCTTATGATTGTTATTTGAAAGACATTTTTGTACATGTTGCATAAAAACATCTATGCAAAATTAGTAACTTTGTGAACACTTATGGGTGGACGCATTATATAATAACAATCGTAAAAACCCCCCAATACATTATATAAATATTTTTGCTAACCCCATAGTAAAAATACCTTCTCCTAAAAAGACAGCGTTTGATAGCTGTCTTTTTTACTTTCTATTTTATTTTTTCTGTATTTGAGAAAAATCTACAAAAATCCCTAGAAAAGACAAGATAAACTGAGTATGATAAAAGAAGATAACATGCGAGATAAGAGGATAAGAGTATGAATACAGAAGCAATTTACAGCGATGAGACAGGACAGTATGTGATCCCTATGGAGGCAAATCCGGGCGACCGGGTCACCATTCGTCTGCGTGTCGCACATGGGCATGCAAGGGAGATCTATCTGCTGGCGCAGGATACGCATTACCTGATGCGCCCGGCACAGGCAGGCGAGCGTTTTGATTACTATGAGACACAGGTGCAGTTGGGAGACCAGTCGTTTTCCTATTGTTTTTCAATTCGGGAGAATGAGCAGGAGCAATGCTATTTTGATAAATACGGCGTGAGTCAGGAGATCCGACCGGAGTATGCCTTTCGCATCCTGCCGGGCTTTGCGACGCCGGATTGGGCAAAGGGCGCTATCATGTATCAGATTCTGGTCGACCGTTTTGCCAACGGAGATCCGACCAATGATGTGCTGGACAATGAGTACCATTACATTAAGACTATGAGCCGACAGATCAGGGATTGGAACCAGCTGCCAAATGCCGATTTTGGTGTGGCTGAGTTCTATGGCGGAGATCTGGAAGGGGTGCGGCAGAAATTATACTATCTGAAAAGTCTGGGAGTAGAGGTTATCTACTTCAACCCGTTGTTTGTCTCTCCTTCCAACCACAAATATGATATTGCAGATTATGACCATATCGATCCCCATTATGGCAAGATTGTCTTAGACCAAGGGCAGACCCTGCCGGAAGGTGCAAGGGACAATGCCGGGGCAAGTCGTTTTATCAATCGTGTGACGGCAAAGGAAAATCTGGAGGCCTCCAATCAGTTCTTTGCGGATTTTATCGCAGAGGCACACGCCAGAGGCATCCGTGTGATTCTGGATGGTGTCTTTAATCATTGTGGTTCCTTTAACAAATGGCTCAACCGGGAAAAGATCTATCGCCCTGACAAGGGCTATGCATCGGGAGCCTATGAAGCAGCAGACAGCCCATATCACGATTATTTTCATTTTTATGATGAAAACCAGTGGCCGGACAATGGCACGTATGAGGCTGGTGGGGGCATGATACCCTGCCGAAACTCAATTACGAGGGCTCGGAGGATCTCTACCGCTATATCTTGGAGATCGGGAAAAAATGGGTTTCTCCGCCTTATAATGCGGATGGCTGGCGTCTGGATGTGGCGGCAGACTTAGGGCACAGTCCGGAATTTAACCATCAGTTCTGGCGGGATTTCCGTAAAGCAGTCAAGAGTGCAAACCCGGATGCCATCATCTTGGCAGAGCATTATGGGGATGCGTCTTCCTGGTTACGGGGCGATGCCTGGGATACGGTCATGAATTATGATGCTTTTATGGAGCCGATCTCTTATTTTGTGACTGGAATGGAGAAACACAGTGATGCCTATGAGCCGGGAGCACAGGGCGACAGTGAGCGGTTTGAAAATGCCATGCGTTATTATATGACCAAATTTACAGGTTCCTCTCTTTATACAGCCATGAACCAGTTGTCAAATCACGACCATTCTCGCTTTTTGACCAGAACCAATCATAAGGTGGGCAGAGCCTCTGCGCTGGGGGTGGCGGCAGCATCCGAGGGCATCAATATACCGCTTTATAAGGTGGCAGTCCTGATGCAGATGACCTGGCCTGGAGCACCGACCTTATACTATGGGGATGAGGCGGGCGTGTGTGGTTTCACCGACCCGGATAACCGTCGTACCTATCCGTGGGGAAAGGCGGATTATCCTCTGGTTGATTATCATCGGGATATGATCATGGTGCATAAGTGCAGCAGTGCCTTGCGGCGCGGCTCCTTTAAATTCCTAAAGCGGATGAAGAACTTTATCTCCTATGGACGTTTTAACGAGCAGGAGCGCTATGTGGTGGCTGTCAATGTAGGCGCGGAGACCCTAGAGGCAGATGTACCGGTCTATCTGGCTGAGGTGGCAGATGGTTTTATGGTACAGGCGATGCTCACCAACGAAAAAGGATATTCGATCATGCCAACCAAGTATGCCGTCAAGGACGGTATGATGCATGTTAGTCTAACGGCAAATAGCGGTATGGTCTTTAAGCAGGAAGTATAGAGAAGAAAGTGCAGGTGGCGAAGTGAGGACAAGAGAAGAAGCCTTAGCCTATGGGCTGTCATTTCCGGGAACTTATCAGGAAGCACCCTTCCATGATCCGAATTGGCAGTTGGTGCGGGTGCAGGGCAGTAAAAAGGCGTTTCTATGGACTTATGAAATGGATGGACTCATCCATTTGAATGTCAAGGTGGATCCCCAGTGGCGGGATTTCTGGCGGGATGCTTACGAGGCTGTCCTGCCCGGCTATCATCAGAATAAAGAGCACTGGAATACCATACGGCTGGATGGAACCATACCAGATGACGATATCAAGCGAATGATCGCTGAAAGTTATGATCTGGTGACGGACAGTCCGACCAAGCGTATATATGAAGCCGTCAAGCGGATCCCAAAGGGGCATGTGGCAACTTATGCACAGGTGGCAAAGATGGCTGGCAATGAGAAAATGTGCCGGGCGGTCGGAAATGCCCTGCACAAGAACCCGGATCCGGACCATATTCCCTGTTTTCGTGTTGTCAATGCCAAAGGACAACTCTCCGGTGCATTTGCTTTTGATGGACCAGAGGAGCAGGCAAGGAGACTTCGGGCGGATGGTATTGTGGTAGAAAATGGCAGAGTCGATCTGGAAAAATATGGTATGAAAGACCCACACGACGAATAAAAAAATTCTTGCGTGCGTAAAAAGCCTGTGCTATAATCTTATTTTGTCAGGACATGAATTTGTTTTGAAATGGGTGGTTTCCCGAGTGGCCAAAGGGGACAGACTGTAAATCTGCTGCATCTTGCTTCGGTGGTTCGAATCCACCACCACCCATTGCACATAAGATGCCAACGGCGTTTCACTTGTTGTCATCTAAGTGCTCGTAACAACACTTGACTACTAAGTTCGAACTTCACTTGCGTTCGTTCTCACTAAGGGTCAAGTACGTATCGCACGTAAGATGCCAACGGCGTTTCACTTGTTGTCATCTAAGTGCTCTAACAGGCCGCAGTGGCGGAACTGGCAGACGCGCAGGACTTAAAATCCTGTGGTGGTGACATCGTACCGGTTCGATTCCGGTCTGCGGCAGTTTCTGTAAGGAGGACTTCTTTCTGAATAGAAAGAGGTCCTCTTTTGTATAATAGGCAATTTATAGCAATAGGAGGGATCGGCGCATGGCAGAAAAAGGCGCAGACAATCGGAAAGAAAAAACTTCCCATCGGATACGCTACGGAAGCCTTATCGTCATGCTGGCGGTACTGATTTTGGGCATCGTATATCTGCACGGAATGGTGCAAAGGTCGGAAGAAAAAGCACCGGCAAGTCAGAGTGAAACGCCCGGAGCGGGGCAGGAGACGACCATCTTAGAGAGCATCGAGGATCTGAAAGCAGGGCAGATTCTAGATGCGGCAAGCCTTGATCTGAATGATCCGGACAAATATTTTACTTCAAGTCAGCTTACTGAGGAACAAAAAGAAGATATGAAGGGAAAATCTTATATAGATAACCCGGATATTTCTTACGACGACCTGTCTTGCCTTAAGGTCTTACATTATAATTATGAGCATGAGATACAGGTGGGAGAGATCGTTGTGAATACAAAGGTCGCAGAGGATTGCCGACAGATCTTTTTAGAACTTTTTCAGGAGGGATATGAGATCCATTCCATGTATCGGATCGATCGGTTTTACGGAGACGATACGACGCGTGATGCCGAGCAGGCTGATATCGACTCTATCAATCAGGATAATACCTCCGCTTTTCATTATCGTAAGATCGCAGGGACAAATGTCACATCTGAGCATGCATATGGCATGGCGATCGATATCAACCCTCTGGAAAATCCTTATGTGCCTGCAAATGATGTGACGGCGGCGGGAGCCAGCCCTTACTTGCAGTATGATCTTTATAAGGATCGAAGCAATCTTCGTCCGCACATGATCACGCATGAGGATATCTGCTATCAGATTTTTACAAGGCATGGTTTTACCTGGGGCGGCGATTGGAAGGGAACAAAAGATTATCAACATTTTGAAAAGGAAATGTAGCGAATGAAACGATTGACCATAGGTATTCTGGCACATGTGGATGCCGGAAAGACAACCTTATCGGAAGCCCTTTTGTATGAGACGGGGGCGATCCGTAGCATGGGACGGGTAGATCATGGGGATGCCCATCTGGATACCGATGCCATGGAGAAAGCGCGTGGAATCACCATTTTTCAAAAATGGCACGCTTTGCGTATGGAGATGCGGAATATGTACTTTTAGATACACCGGGACATGCGGATTTTACAGCGGAGATGGAGCGTACCCTGTCGGTACTGGACTATGCCATTCTCGTGATCAGTGGGATTGATGGTGTGCAGGGACATACGCGTACCCTGTGGAAACTTTTGCAAAATTATAATGTTCCATGCATCCTTTTTATCAATAAAATGGATGTGAGTCACAGAGGCAAGGAAGAATTACTTTCTCATTTGCAGGAAAAATTAGCGGATGCCTGCATGGACTTTGGGGCTTTTTATGGGAATGCGCCTATGAGCGATCGAGACAAGGAACCTATCGCCCTGTGCAGTGAACCGCTCTTGGATGCTTTTTTAAATACCGGTGACCTAGATCAGAAACTCCTGGTGGAGGCGATCGCAAAAAGACAGATCTTTCCGGTTTTATTTGGGTCTGCCCTCAAAGTGCAGGGAGTAAAGGAACTTTTGCGCCTCATGCAGGACTATATGCGTCAGCCGTCCTGGGGGCAGGATTTTGCTGCCAGATGCTTTAAGATTGGACGGGACGAAAAGGGCAACCGTCTGACTTATCTCAAGATCCTGGGCGGGGCAATGCATATCAAAGATAACCTGTCATATACCATCCTTTTGCGGGGACAGACGGAGATACCGAGGAAGAAGGAGCAGAGGAGAACTGTTTGGAAAAGGTAAACCAGATCCGCCTGTATTCCGGGGAATGTTACGAGTGTGTAGATCGGGTGGAGGCAGGCGAGGTTTGCGTTATTTTAGGCTTGAGCCGGTCTTATGCAGGTATGACACTGGGTGACTGCGCGCGGGAAGAACATGCGATCATAGAACCGGTACTTTCCTATGAAGTGATTCCGCCGGAAGGTTGTGCGCCTCATGTCCTGCTATCTTATATGCGGCAGTTGGAGGAGGAAGATCCGACCCTTCGTGTGACCTGGCAGGAGAGGGCAAGACAGGTGCATGTGCATCTTATGGGACCGGTTCAGACGGAAGTCCTGCAGCAGCAGTTGAAAAAGAGATACGGTATTCTGGTTACCTTTGGTGCAGGAAAAGTGCGTTATAAGGAGACGATACGCGGTGCGGTAGAGGGTGTGGGGCATTTTGAACCCCTGCGTCATTATGCGGAGGCGCATATACTGATCGAGGAACTGCCGCAGGGAAGCGGCATGGAATACGCCATGGACTGCCCACCGGATGTCCTGGATCTGAACTGGCAGCGCCTGATCTATACACACCTTGCGGAGCGAACACACCGGGGCGTTTTGACCGGATCTCCTCTTACAGATGTGCGCCTGACTGTTGTGAGTGGCAAGGCACACAAAAAACACACGGAGGGCGGAGATTTTAGACAGGCAACCTATCGGGCAGTTCGACAGGGACTGCGCAAGGCGCAGAGCGTGCTCTTAGAGCCATATTACCGGGTGCGGATCGAGATGCCGCAGCAGGCGCTGGGACGTGTTATGACGGATATGAGCAGGATGTATGGCAAGTTCGACGCACCAATCTTAGAAAATGAGACAGCCGTCTTGCAGGGAATCGCGCCGGTAGCCCTCATGCGGGACTACGGTGCAGTGCTGGCGCAGGTAACCGGTGGTCTAGGGCAGATGACACTTGCTTTGGAAGGCTATTTTCCGTGCCACAATCAGGATGAGGTGGTAGCAGAGATTGCCTATGACCCGGATAAGGATCTGCGCAATACCTGTGATTCGGTATTTTGTGGTCACGGGGCAGGCTATCTGGTGCCTTGGTACGAGGTCGAGGACAAGATGCATATGCCGATGGCGTCCTATCTGTATGAGAAAAAGCAGGAAGCGAGCATGGATCAGGTCATTGCGGCAGCCAAGGCGAGGGCGGAAGCCATGCGGCAGGGACAGCCCCAGGGCTATGACGGTTACGGCGGACTGGAGTCGGATCTGGAAGAGATCTTTGTCCGTGAATTTGGGGAGATCAAGCGGCGATTGCCGGGCGCAGAGAAGCGTGTGATCGATGCAGACAAAAAAGACCGGATGCAGGAAGCACGCGAAGCCTATCAAAAGGCACACGCCAGGGACAAGAAGGTTGCGATCAGAAAGAAATATCTTCTGGTCGATGGATATAATGTCATTTTTGCATGGAAAGAGTTGGATGAGATCGCCAAGACCAGCATTGACGGAGCCAGAGGCAGACTGCTGGATATCATGTGCAATTATCAGGGACATGTGGGACAGGAAGTGATCGTTGTTTTCGATGCCTATCGGGTGCGTGGTCATGTGGAAGAAGTGGTGGATTATCATAATATCCATGTAGTCTACACCAGGGAGGCGGAGACGGCAGATGCCTATATTGAGCGCACGACCCATGATATGGCGGATAAATACGAGGTGACGGTGGCAACATCGGATCGCCGAGAGCAGATGATCGTCATTGGCGAAGGGGCAAGGCGATTTTCGGCAAGGGATCTGGAAAAGGAAGTAGAACGCGTCAATCGGGAGGCTATGGAAGCATTCAAACCGCTGGAATGAGACAATTTTTGACAGACAAGCCATAGGAGTATGTGGTATACTAATCTACATGGTATGAGACGTTTATAAATGAGGTAGCAATATGAAAATAATTCATTGTGCAGATCTGCATCTGGATTCCAAGATGGAAAGCAATCTGGATCGGGAAGCCGCCGGCATGCGACGGGATGAATTGCTGGATACTTTTGAGCGTATGGTGGCGTATGCAGCAGAGCAGGACGTGCGTGTGATCCTGATCGCCGGAGATCTGTTTGATAAGCCCAATGTACGAAAGACGGCAAAGACCCGTGTGATCGAGCAGATCAAGGGGCATCCGCAGATCGATTTTTGCTATATCAGGGGCAACCACGATCAATTGGATTTTGTGGAAGAATTATCCGAGCAGGAGGATATCACCAACTTAAAACTCTTTGGTACGGACGAATGGACATCCTATGATTATGGGGATGTGGTCATTACCGGCATGGAACTGGTCAAGGAAAACAGTCAGACCTTGGGCATGAATCTGGTGCTGGACCAGAACCGTGTCAATATTGTCGCTTTGCATGGGCAGGAATCGGACTATCAGGCAATGACCGGACAGAGGTCGTAAACCTATCCATGCTGCGGGGCAAGTATATCGATTATCTTGCTTTGGGACATATCCATTCCTACAAAAAGGAAAGGCTGGATGACCGCGGCGTTTATTGTTACAGTGGTTGTCTGGAAGGGCGCGGCTTTGATGAGTGCGGAGAGAAGGGCTTTGTCCTTTTGGATATCACCGAGGGCAAGATCCATACGGAATTTGTGCCGATCGCAAAAAGGATGCTGCATGAAGTCAAAGTAGAGGTCGATCCGACGATGGATATGGCGGCGATCATCCGTGCTGCCAAGGAATGTGTGAAAGATATCTCATCGGAGGATCTGATCAAGATCATCGTGACCGGTGAGACAAATATAGATACGGATATTGATTGCGAGCGCCTGCGCCGCAGTCTGGATCAGGACTTCTTTTTTATCAAGGTATATGATCGCACATCGGTACAGATCGATTATGAAAGTTTCCGTAATGACAAGTCTCTCAAAGGAGAGTTTGTCCGTCTGATGGAAAGACAGCATATGTCGGAAGATGAGAGAGCAGCCATTATTGAGTTGGGCATGAAAGCAATTATGGGCGAGGACATAGAAGTATGAAGTTAATTTCCTGTTATATTACCGGATTTGGGACAATCAAAGAATGGTCTTACGATTTTTCTGACGGCATGAATGCCCTGTGTCAGGAAAATGGCTGGGGAAAGACGACCTTTAGTGTGTTTTTGAAAGCCATGTTCTACGGCATGGACTATTCGGCACGCACCAAGATGCTGACCGAGCGCAAGCATTATATGCCTTGGGATGGCGGTGTCTGTGGCGGTTATCTGATCTTTGAGGCAGAAGGCAAGCGCTATCGGGTCGAGCGTAGTTTTGGCAAGACGGATAAGGATGACACCTTTACTCTGATCGATACCAATACCGGGGCAGCCTGTGACGATTTTTCACAGAATTTGGGTGAGGAACTCTTTCAGGTAGATCGGGATTCTTTTGAAAAAAGTATCTTTATCCCGCAGGCATCGGTATCGACGGCGATGACGGACAGTCTGAATGCCAAGATGGGAAATCTGGCATCGGCAAAGGACGATATCAACAATTTTGATGAGGCTTTGAACCGTGTCAGTGAAGTGCGTAAAAATTATACCAGGCGGAGCAAGGTCAACAACGGCAAGATCAATGTCATCAAGGAAGAGATCAGCAGATGCAGTGAAGTGATCGATAAGAAGGCGGCGATCTTAGACGGCTACCGCAAGCAGTTTGACAAGTTAGAGGAAAAGAAAAAGTCCTTAAATTGGATGGAGGCAGAAAAGAACCGTATCACGGAAGCCATCCGCACGCAGAGCAAGCGCGAGCAGGATATGGGGGCATATCGCCAGCAAAAAGAATTTTTGGAAAAACAGCAGGAAGAAATGAATGTCCTGGATGATTTCTTTGCGACCGGATTGCCAAGTGAGGAAGAACACGCAAAACTGGAAGATGTGGAGCGTCAGTATGACATGAGCCGGCGGACAGAGAAAGACCTAGCGATCAAATTGCCGCCGGAGCAGCAGATCAAGAAGTGGGAAGACCTCTTTGGGGACCAAGTACCGGATGAGGAGGATCTTTCCAAGTGGAAGGATATGTCTGTCCGCGTGCAGGAATTGCGGATGCAGGGAGAACACTCCAAGTTGTCTGAGGAGGCAACGGCACAGTTAGATCAGTTAAAATACTTCTTTGCCAATAAGGTTCCGACGGAGGAAGAATTATCCCAGATAGAAAAGGACGTTGTGGAACTGTCGCGTCTGGATGGTCGTATCGTGGAGCAGGATGAGAATTATCGAAACATCAAGGCACGTGTGGATATGGCACAAAAGACCGGCAGGACAGCGGGCAAGACGGCAGGGGTTCTAGTGCTTTTTATTTTATTTGCAGCCTTACTCCTGGGAGGATTTTCTTTCCGGATCCTTGCCCCGGAAGCAGACGGCAGTACGATCTATCAGATTCTTTGCTTTGTCGGCGCAGCAGCGACAGGAGTAGCCGCTATTATGCAGATCGGCAGAATACGATCTTTACATCGCAACAAGCAGGAAGACTTGCAGGGACAACTCGCAGAGGCTGCGGAGGCACTGGCACAGAGCCGGGAAACAAGAGAAGTCTTAGCAATCCGTTGTAAAGCATTTTTGGCCGATTTTAAACTGACACCGGCAGACAGCATGCAGCAGATGGTTTATGAGATACGTGTTAATCTGGATCATTATGTGCGCCTGCGGGATGAGGAGCATCAGGCGACAGCGCAGACAACAGATGCCGTAGAGGAAATGGCTGATCTGCGCATGGAACTTTATACTATATTAGACCGATATGCCCAGGTATATCACATGGATCTTTACCATGAGGGCAATGAGGCAGACCTTTTAGAACAGTTGAAGAAAGATAAAAATGCCTATGAGGAATACATTCACTGCCGTAAGCAGTTGGAATTGATCCGTCTGACCATGGAGGAACAGAAGCGGCTTTTGGAAAAATATCTGGGCAGATTTCCGTTGGAAGAAGGAACTTCCCTGCAGGAACAACTGCATCTGATCTGGAGCAAACGGCAGCGTTATGGTCAGTTACAGGAAGAGATCGCTAGTTTGCAGGAAAAGATCCAGGCATTTGCCGAGGATAATCAGGTAGAGGAGATCGCGCTTTCTGTCGAGCAGTTACAGGAGAAACAGGTACAGATCGATGAGGAGATCAAGGATATGCAAAAGGGCATCACACAGGATCGAGAGTCGCTGCACCAGTTGTCAGTCGAGTTGGACGGCATTGAAGATGCGGAGAACCGTCGTGATGTACTTCTGGAGGAAAAGGCAGAGTGCGACCGCAAGGTAGACCTGCTTACCAAGACCGAAGAATATTTAAAGATCGCCAAGGAGCAATTCCTGTCTACTTATATGCGGCCTTTGCGTCAGGGCATGGAACACTATATGGCGATTCTGGATGATAAATATAAGGACTCCGTCAAGGATATGGATTTTGATATTACCATGGATCTGTCCGTGCAGGTGCTGAGTCAGGGAAGCACCCATTCCAGTGATTATTTGAGCCATGGCTATCAGGATCTGGTAGGCTTTGTGCCAGATTTGCCCTGGTGGATGTCTTGTATCATAAGGAACAGCCGGTGATCGTACTGGATGATCCTTTTACCAATTTAGACCAGCAAAAGATTACGCATGCCTTAAAACTTCTTGCTGACATAGCAAAGGAGCGGCAGATCGTTTACTTTACCTGTCACGAAAGCCGCATGCCATCTTAGTCTGGGATGATGATTTTCCCGCCTGTCAGATATCGAAAAAGTTCTTGACAGGCAGGGGGATTTTCGATAAAATCAACTTGTTGTTGTGAAACGACGAGCCCAGTTAGCTCAGTTGGTAGAGCAGAGGACTGAAAATCCTCGTGTCTCTGGTTCGATTCCGGAACTGGGCATCTGCGGGTGTAGTTCAATGGTAGAACATCAGCCTTCCAAGCTGAATACGTGGGTTCGATTCCCATCACCCGCTCTTAAGAAAAGCCTTGATTCGATATGGATCAAGGCTTTTTACATTTATATCTTGTAGTCTGGGAAAAGCAGACAGAAAAGGGGCAGATGATGGATAAAAGAGAAGCACCGATCGCGGTGTTTGACTCTGGCATGGGTGGAGTCAGTGTTTTGCGTGAACTGATCAAAACGATGCCGGAAGAAGATTTTTATTATTTTGGTGATTCTAAGAATGCACCGTATGGGACAAAGAGTACAGAAAAAGTGCGCGAACTCACCATTGCACATACAGAAGATTTTATGAAAATGGGAGCCAAGGGCGTTGTGATCGCCTGCAATACGGCTACCAGTGCGGCGGTGCGCGTCTTGCGCCTCATGTACCCGGAACTGCCGCTGGTAGGGATCGAGCCGGCAGTCAAACCGGCAGCAGAAAAGTATCCTCAGGGCAATATCCTTGTGATGGCGACACCGATCACGATCCGGGAAGAAAAACTGCATCATTTGATTGAAAAATTTGGCGGTCATGCTAACGTGATGCCGCTTGCCTGTCCGGGACTTATGGATTTTGTGGAAGCGGGCAATATTGACAGCCCGGAACTCTATGGTTTCCTGCGCGATCTGTTGGAACCCTATCAAAAGAATCTGGATGCGGTCGTTTTGGGATGCACCCACTATCCTTTTGTGCGCAAGGTCATCGAACGGATCGTTGGCGATCAGGTGGAGATCTTTGACGGCGGTGCCGGGACAGCGCGGGAAATGCGCAGACGGCTTGCTGTGGACGGCCTTTTGCGGGAAGCGACCGGAAGACAAGGAAAAATCGAATTTCACAACAGTGATCTTACCAAAGAAAGAGAAGATTTATTTGAAAAATTATTGCACTACTAGGCAGTAAGATTATGGGAATAAGAGGCGAATTCATCAAGGTGTGGAAAAACCCATAAACGCTTGCATTAGGAATATGATAGGAGTAAAATAATTGCGGTTCAAAGGAAACCATATGGTTTTACAAATATATAAAATGAAAGAAAGAAAAGGTGAGCGTTATGAATTACGAATTTTTACTTTGGATTGCTTTGATTTTAATTTCGACAAAAGTATTGGGACTGCTGTGTAAGGCAGTACATTTGCCGGAGGTTGTAGGAGCACTCTTGGCAGGTGTGATCTTAGGACCTTCTGCACTGGGACTTATGTCTATGGAGGGCGATACCGGTACACTGCTTACATATGTGGCAGAGATGGGCGTTATTTTCCTTATGTTCTCCGCAGGTCTGGATACAGACTTAAAGGAATTAAAGGCCAATATCGGAGCCTCTTTTGTTACGGCATTGATCGGTGTTATTGTACCTCTGATCGGTGGTATGATCGGTTATGCACTTTACTTTGGCGAGGATCTGAGCAATTACGATCAGATGTTACAGAGTCTGTTTGTCGGTGTTGTACTGACGGCGACTTCCGTTAGTATCACGGTAGAAACTCTGCGAGAAATGGGCAGATTGTCCGGCAAGGTCGGTATGACGATCTTGGGTGCAGCCATTATCGATGATATCCTGGGTATGGTCGTTCTGGCTGTTGTTTCCAGCATGAAGGATACTTCCGTAAAGCCAACAACCGTATTGATCAAGATTGTATTATACTTTGTATTGATCCTGATCCTCTTTATGGTTACCAGCCGTCTGGAGTTTGCGATCGAAAAAAATGACCACAAGAGACGTGTGGCGATCTTTGCCATTGCATTCTGCTTTATCTTAGCCTATGTATCAGAGATCGGTTTTGGTATCGCGGATATTACCGGTGCATACTTTGCCGGTGTTATGTTATGCCAGTCAAAGATCAGAGATTATGTTGATGTCAAGATCCACGATGTATCAACTGTATTCTTCTCATGTATCTTCTTTGCCAGTGTAGGTTTAAAGGTTACCCTTGGTGGTATGACCTTAAAGATATGGCTGTTTGCAGTGATCCTGACACTTATCGCTATCATTTCCAAGATGGTAGGATGCGGACTTGGCGCAAAGGTCTGCAAGTTTACATGGAAAGAGTCTTTGCAGACAGGTGTTGGTATGATTTCCCGAGGTGAGGTTGCCTGATCGTTGCAGAAAAAGGACGTCAGGTCGGACTGATCAGCGAAGATCTGTTTGCACCGATCATTCTGGTCGTTATTGTCACCACGCTGATCACCCCAATCCTTTTGAAGGTAGTGTTCAAGGGTGATGAGCCGGCAGAAAGTGCAGTAGAGAAAGCATAAGTCTGGGAAATAAATATGAAATGGAATCCGACAGATGTGGCATGTGATATTGCCCGGCTGTCGGATTTTTTGTATAAAAGGCACATTTTTTCTATGTATTTAAACATACAAAAACAACAAAGTGTATGATAAACACACATAAATGCTTTTTTAATGGTGAGAAGATGTCATAGAACCTATTATATTAATCCTAGAAAAAATAATTTTTAGGAGGTCAATGATGGCAAGTCAAGAAATGGAAACATTAAAAACAGGAATGAAGATGATGATGGAGAAAGGCTTTGCACCAAAATTTGACGGAAAGATGGATCCTTTGAATTTGCGTGAAGTGGTCTTCGCAGCGCAAAAACGCATGCCGGCAGAACCAGGCATAGAGTTCCTTCCGGTTACCTACGGTGGAGTGACCGGAGAGATCAATCGACCGGAGCAAAAGAAAGATGACTATATCATTATCTATATCCATGGCGGCGGGTTGATCTGTGGTAATGCCTTTTCGTCCAGAGGTTATGCCTCTATGCTGGCGGCAGAAACGAAGCGGGATGTCTATACACTGGATTACCGGCTGGCTCCGGAAAATAGATTCCCGGCGGCTGTGGATGATGCCTTTGCTTTTTATCAGGGAGTTTTGGAGGAACACAAGAATACACCGATTTTCCTGATCGGGGAATCAGGAGGTGCCTACCTATGTATTACAACCATGATGAAGTGTCGTGATGAGGAGGTTAAGAAACCGGCAGGCATTGTACCATATTCTGCACCGATTGATTTCGCTGGGCGCATTGATCGTCATTTTGAGGGCAATAAAGACTTTACAGTGACGCCGGACGGCTTGGAAACACTGAAAGATATGCTTTTGGAAGAAAAGGATCTGGATAATGTGTATGCCAACCCGTATCTGGATGATTTGCATGGCTTTTGTCCGGTGCTCTTAGCCTGGGATGAATCGGAGTCTTTGGCAGTGGATCAGAAGATAATTGTGGACAAGTTGGAAAAACAGGGCAGCCCTTGTCAGTATAAGTCTTATCCGGACTGCTTTCATGCCTTTGCAACAGCAGGACGTGGCACGGAAGAAAGCCGTGAAGTTCTGCGCGATACCATAGCTTTTTTTGAAAAATACAAAACACAGGCTTAGACAGGTTTGTCAGCTACAGAAAAGTGACGGGATGAATAGTTCTGTAAAAGATTTTGAAAGGCTTCTTCTGACTCGGGTGACTCCAGGCGGAAGAAGTTTTTTGCCATATTATAAAAAGTCTGGAAAAAGAGATTGATAAAATCTGTGTCAAGGCAGGAATCCAGATTCAGATAGTAGAGCATATAATCTATGGTCATTCCGGCGAAGAGACTGGCTTCTAAAGGTGAAATCTGATGAAGATTTTTCCCCAACATCTCTTCCAGATATTGACGGATCCGGTCTTTGAGCGGAAGAGAACTAGACTGTATGGAAAAAATCTTTTTCAAAATGGAGCGGTTTTTTTGAAAATAGGCCTGCAGTGCGATAGCATAATCATTGAGATCCGGATTATCCATGGCGCCGACAGACTGTGCCACAGCGACAAATTCATCCAGGTACTTGGTCTGCAGACGCTCAACGATCTCGTATTTATCGCTGAAGTGCTGATAAAAGGTAGAGCGGTTGATCCCGGCTTCTTCAATAATCTGAGCCACAGTGATTTTTTCAAAACGGTTCTTTTCCAGCAGAAGTAAGAGAGCATTGGTAATATCCCGGTCGGTGCGCTCAAATTGTTTGATTCTTTTCATATGATTCTCCTATCTTATATCTATAAAACCATACATCTTGATTGGTGGTTGAAATAGCAGTTGCACCGGCATCGATAAGTGCGTAGACGTCTTCCTTTTCACTGATCAGACCGCTGGAGATCAGCGGCTGGTGGTTCATTTTGCGGATGCGGCGGACGACACTTGGCATTGGCCCGGGCAAGACCTCTATAACGTCAGGCTTTGTGTTTTTTAATTGTTTCTCAATGCTGTCATATGCCATGGAATCGATAAAAAAGAAACGCATAATGGTACACAAGCCCAAATCCTTGGCTCTGGAAATCAGGGGGGCTTTCGTGGAAATGATGCCGTCAGCTTTGGTAAATTTGGAGATATAGTCAACGGCTGCTTCTTTGGAACTCAGCCCCTGAATCAGATCCATGTGTACAAATGCCAGTTTGCCACTGCCTTTTACCTTTTCTACGATGGAAGGGATGGTAATGATATCGCCGTAAAGAATGAAGATGATCTGGCTGTCACAGTCCAGACAGCGGGTAAGTCCTGCATCATCTTTGATGGCTGCAATGATGGGAGAGTCCTCCAATGCCTCTTTAAATTCTTTTTTCATGTGAATACTCCTTGTAAAATCAACCTACTATTGTCATGATTGTAGCACAAAACAAGTAGAAAAGCGTTATAACCTGTCTGGACAAAGACAAATAAGTGCATCCTCCATATCCTGTGGCAGAGCTGCGGTAAAGGTCATAGGTTCCTTTGTGATCGGATGAATAAAGGACATGCGATAGGAATGGAGTGCCTGCCGCTTCATATAGCGCATATCGGGATTGTAGAGATAATCGCCGATCAGAGGATACCCGATGTATTTCATATGTACGCGGATCTGGTGTGTGCGACCGGTTTCCAGTTGCAGGGAGACAAGGGCGTGATCGTTTAGTGCCTTTTCGACTTTATAATGGGTGATGGCACGATCGCCACACGAAAAATCGACCTCTCTTGCAAGGATGGTTCCGTCTACCCGGGCAAGGGGAGCATCAATGGTGCCGGTGGTGGGATCCGGGATGCCACTGCAAATGGCAAGATATTCCCGTCGCACCTCCTTTTTTGCCACAGCATCGGACAGGATACTGGATGCTACTAAATGCTTTGCAACGATGGTAAGACCGGATGTGTCGCGATCCAGACGGTTGGTACATCGGAAAATAAAAGGCTTGCCCTGTTTCTCATAGTAATATGCCAAAGCGTTTGCAAGTGAATTCTCGTAATTTGCCATGGAAGGATGAATGGGCATGCCGGCTGCCTTGTTGAGAACAATGATATCCTCATCCTCATAGATAATATCCAGTGGCAGGTCTACGGGAGGGATCTTTTCAGAAGAAGCCTCCTCATTGATCTGGACGCGCAAGTGGTCGCCGGCATGGACATTGTCCTTCATATAGACAAATTGACCGTTGAGCAGGATGTTTTGAGGCATGCGCTTGATGAGTGTCAGATTCTGACCGGAGAAGCCCTGCCGCCTTAAAAATTGCTCGATGCGTATACCTTCATCTGCTCTTGTGATCTGATAGTCAATCGTTCGTTTCATGTATCTATGCCTGCCCTAAATTTTTCAATGCCTTTTTGAATTGGACGGTAAAGAGGATGATCGTAAAGGTGACGGCTAAGATGTCAGCAATCGGTTCCGCAGTGTAAACAGCCCTGGTCTTGTCGGCAAGAAAATGTGGCAGAATGTAAATGAGCGGGATCAGGAGCACAAATTTACGCATGATAGCAACAATGATGGAGCAGACTGCATTGCCGGTGGAAACAAAGGTCATCTGGCAGGCGATCTGGATACCCATCATAAAGAGTGCACCACAGTAAATGCGCAGAGCCTTAGCGGAGAAGGCTAAAAGGCTGGCATCGTTTGTAAACATACCGGCAAAAATCTGCGGAAATGCCTGCACGCAGATCCAGAGGATGACAGAGTAGGTCAGGCTGGTGATCAGCAGGAGTTGGAAACTCTTTTTGACACGGGCACTGTTCTTGGCACCGAAATTGTAACTGGTGATCGGCTGGGCACCCTGTGCGACACCCTGCAATGGCAGCATGGCAAACTGCATGACACTGGTCAGGATGGTCATGGCACCGACTGCAACGTCACCGCCGTATTTGAGCAGAGAAGAGTTAAAGCACATGGATATGATACTCTCTGTAGACTGCATGATAAAGGCAGAAAGCCCTAAGGCAACACAAGCCGGCATGAGGGGAAGTCCGCTGCGCAAGTTTGCCTTGCGGATACGCAGTAAGGTCTTTTTACCGAGCAGAAAATAAATGCACCAGATACAGGAGCATGCCTGGGAAAGAATGGTAGCAAGGGCAGCACCGCGAACACCCATATGCAGGGCAAAAATAAAGATCGGATCCAATATGATATTGATGACGGCACCGATCAGGACAGTCATCATGCCGTCTTTGGCAAAGCCCTGTGCTGTGATAAAGGCATTTAAGCCCAGAGTCATCTGGACAAAGATAGTGCCGAGCGCATAAAGGCTCATATAAGAAGTCGCATAAGAAATTGTGTTCTCGCTGGCTCCAAAGAGTAGGAGAAGATCACGGTTCCAGATGAGGATGACGATGGTAAGTGCCAGTGAGATCATGATCTGTAGTGTAACACAACCGCCGAGGATCTTTTCTGCAGATTCGTGATCGCCTTTTCCCATGGCGATGGATGCACGCGGTGCAGCGCCGGCAGAGACAAGGCATGCAAAGGCAGATACGATCATGATGATAGGCATGCAGACACCTACGCCGGTCAGGGCAAGACTGCCTTCACCCGGGATGTGACCGATATAAATGCGGTCAACGATGTTGTAGAGCATATTTACCAACTGGGCAATGACGGTTGGGATAGCCAGTTTAAATAACAATTTACCGATAGGCTGGGTTCCTAAAAATTCTTTATCCTGATTCATAGTGTTTATCCTTTCCTGTATAAATCCATAAACGCATAAATCTTATTATAGCATAGATACACAGGACGACACCTACATTTTTTACCGGATTTGGACAGTATTTAGATAAAAAAAGGAGAAGCCGTCCCCCAACGGCTTCTCTTTTATCTCCCTTATTAAAACCCCTTACATTTTACTCCGTATCTTCTCAAAAAAGACTTCTTACTTTACGTCTACATTCTTTGTTGCTACGACATCAACACCTGTGTCACAGACATTGGCAAGAACAACATCACCAATGGCAACCGGTGCAGGAACAACTACATTTTCCAGAGCCTTGCAGATATCAAAGATCATGCCTTTTGGAATATCTTCTTTGGTCTTGCAGGAAACCATGTTGATCTTACCACCTTTGACGCGGACAGAAGATGTTACGATTCTGGTAGGATTCGTACATTCTTTTCTGGCATATTTATCGCCGTTTGGACAAGTGTTTCCGGTCACTTCTGTAACTTGACCATTTTCTAATGTAACCTTAAGGCTGCATCCCATAGGACAGCCGATACAAATCAATTCTCTTGTTTCCATCCTTATGCCTCCTCAATCTTGATTGTAATGTTCTCAATGTCAGGGTACTCTGCCAACTGTGATTTCTTCAGAACAACCTGCTCCATTTCACCCGGTGCCATAACCGGACGTTTTCTCTTGGAGATCAAGGTATCTCCAAAGTAGGTAGCGATCGCGCAGCCCTTGAAGACCTGACCTACACGGAAACGAACCGTCAAAGTGTCATCCATTACTTCCGGACGTACATATTTTGGAACGGTATAGCGGACACCGTCAACCGGCAGGATCTCGATCTGCTTTGCAGAAGTAACTTCGCCTTCCTTGATGTATTTTGCAGCATTCTTTCCGGCATTGGTTGCTTCCTGTGAAACAAAGTCAACCAGATCATGTACATGAAGTACGTTACCACAGGCGAATACGCCCGGAATGTTGGTCTCTAAACTGTCATTTACAACAGGACCGGAAGTGATAGGACTGAGGTCTACACCTGCGGTCTTGGAAAGTTCGTTTTCCGGTAAAAGTCCACAAGACAGAAGCAGGGTATCGCAATCGTAGTGGATCTCTGTGCCAGGGATCGGCTTGCGGTCCGGTCCGACCTCGGCGATGGTAATGCCTTCTACACGTTCTTTACCCTGAATGTCAACAACGGTGTGAGATAAGTAAAGTGGAATATCGAAGTCATTTAAGCACTGTACGATATTTCTCTTCAGACCACCGGAATAAGGCATCAGTTCGGCAACAGCGAGAACCTTTGCTCCCTCTAAAGTCATACGACGTGCCATGATCAGACCGATATCACCGGAGCCTAAGATGACAACGCGGCGGCCAGGCATATAGCCTCGATATTAACAAGACGCTGAGCGGTACCTGCTGAGAAAATACCTGCCGGACGATAGCCCGGGATATTGAGCGCACCACGGGAACGCTCGCGGCATCCCATAGCAAGTACAACAGCCTTTGCCTCTACGGTAAACATACCATCGGTAGAATTCATGGCGGTAACAACCTTGTCATTTGAGATATCCATGACCATGGTGTTCAACTTGTACTCGATGCCACGTTCCTCTACCTGGGCAATGAAACGTGATGCGTACTCCGGACCGGTCAATTCTTCTTTAAAAGTGTGAAGACCGAAACCATTATGGATACACTGGTTTAAGATACCACCTAATTCACGATCTCTTTCAATAATTAAAATACTGTCAATTCCATTATCTTTTGCAGCGATAGCAGCAGCAAGACCTGCAGGACCACCACCAACAATGACTAAATCATATTTCATTTTCGTGCTCCTCCTTATATCTTCTTGTTGTAACCAAATACGATCTTGGCATCTTTACCATTCTTAGTTACATCAAACATGCTCATTGGAACTTCGCGCTCCAAAATCTCCATTGTTTTCGGTGAGCAGAAGCCTGCCTGACAACGTCCCATGCCGGCTCTTGTTCTACGCTTTACAGCGTCTAAGGATCTGGCACCTAAGGTTCTGTGGATCGCATCTAAGATCTCACCTTCTGTGATCATTTCGCAGCGGCAGATGATGTTTCCGTATGCCGGCTGCTTTTTGATGAGTTCATTTCTTTCTTCGATAGAAAGGGTTGCCGGATTGAGGATGCCCTTGCGGTGTCCGTTGAAAGAAGGATTCTTTTCTAATCCCAACTTTTCTGCAACCTGTGTGGCTACCATTTCGCCGATGGCTGGTGCGGAAGAAAGACCAGGAGACTCAATACCGGCTGCGTTGAAGAAGCCTTCTGCATCTTCTGCTTCGCCAATAACGAAATCACCGCCAATTTCATGAGCACGAAGTCCGGCAAAGGATGTGATGACCTGACGGAGAGGGACGTTCTTGACAGACTGTGCACTGGTTGCTCCCAAAGAACCAAGTCCTTCTGCTGTCGTGTTGATACCTTCTTTATTGTCTACATCTTCTGCGGTAGGTCCGACTAAAAGGTTGCCGTGTACGGTAGGTGTAACCAGGACACCCTTGCCCATCTTGCTAGGCAACTGGAAGATGGTGTGGCTGACATGGTTGCCTGCGCTCTTGTCAAGCAGCATGTACTGACCGCGGCGGGCGATGATCTGTAACTTGTGTTCGCTTACCATATTGTTGAATTTGTCAGCGTAAACACCGGCTGCGTTGACAACGACCTTAGCCTCGATCGTGTCTTTGTCGGTCTTGATCAGGTAATGATCATCAGACTTTGTGATGTCTGTTACTTCTGTATTTAGGAAAAATTCTACGCCGTTGTCGGCTGCATTTTCTGCAAATGCCATGGTCAGATGGAACGGACAAACAATGGCACCGGTAGGAGCGAAAAGTGCTTTGACAACATCATCAGCAAGATTTGGCTCCATCTGGATGAGTTCGTCACGGTCTAAGATGCGAAGATCCGGAACACCGTTTTTCTTTCCTTTTTCTAATAATTCGTCAAGAAGAGCTGGATCCTGATCCTTGGTACAAACAACGAGAGAACCGTTTCTCTTAAATGGGAAATCCAGATCCTTGGACAACTGATCCATCATCTCGTTTCCTCTGACATTGAGTTTTGCCTTTAAGGTTCCCGGGGTAGCATCAAAACCTGCGTGAACGATAGCACTATTGGCTTTTGATGTTCCGTTGCAAACGTCTTCGTCTCTTTCAATGACACATGCGTTTACTTTGTACTTGGATAATTCTCTTGCGATGGCACTGCCGACTACGCCAGCACCAACAATTGCTACATCATACATATGTAACGACTCCTTTCTTTGCATAAAAAAAGCAAGATAAATAAAGCGAATTCTATTCGCCTATCTACCTTGCTCTCATCTCTGGTAATTTATTTATTTTGTGATATGATTATAGCACGTAAAAATGGCGGCTACAATACCCAAATGGAAAAAAATGGGTCATATCTAAAAGTTATTTTTTTAACGAGGTGTCAGATGGCAAATGTAGGAAATCAGAAGCAAAAACTTCTTTATATAATGGAGATTTTTCTGCGGGAGACGGATGAGGAACATCCGATCACGGCGGCGCAGATCATTGAGAAATTAGAGGCAAGGGAGATCGTGGCAGAGCGGAAAAGTATTTATCGCGATATCCGTGCCTTACAGGATTATGGGATGGATATTGAAAAAGCCCCGGAGCAGAATGGCTTTTATCTGGCGGAGCGGACCTTTGAACTGGCAGAATTAAAACTGCTGGTAGATGCGGTGGCGGCGTCAAAGTTCATCACAGAGAAAAAGTCGCGCGAACTGGTGCAAAAGATCGAACATCTGGGAAGCGCCTATCAGGGCAGACACCTTCACCGTCAGGTCGTTGTGTCGGATCGTGTCAAAATGGCAAACGAGCGTATCTACTACACGATCGACGAGATCTATCAGTGTATTGATAACAACCATAAAATGACCTTTCAGTATCTGGAATGGAATGATAAAAAAGAACAGACTCTGCGCCATGGAGGAAAATGGTATGAGGTCAGCCCGGCTTTTTTGCTGTGGGACAATGAATATTATTATCTTGTGGCATGGGATGAGGAGGCATCTGCGGTACGTCATTACCGTGCAGACAAGATCCTGGGCGCAAAAGAGATGGAAGATAAACGCAGCAAAGAAGTCCTGGCGATCGAAGACCAGAAAGCAGACTATGCCAAGAAGCGTTTTAGTATGTTTGCCGGAGCAGCGGAGATCGTGACCCTGCGTGCGCCAAAATACATGGCAGGCGTTATGATCGACCGCTTTGGCACAGAGGTAAGGATGCGCAGAGAGGACGAGGATATCCTGGTGCGTACCGAGGTGGAGGTCAGTCCGCAGTTTTTCGGCTGGATCACAGGTCTGGGACCGGGGGTTCAGATTCTGGGACCGGAGACAGTGCGCAGGTCTTATCAGGAGCATCTGGAACAAATTCTTTCTGCTTATAAATAAGTTATCCTTTACATCAATACTTGCTTATGATACTCTTTTAACATATTAGCACGCTAAAGTATATAGGCTGCTAGGAATAAGTATAGGAAGAAAGAGGACGCAGGTATGAAGATGAAAAAGGTTATGGCAGGACTTTTGGCAGGTTTGATGGCATTTTCTATGGTGGCATGTGGCAATAAGTCTGCAAGTGCAGAAAAAACAGATGCAAAGGACACCAACAATGATGGAAAGTTTGTTGTCGGTTTTGATCAGGATTTCCCGCCTTTTGGATATGTAGGCGATGACGGCGAATATACAGGTTTTGATCTGGAACTGGCAGCGGAGTGCGCAAAGCGTATGGGACAGGAGATCGTTTACCAGCCGATCGATTGGGACGCCAAGGATATGGAACTGGAGTCGGGAACGATCGACTGCATCTGGAATGGCTTTACCATGGATGGACGTGAGGACAAATACACATGGACAGATCCTTATATGGATAATTCACAGGTTGTCGTTGTCCGCAAGGACTCCGGTATTTCCGGTCTGGATGATCTGGCAGGCAAGATCGTGGAAGTGCAAAAAGAGTCCAGCGCACAGTCAGCCCTGGAAGAAAATACAGACTTGTCCGGTTCCTTTGCACAACTTTTGACAGTGGCGAGTATAATACAGCCATTATGGATCTGGAAAGTGGGGCAGTGGATGCGATCGCCATGGATATTTTTGTTGCCAAGGATCAGTTGGCAGACAAAGGAGACGAACTTGTGATCCTGGATGAGCAGATCTCATCTGAAAAATATGCGGTTGGATTTTTGAAGGGCAATACAGAGTTGCGCGACCAGGTGCAAAAGACTCTGGAAGAAATGGTCGCAGACGGCACTTTTGCCGAGATCTCCAAGAAATGGTTTGACTCCGATGTTTGTATTTTGAAATAATCAGGTGATGAAATGAGTTTACAGTTGATACTATTGCAGTTGTCAGAGGGCATGTTATCGACCATCTGGATCTTCGTGCTGACACTGCTTTTTTCCCTTCCTTTGGGGCTTGTGATCGCGTTTGGACGGATGTCACGCAATGTCATCCTGCGCAATATTACAAGGATCTACATATCGATCATGCGAGGGACACCGCTGATGCTGCAACTTCTGGTGGTCTATTTTGGACCCTACTATATCTTTGGCATCAGTATTTCGTCCTCCTACCGGGCGTATGCGGTCATCATTGCATTTGCCCTAAATTATGCAGCCTATTTTGCGGAGATCTACCGCAGTGGCATTGCCTCTATGCCAAAAGGTCAGTACGAGGCAGCCAAGGTGCTGGGCTATAGCAGGACGCAGACCTTTTTTACCATCATCCTGCCACAGGTGATCAAGCGCATCCTGCCATCTGTGACCAATGAAGTGATCACCTTGGTAAAGGATACGTCACTGGCATTTTCCATTGCCTATGCGGAAATGTTTACGCAGGCAAAGGCACTGGCGGCATCGCAAAAGAGCATGGTGCCGTTTGTGGCTGCAGCCGTTTTTTATTACATTTTCAATTTTGTTGTGGCGGCGATCATGGAATTCTTCGAGAAGAAGATGGCATATTACCAATAGGATAGGAAGGATATCTGGATGAATATATTAGAATTAAAACACGCAAAAAAGTCTTTTGACGGCGTGGAAGTTTTAAAAGACATTGATCTGTCGGTATCCGAGGGACAGGTGGTTTCTATCATAGGACCTTCCGGTTCCGGCAAATCCACCCTGCTTCGCTGTGTGACTTTTCTGGAGACGCTGGACGACGGTAGTCTGTCTTATCAGGGGCAGGAAGTCGTGCACTCAGAAAATGGCAGGGCGGTCTATGGGAACAAGGCACAGATCAAACAGGCAATGGGAAGTTTTGGGTTGGTTTTCCAGAATTTCAACCTTTTTCCGCATTTTTCGGTCTTAAAAAATATCACGGATGCACCGATCCGTGTGCAAAAGCGTCCAAAAGAGCAGGTGGAGGCAGAGGCACGGGAACTGCTGAAAAAGATGGGGCTTGCGGATCGCGCAGATGCATATCCCTGCCAGTTGTCCGGCGGGCAGCAACAGCGCGTTTCCATTGCGCGTGCGCTGGCACTCAAACCGGCGATCCTCTTTTTTGATGAACCGACCAGTGCACTGGATCTGGAACTGACGCTGGAGATCTTAAAAGTCATCAAGGAATTGGCGGCGGAGAAGATGACTATGGTCATTGTGACACATGAGATGAATTTCGCCAAAGATGTCTCTGACCGGATGATCTTTATGGATAAGGGACTTATCGTTGAGGAAACGACACCGGAATTACTCTTTAAATCGGAAAATCAAAGGACGAGGGAATTTTTGGGAAAATATCACGATCTATCATAATAGGGCAAAACAAACAGGCTGCATCACAACCGGATGCAGCCTGAATTACTTGTTCCAACCTTATATATGCGCCTCTGGATCAAACTACTTGGGCTGCTTTTGGTAGTGATGCAGGATCAGTTTGATCTCATCCTTTAGGATGTCCTGTCCCTCCGGTGAAAGATTGCCGCAAGCCTGCAAGATGGCAACGGCATCATCAGACAGGTCCGGCATAGAATTTTGTGGTGGTGTGTAACCGAGCAGATAGTCGCAGGTCGTGTTGAAATAGGCTGCCATACGCATAAGAATATCGTAACTTGGCTGACGTTTGCCCGAAAGATATCCGCTGAAAGTTGACGGATGGATATGTAGCGATTCACAAACCTGTTTTTTACTGGTATTTTGCAGTTCCATGAGATTGGTGATACGTTCCCCTAAAAGCATTGATGACATAAGTGCCTCTCCTATCATTTATCATTAGTAACTAAATAAATGATAGAACAGGAGAATTTGAATTTGCCCGGATTTCACATAACGCATAAGGGGAACGCAAAACGCCACGAGCGATTTAGATATATCCTCCATCCATGGAAATGACCTGCCCGGTCAGATAGGTCGGCATCTTTATCACTTGCAGTACAGCCTCGGCGACTTCTTCCGGCTGGGCAAAGCGGCCGGCTGGAATTTCTGCCTCCAGGTCGGTACGTTCTTCTACGCTTAGGAAACTGTTCATGTCGGTATCGATGACACCGCAGGCAATGGCATTGACGGCGATCCGGGATGGCGCCAGTTCTTTTGCCAGAGCCTTTGTAAAAGCATGGATACCACCCTTGGAAGCGGAGTAAGCGATTTCACAGGAAGCCCCGACATTGCCCCACATGGAAGAAATATTTATGATCCGACCGCTCTGCTTCTGCACCATGGTGGGCACAAATGCCTTGGCAGTGTAGAAGCAGGAGGACAGATTGACGGATAGGATCTGATCCCATTCCTCGACCGACATATCGGTCAGGAGTCCGATATGGGAGATACCTGCATTATTGACAAGCACATCGATCTGCGAAAAATGAGCAAGCATTTCTTCAGCAAGAGCCTTTACAAAAGAGGGATCACCGACATCCCCGGTAAAGGTCAGGACTTCGATATGATAGACGGAGCGCAGATCCTCCGCCAGATCTTCCAGCATCTTTTGATTTTTCCGGCAGACCAGTCCAGATGATAGCCCTCTTTGGCAAGGCTTGTGGCTATGGCGCGTCCGATCCCGCGGGAGGCACCGGATACAAATGCAACTTTATACATGATCGTTCTCCTTTTGATACTATCTAAATTTATTTTCACTATAACAAAGAGCGGAATAAAGCGCAAATATGGGGATATGTTGCAACTAACTGTATGAACAATTTATAAAATAAATTTTATTTTTCTGAAAACTACTTGTCCTAAAAACGTAATATGTTATAATTGAACCATGATATTCACACGGTATCAAATATAATGTGAAAAGGGGATGGACATCATGAGAATTACAATCACAGGGAAAAACATTGAACTTACCGATGGACTGAAGGAGGCAGTGACAGAGAGACTCTCCAAACTGGAGAAATATTTTGCACCGGAGACTGAGGCGCATGTGACATTGAGCGTAGAGAAGGAACGCCAGAAGATAGAGGTAACCATACCGGTCAAGGGCAGCGTTATCCGTGCAGAGCAGGTTAGCAATGATATGTACGTTTCCATTGAGGTTGTTGTGGAGACGATCGAACGCCAGTTAAAGAAATACCGTAACAAGATCGTGACAAAGCAGCAGAGTGCTGAGAAGTTCTTTGCACAGGAATATCTGGAAAAAGATACGGATGACGATGATGAGATCCGTATCATCAGAACCAAAAGATTTGGTATTAAGCCAATGTATCCGGAAGATGCCTGCGTGCAGATGGAATTATTGGGACACGACTTCTTTGTATTCTTGAACGCAGAGACAGAGGAAGTAAATGTTGTTTATAAGAGAAAGGGCAATACATACGGCTTGATCGAACCGGAATTTTAAAATCTTGCGGATAGCCGTCTGCTTTTGCAAAATGCCATTAGGTCTGCAGATTCCCGGGATGCTATAATATCCCCATCAGGGGGAGGATGAGCATATGAAAGAACAGTCTATGGGACGGATTCTACGCAGGATCCGCATAGAACAGGGGATGACACAGGAAGCATTGGTGGAGGGTATTTGTACCGCCGGTTATTTATCACGCGTAGAAAATGGAAGCCAGATTCCGTCCAGACAGATCTATCAGTTATTGATGGAGCGTCTGGGGGAGTCTGGCTATTCTTATGCCTATTGGCAGGAAGAGGAGGAAAAAGAGCAGACCTGCCGCGAACTTTTGCACGCTTTACAGACATGGCAGAAAGAGCATGTGGATGAGAAACTTCTGAAATTACAAAAAATGAAAGGGGCACAGGACATCCGGGAGCGCCAGTTCTATGGCATGGCACATGTGATCTGGCTTTATATGAATGAAGCGATCCCACAGGAAGATTACCTGGCTGCTGCCGCACCATCTGGGAGAGTGATGCGCAGGGAAAGGCCAGAAGGCGACAGGGGATGGATAAGATAGAATTTGCGGAAATGTCGGAAGTGCAGCTCTGGATCCTCAACAATCTTGCCATCGGACATATGTGGCGTGGGGAATACCGGGAAAGTGCATCCATCTTGCTGCGTCTTTGCCGCTATGGGCAGAAGTCTGCAGGGGATGTGCGCTTGTCCTGGAGTGTGCGGGCAGCGCTCTGCCATAATATGGCGGTCTGTCTGCTGGAGATGGAAAAGCCCAAGGAGGCTCTGTATTTTTGCGACCAGGCGATTGCCATCCTGCAAAAGGAAGGCGGACTTTCTTCCGTATTATATGTGCTCCGCCTGCAGATGGAAGCCTACCGGATGTTGCAGGATATGGATGCTTATTATCGGGCGCAGACCTTGCTGCATCACCTGAACTGTCATCTGGTCAAGGAAAAGGGAAGCCGGGCACAGATCGAAAAAAGACTATGGGATAGAAGAACCTTGTTTGTGATTTTTTGAAATGCTATAATAAGGGCATCATTTTAAGAAAGCAAGGAGTTAAGATATGAATATCGTAGTTTTGGCAGGCGGACTGAGTACTGAGAGAGATGTATCCTTTAAATCAGGAGATATGGTTTGCAAGGCTTTGCGGAGTCTGGGACACAAGGTTTTGCTGTTGGATGTATTTCTGGGTTACCATGATACAGAGGAAGATATTAGTGATATTTTTGAACATACAGAGGAAGCAAGTGTGGAGGTGTCAGATATTCCGGATACGGCACCGGACATCGCGGCGGTCAAGGCTTCCAGAGCAGACCAGTCAGACTGCTTCTTTGGACCGAATGTGATCGCGATCTGCCGTAAAGCGGATGTGGTCTTTATGGCATTGCACGGCGAGAACGGTGAAAATGGTAAGGTGCAGGCAGCCTTTGACCTGTTTGGCATCCGTTATACGGGAAATGGCTATTTGAGCAGTGCGATCGCTATGGATAAGGGAATTTCCAAAGAATTTTTTAAGTCTTACGGTGTTCCTTGTCCACAGGGATTTTCCCTGAGCGTGGAGGAGGCAGACGCACCGAGACAGCCACTGGCTTATCCGTGTGTGGTAAAGCCGGCTTGTGGCGGATCTTCCATCGGTGTTTCTATCGTGCACAATGAGACGGAGTACAAAAAGGCATTAGCGGATGCTTTTGTCTGGGAAGATCAGGTTGTCATAGAGGATTATATCCAGGGGCGCGAGTTCTCTGTCGGTGTTATCGAGGGTAAGGCACTCCCGGTCATTGAGATTGCACCGATCCAGGGATTTTATGATTATAAGAACAAGTATGCAGCAGGCAGTGCGGTAGAAACCTGTCCGGCAGATTTACCGGCGGATATTACGGCACAGATGCAGCGCTATGCCGAAATGGTCGTGGAAGCACTGGGCTTGGAGACCTATTCCCGTATGGACTTTTTACTCAATGAGAAGGATCAGATCTTCTGTCTGGAGGCAAATACACTGCCAGGCATGACACCGACCAGCCTTTTACCGCAGGAGGCAGCCGTTATAGGCGTAGACTTCCCGGCACTCTGTCAGCAGATCATTGATATCTCGCTCAAGAGATTTGAAAAGTAGAGGTAGACATAGCATGAGAAATATGACATTAGAAAAGATTGCACAGGCATTGGGCGGCAGGCTTTACGGCGCAGAAGGATCTGATCTATCCGATCGAGAGGTGCAAGGCGTTGTCATTGATAACCGTCAGGTCGAGAAAGATTATCTCTTTATACCGATCCGTGGGGCGCGTGTGGATGGACATTCCTTTATTGGGGATGCCTTTGCCAAGGGGGTGCTTGGCGTCTTATCAGACCATGTCTTAGAAGATGCAGCAGGACCTTATATTGTAGTAAAAGATACCGAGCAGGCACTGAAAGATCTGGCGGCATATTACCGGGAACAGATCGATACCTATGTCATTGGCATTATCGGCAGTGTGGGCAAGACCAGTACCAAGGAAATGGTTGCTTCCGTCTTAGGACAGCACTTTTCGGTCTTAAAGACCCAAGGCAATTTTAATAACGAGATCGGTCTACCGCTGACCCTCTTTTGTATCCGCCCATCCCATCAGGTTGCAGTCGTTGAGATGGGAATTTCCGATTTTGGCGAGATGGATCGATTGGGTGCCATGGCAAGACCGGATATGGTCATTATGACCAATATCGGACAGTGCCATCTGGAAAATCTGAAAACCAGGGATGGTATCCTCAAGGCAAAGACAGAAGTTTTTGCCCATATGCCGGCAAGCGGGCGAGTCATTTTAAATGGGGATGACGACAAATTGCAGCAGGCAGATACCTTGGGCATGGAGAAGCATTTCTTTGGTTTGCAGGGGCAGGAGTTTTTTGGATCTGCGATCGCAGGACATGTGGATCATGTGGATGCCTTGCTTCATACACCGCAGTGGGAACATGCTGTCAGCATTCCGATCCCGGGAGAGCACAATGTCTATAATGCACTGGCGGCGACCGCAGCAGGCACACTTCTGGGCTTGTCCGAGCAGGAGATCCTTGCGGGGATAGAGCAGGTGGAGACCATAGCCGGACGCAACCACTTTATCGAGGCACATGGCATGACTGTGATCGATGACTGCTACAATGCCAACCCGGTGTCCATGCGCGCTTCCTTAGAGGTGCTGGGACATGCGGCAGGACGCAAGGTCGCTATCTTAGGCGACATGGGAGAACTCGGTGAGAACCAAGAGATGCTCCATTATCAGGTAGGGCAGGTTGTTGTGGAAAATGGCATTGACCTGCTTTTGACAGCAGGAAAACTTGCCGGACAGATTGTACGCTATGTGCAGGAACATGGAGACAAAACGCAGGCGATCGCCTATGCTGACAAGGAAGCCCTCTTGGCAGACCTGGATCAGCACATAAAAAAAGGAGACACCATTTTGATCAAGGCGTCTCACTTTATGAACTTTACGGAAATCGTAAAAGTAATTACAGAATAAGATCTTTATCTTCAGAAAGCATATCTGCGATAACACTTTGTGTGTAAGCGCCGATGTGCTTTTTTTGATCCGCTTCTAACTGATCCGGATAGATCGGCTTGCCATAGTGAAAGACAACGGTCGTCTTTTTGACAAATGGCATATGGTTGCGCAGGATCTCATCGGTGCCTGTGATGGCAACCGGGATAATGGCACAACCGGTCTTGGTGGAGATCTTGAAAGTACCCTCCTTGAAAGGTGCCATCTGACCGGTTTTGGTACGCGTTCCTCCGGGAATACAAAGATGGAGATACCACGCTTGATATCATCGATGGCTGCGAGGATCACACGCAGACCGTCTCTGGGATTGGTACGATCCAGAAAAAGGCAGTGAAGCCTGCGCATCCATACGCGCAGGAGTGGGATTTTCTCAAGATTATCCTTGGCGATAAATCCGGTCAGCCCCGGACAGTGTGTATAACCGATCACGACATCAAAGATGCTACGGTGGTTGCCAACATAGACGACGGCTTCCTCGGCAGGGATATTTTCTGCGCCCTTGACGATGACATCAGTGCCGCAGATGCCGATGATCGTGGAAAAGGCCCACTGCACAATGCGCAGACTGCTCAACTCGGCTCCTTTTTTATTGATCTTGCCATAAAGCCATTCGATGCCAAGCACAGGAATGCCAACGACTAAAAAGAGAAAGGCAAATAATAATGCCATAATGGCTCGTAACATAGTAACCACCCTCCGTGTCAAAAACTTTTTCTTAATCATAAATCATATATTCCAAAATTACAATCTTCATATTCAAAAAGTCACCGCATATAATTTGAAAAAAACCATGGGGTAATTTATGAAGCGAAGATGCTTACTCATTTTTTGCTGCCTTTGTCTCTTGCTGATGGCAAGCGGATGCAGTTTACAGACCAAGGAAAAGAAACTGCGGGATGTGGAATATACGGTTCTGGGAACCGACCATATCCCACAGGAATTGCGGGAAAAGATCGATCAGGTCAAGACGGAGGAATTTCAACTGACCTATGATGACGGACAGTATCTGTATCTGGCGAAGGGGTATGGTACGCGCGAGAGCAGCGGTTATAATATCAGCGTAAAAGATTTATATCTGACGGAACATACCATTGTCTTTGAAACGCAGATCAGCGGCCCGACGGAAGGGGAGGATGTCAGCCGGAGGGAAACAACGCCGTATATCGTGGTAAAGACGGAGATCTTAGACGGTCAGGTGGTCTTTCCATAAGAGGGTAAAGTTATTTGTAAAGATAAATCGTTCGTGATAAGATAAGGGCAATAGAGGGAGACGTACAAGGGAGGATAAGGGATGACAAGAGAAGAAACAAAAGCAGCCGTGAAGGCGTTGCTGATCTCGGATGAGGATTTTGCAGCAAGACTGGAAGATACGATCAAGCCATGGGTGGCAGAACATCTGCAAGAGGAATACTTTACCAGTTTTGATGGTACGCGCATACATACGCATTATGCCATCCATCCAAAGGAAAAGGCATCCATCGTGATCTCACATGGATTTTGTGAATTCGCAGGGAAATTTCACGAGGTCATGTATTATATGTATGAAATGGGCTATTCCGTCTTTTTCATCGAGCACCGGGGACATGGATTTTCAGACCGTGCGGACTGCATCCATGAGTGGGATCGCGTCTATGTCAAGGACTATGGGGAATATGTGCAGGACATGCATGAATTTATGGAACAGGTGGTAAAAAAGCACAGCCTGACACATAAGTATTATCTGTATGCACATTCCATGGGCGGTGCCATTGGAACCCTGTTTTTGGAAAAATACCCGGAGGTCTTTGAGAGGGCAGTATTGTCCAGCCCAATGTTACAGGTGAATTTTGGCAAAAACCCGACCTGGCTGGTCAAGGTGCTGATGGTGCTTTCCAAGATCCTGCGCTGGGACTTAAAATATGTGCCGGGCCAAAAGGGCTTTGACCATGTATATGTGTTCGCAACCAGCAGTTCGACTTCGGAACCGCGCTATGCCTATATTTTCAACCAGCGTGAGCAAGTGCCGCAATATACGAGTTATGGCGGTACCTATGCCTGGACCAGGGCGTCCATCAAGGCGACCAAGCAGATCGCACGGGATGCAGGAAAGGTACAGATCCCGGTATTACTCTGTCAGGCAGGCAGGGACACCATGGTAAGAGCGGAAGGACAGGAGTATTTTGCAAAAAATAGCGGAAATACCCGGATCGTGCGTTTTCCGGACTCCAAGCATGAACTTTTTACGGCGACCTATGACATCATGTTACCGTATTACGAGGAAGTCTTTGACTTTTACGCTGAGAAGTGATATAATACCACAGATGCGTTTCGCAAGACGAGACCATGTTAGGAGGTACATTGTTCATGGAACATTCAGATTTTGATAAAGTACGCGCTTCTGTTAAGCAGCAGTGTGGCAACAAGGTCGTGATTCAGCTGGATAAGGGACGCAACAAGGTAGACATTCAGGAAGGCATTATTCAGGAAGCCTATCCAAGCGTGTTTACGATCCTGACAGATGATACCGAGGAGAAGCCTTCTCAGTTGTTATCTTTCAGTTATACGGACATCATTACAAAAGAGATTCGCATGAAGCTATGTTAATTTCATAAGAGCAGGGAACCGGGCAGATCTGTCCGGTTCTTTTTTATCAATAAGAAAATAATCATATCCGTCTGTTTTGTCTCATATCTTATATACAAATACGAAAAATGGTGGGAATGGTATGGAGTTAGAGACAAAGGTAATACATAAAAATAAAATGCCAATCGAGGTCATGTCGCAGTTGATCGCAGAGGAGGATTACAATCTGCCGGAGTATAAGCCGGACATCAAGTATGTGATCAAGAGCCATGGAAATATCGTGGTAGAGGAGGTCGTGCCGGAGGAGGAATACGTCAGCGTCAAAGGCAAGATGCAGTTTGCCATTTTGTATCAGGGAGAAGGTGGGGAGAGCCTGGTAGACCAGGTAAACGGATCCATCTCTTTTACGGAGCGCCTGCATGTCGAGGGGGCTATGCGGTCGGAAAACGTGACCGTGAGAACACAGATGGAAGATCTGGGCGTGGTTGTGATCAATTCACGCAAGTTGTCTCTGCGGGGACTGGCAAATGTGACTGTCTGCATCTGCGAGGGCGTGGAACTGGAACTACCGCTTTATTGTGAGTGTCCGGCAGAGTACCAGGTGCAAAAAGAAGAAAGACGTATCTTAAAATACGTGGAAGGACGGGGCGATCGTCTGCGCTTTAAACAGGAAGTGACCCTGCCCAAGGAAAAACCGGATATCCATATGCTTTTGTGGCAGGATGTCCGTTTGGAGCAGATGAGCATACGACAGAATAATGAGGGGGTGGAGATCGCCGGTATGTTATATCTTTTTGCCCTGTATGAGACAGGGCAGGAGGAAAAGTATGCCTGGTATGAGACCAGCCTGCCGGTCTCTGCGCAGATGGAGTGTGACATTCCGCTGACGGATGGCTTCTTTCTGGTAAAACAGGTGCGGACCCAGACCATGCTGGAACCGAGAGAGGATCTGGACGGTGAACTGCGCAATCTGGCGGCAGAGTGCAGTATGGAGGTGGAACTCTTTATCTGGCAGGAGGAGGAGATCGCCCTTTTACAGGATGCCTATTGTATGGCGAGAGAGTTACATGTGCACCGGCATGAGGAAGAACTCTGGCAGGTGGCAATGAAAAATGAGGCACTTTTCACAGCCGAGGGGCGGCAGACGATCAGCGCCGGAAAGGAAGTTCTTTATCTGTGTGATACGCAGAGCCAGGTGCATTTGCAGGAAGTGCATCTGCAAGGAGGCAACATTGCAATCAAGGGAGTCTGTGAGGTGGAAGTCCTATATGCGACAGCAGGTGAGACCCAGCCTTTTGCCAATGAGCGCATGACGATCCCTTTTGCCGGAGAGATCGAAGCCGGAAATGTCCGTGAGGGAGATTATATAGATGCCGAGGCCCGGGTTTACCGCACCCAGTCTTCCATGGCTGATGCCATGGCACTGCAATGCCGGGTGGAGATCCAGGTGACCATCATGGCGTTTGAGCGCAACCGCTTGCAGATCCCGGATGATCTGGTGGAAGAACCTCTGGATCTGGAAAAATTACAGAAAGAGCCGGGCATGATCGGTTATGTCGTGCAGGAGGGGGATGATCTGTGGTCGATTGCCAAACATTTTCACACGACCAGACAGGAATTGATGGAAACCAACGATCTGACGCAGGAGACCTTGCAGAAAGGACAAAAACTGCTGGTGATGAAACATATTTATCTGATGTCTTAAGATGGTTTTCTAGTATTTTCCGGTTGCAAATGCTTGCGCTTTTTTCTATTATAATATAAGGAACACTGCGTCTGTAAAAGAAGGGAAAGAGGCGCAAGCATAAGAACAAATGAGGTGCATATGAAAAAAATTACTTTACATAAAGGGGGACGGGGAGTGCTGGCGGTATGTCTGGCAGGATCCATGCTTTTCACACGTCCAATGCAGGTGAGCGCTGTCCGCAGTATCTCCGAGATCGAGGAAGAGCAAAGCAGTATCCAGTCAGAATTGAACGGACTGGATGCAGACATGGTTTCCCTGGTTACAGACATGACCGATCTGGAATCCCAGATCTCCAGCAAAACACAGGAGATCGCAGATGCCGAGGCTACCCTTGCCGAGGCGCAGGCAGCCGTAGATCAGCAATATGCTTCCATGAAAGTCCGTATCCAGTATATGTATGAGAACAGTGACGAAAATATCATGACGGTTCTTCTGGAGTCCGGCAGTATTTCGGACTTTTTGAACCGTCTGGAAAATATCAATGCGGTCTATACCTATGACCGTACGGTCCTTGGAAACTATCAGGCGGCAAAGGATGAGGTGGAAGATCTTAAGGCTTCTCTGGAGGAAGAAAAGGCTTCCTTAGAGGCAAATAAGACACAACTTGCCAACCAGCAGGCACAGTTAAATGCCATGATCTCAGAGAAGCAGGGAGAGATGGCAGACATCAAGTCAGAACTTGCCGATGCCAAGGCTCTGGCAGCCAGACAGGCAGAACTGGAACGCCAGCGTCAGTTGGCGGCACTGACCAACAATACCAACAACTCCAATAATGGAGGCAGTGGAAATACGGGAGGCAATACAGGGGGCAGCACCAACAGCGGCGGCAATCTGAATCCGTCAAATACAACGGGTGTCAGCGGAAGCGCTGTGGTAGCCTTTGCCAATCAGTATGTCGGTTATCCTTATGTATGGGGCGGAACAGACCCGAATACAGGGGCAGACTGTAGTGGATTTGTATATTATGTTCTCAAAAATTTCGGTATCAATTACGGACGTCTGACCTCTTACGGATGGCGTAGTGTCGGACAAGAAGTCAGTGTCAACAATATGCAGCCGGGAGACATTGTATGTTATGCAGGACATGTGGCGATCTATGCCGGCGGCGGTCGTATCGTTGAGGCACAGAGTACCTCTGCCGGTATCACCAATAACCGGTCTGTCTATTGCCATAATATCATTACCGTTCGACGTGTGTTATAATACAAAGGCAGGATATGGGGAGAAAGGCGCATAAGATGAAACGGATGGCGAGAAATATTATCATTGCGATCATTATAGTGGCTGTCATCTGCGGTCTGGTATATTCCTGGCAGAGCCGTCAGCAGTTGGACTATCGGGATTGTCTGGAAGAAACGGCATTTACGGTAGATGGTCAGGCGGTGCAGATGAAATGGCTGGGATTTTATGTTGTCTATGAGGAGCGCGAGGTAGAAAAGCAGGCGCAGATCTATCATGCCGACAATACAGCCGATTACTGGAATCTCCATGTGGATGGTCATTTTATCCGGCAGGATGCCAAGGACACGATCATGCAGATGGCGATCCATGATTATATTTATTATCAGAAGGCACAGGAAGAAGGGATGACGTTGGATGCCTCCGAACAACGCAGTCTGGAGAATACGATCTCGGATTTCTGGATGGATCTTTTAGATGATCAGGTGGACAACCTTCCGGTGACAGATGAGTATATCGTCGAGACTATGCAAAGGATTGCGCTGGCAGAAAAATATCAGGCAGCCCTGGCTGCAAAAAAAGACAGGTCATACACCTCTTATTCCTGGAATGGCGGCTACTATAAGAAATGGCTGGCAAAGCAGGATGTAGAGATCAATGATAAGATATGGGACCGTGTGTCGGTTGGGAATATCACCTTAAAACACGACAAAGTAAATTATGTAAACGGTCAGGATGAAAAGGATAGTGATGAAAATGAAAATCGGAAGAAATGATCCATGCTGGTGTGGAAGCGGAAGAAAGTACAAACAGTGTCATGAGGCGTTCGATCATAAGATCGCGTCCTTTGAGAGAGCGGGACATATCGTGCCACCGCATGAGATTATCAAGACACCGGAGCAGATCGCGGGGATCAAGGAGAGTGCCAAGATCAATATTGCCTGCTTGGATGAGGTGGCAAAGCAGATCCATGCCGGTATGAGTACACAGGAAATCGATGATATTGTCTATCGCGTGACGACAGAGATGGGAGGCATCCCGGCACCTTTGAACTATGAAGGATTTCCAAAGAGTGTCTGCACATCCATCAATGATCAGGTATGCCATGGCATTCCGTCGGAGGATGTGATCTTACAGGATGGGGATATCATCAATGTAGATTGTTCTACTATTTTGAACGGCTATTTTTCAGATTCTTCCCGTATGTTTATGATCGGCGATGTCAGCCCGGAGAAACGCAAACTGGTCGAGGTTACAAAGGAGTGTGTGGAACTGGGGCTAAAAGAGATCAAACCATGGTCATTTATGGGAGATGTCGGAGCCGTTGTTTGTCAGCATGCAGCAGAAAACGGTTATACCGTTGTGCGTGAGATCGGTGGACATGGTTGTGGTCTGGAATTCCATGAGGAACCATGGATTGGCTATCATACCAAGCCGGGAACGGAAATGCTGATCGTACCGGGTATGACCTTTACCATTGAGCCTATGGTTAATGCCGGAACAGAGCGTATTTATACGGATCAGGAGAACGGCTGGGAAGTCTACACTTTAGACGGAGAGCCGTCTGCACAATGGGAATATCAGGTTGCTGTGACAGAAGACGGCGTGGAGGTGCTTTCTTACTAGATGAACAAGCGTATTTTGTTTGTGCATACCAGAGAACTCTGTTATTATTCCGGGTCTTACTTTTTGCAGCAGATGCAGAAAGAGGTCGCAAAACTCGGCATAGAAAGCCAATATTTTAGCCTGGGACAGGATCCTTCCTCTTTGGAGGGGATTCTGGGCAGGCATTATGATGGGGTAGTGGATATCAATTCCAAACTACCCTATTTTGTATTGGAGGATGACCGGCGTTTTTTGGACGTTCTGGATGCACCTTTTTATAATTATATTGTGGATCATCCCCTCTATCATCATCCGGGGCTGATTTTTCCTTTGAAAGATTATCATGCCATTGCTATTGATCATTGCCACAAGTCTTACATGGAAAAGTATTATCCGCATTTGCAGCAGGTGGCTTTTTTACCGATCGGGGCGACGCAGAGCAGACTTGCAGATGTCATCCCTTACGAAAAACGGCAGATTCCCCTTTTATTTCTGGGAACTTATGAATCGAAAGATGGCATGCTGGAAAAGTTCAGGGCTTTGTGCAGGAAGACCTTTGCAGACCCAAAGATCCGGCAGGAATTTTATGATCTTGGCATGGCGCTTTTGGAAGTCATGCTGGCGGGCAAGGAATCGGCAAATGGAGAGCGGGTAGAGATACCAATGGAAGAAGCCCTGGCGGGCATTGTGGATCAGGAAAAATTGCAGGCAGGGGCTTATGGCACCAGGGATTTTGCGGTTCTTATGAATTATCTTTACCTGATCGATAAATATGTGCGCAATGCCAGAAGACACAAGGTACTTTCTTATGTGGCAGACCTGAAAGTGCCGCTGACTCTTGTCGGGGAGGGCTGGGAAAAAGTGCCGCTGGCAGGGCAGGCACAGGTAAGGCTTCTAGGGGCGAAGCGGATCGAGGAGACCTATGATCTGCTGGCAGATGCCAGACAGGTGCTGGATGTCAATCCGCTTTTTGCCGACGGCGTGCACGATCGTGTGACCTCTGCCATGATAAACGGCTGTCTGTGCTGCAGCGACATGTCCGTGACTGCGGATCCCGCCATGGGGGACGGCAGACATTTCTGTCATTACAGTAACTGGAATCTGGATCCGCTGGGTTATGCCCTGACCGGAATGCCACTGGGGCAGCAGGAAGAAATGGCTGGGCGGGCAAAGACCTATGCCGTAGACCATTATTCTTGGCAGGCACATGCAAAGAAACTTTTAGACCTGATGCAGATCAGACCATAAAGGAAAACATACAAAAGGCGGGCAACCATACATCTGTGATGGGCACCCGCCTTTAGTAATGTTCTGTTGTCGTATTGTCCAATGGACGATACCTCTCTTTCTTTTCAATTATCTATTGCACTCGTTAATATGTATCTCCTATCTAACAAGCCCTGTAATTGCATATGCTTCTCAATTTCTAATAATTTTATTAAGGACTAAGACTGTCCGCGCCTGAAAGTGCTACTACCTTGTTAAATAAGATTCTGATCTATACCAATCAGAGTGGTTAAGATAAGGATGAAAATTCTGGTGGTCTGTACCTCCTTTGCTTAAATTTTATCGCTGATACGAGAAACGTTCTATTCGTTGTGCTCGTTCTTTGTTTGTGACTATATAATATCTCATAATTATCATATTGTCAATAATAAATTAGAAAATATTAAAATAAATATTAAGATGTCGCAATATTCAGAAAACTACGAGTGAACCATAAGAAGGGGATTGCATATGATAGATTACGGAGGTGGCATATGGAGCAAAAGGAGATTGTGGCAGAAGAAAAGGTCATCGACAAAAGTACAGGAGTAGGTATCCTGATCGTGGACCAAAGGCAGGTCTACATGGCAAAATTACTGGAAGAAAGAGGCTATCGTCTGATCACATGGGATCTGCGCGAAGGTCAGATGCCGCGGGGCAAAGATCCTATCTGGTGCGCGGGAGTCCTGATCCTGCCGGTCCCGGTCAGTCGTGTGCAGGATTTGGCGCGTCTGGAACAATGCCTGATCATGCACAGATACGACATAAAAATGTGTATTGGCGGGGCATTTCCGCAGGAGTTGAAAGAACTTTTGGATCAATATGAGATCCCATGGATGGATGTTCTGACGGATTCTGGGGTGGCGATGAAGAATGCGATCGCTACGGCGGAAGGATGCATTGCTGAACTCAGCCGTCTCATGCCGGTCAATATTGAAGATGCCAACATTATTGTCATGGGCTTTGGAAATTGCGGCAAACCGATCGCGGAGAAACTTTATTGCATGGGGGCGCATGTTTCTGTGGTGGCACGGAGTGAAAAAGCCTTATCCATGGCGCATTACTTTGGCTTTATGGATTATCCCATGGATGCAGCCATTCCATACACAGAGGCAGATGCCATCATCAATACGATCCCGGCACTTGTTATCACAAAAAAGGAGATCGATCTTTTACATGAGGATGCGGTCGTGTTAGACATTGCATCAGCGCCGGGAGGATGTGACAGTGCCTATTGCAAGGAAAAGCATGTGCCTTACAAACTGGCATTGGGACTGCCGGGACTGTATTGCCCTAAGACCAGCGCCATGATACTGTTAGAAGCCATGCCTTTTGGCTATAAGCCGGACCGGGAGAAATGGAAGTCATAAATGAGAGGAAGAGAAATGGATTTTTCAAAATACACCATTGGATTTGGTATTACAGGTTCTTTTTGTACGCATGAGAAGATCAAAAAAGAAATACAGAGGCTGGTGGATCTGGGGGCGACGGTCATTCCTGTCTTTTCCTATCAGACACAGTCCTTGGATACCCGTTTCGGAAAGGCGGCTGATTTTATGCAGGAGGTCGCCGAGCTGACCGGAAACAAGGGGCTGCGTACCATTACGGAGGCAGAACCCATCGGACCCAAAGGACTTTTGGATGTCATGGTCATTGCGCCATGCACGGGAAATTCCTTGGCAAAACTGGAGGCGGGGATCACGGATACGCCGGTGCTCATGGCGGCAAAGGCGCATTTGCGGAACAACCGTCCGCTTGTCATTTCCATCTCGACAAATGATGCCTTGGGGATGAACTTTAAAAATATCGGAAAACTCATGTACATGAAAAATATATATTTTGTGCCTTTCGGACAGGATGATTATGCCAAGAAGCCGTCCTCCATGGTGGCAAAGACCAAATGGCTGCCGGAGACGATCGAGGAGGCACTGCGGGGAAGGCAGATCCAGCCGGTACTGCGATGAAAAAATCCCATCAGGAAAGATTGACCTGATGGGATTTGTCTGTTTTAAAATTATGAAGGTAATTGATAGGAAACCTGATATTCCCGCAGCCAGAAGTCGATCTGCAGATAGTAGGCGAGCAGTTGCGGTCCTGCCATAAGTTGACCGAACCAAGGCTTGCCGTAATCTTTTGGCGCATTGCAGAAGACCAGGACCTTATCCGGGTCAATGAAATCCAGGATCGGATGATTGCCCTGTGCGATCAGTTTTTTCATTTCCTTACACAGCATCTGTTCATATTCCGGGTGATAATTCTTAGGATATGGACTCTTTTTCCGCTCGGCGACCTCCTTCGGCAAAAGTGGGGCGGCGATCTGACGCAAGAGGTGCTTGACCTCGCCGTCCTTTGCCTTCATTTCCCACGGCACATTGTAGAGATATTCTGCCAGACGGATGTCTGCAAATGGGCAGATGGCTTCCATGCCCGCCAGCGCAGCAACACGATCCATGCGGTCTAGGAGTGTCTGCATGAAATATTGTGTCGTCAGGGCAAAGAGACGGCGGTGGCGGCGGTTCTCCGGCGTATCATCCGGCAGGTAAGAGACCTGGGAACAGGAGGCGTCATAGACCTGGGCAACGTATTCCTCCATGCCCAGATGTTCTAAGAAGTGGTCGCGCAAAAGCATCTGTCTTGGCTGCAGATCCATGGTCCAGGGAAATGTGTTAGCAGACCGCATGGGCTCCTTATGGTACCAAGGGTAGCCACAGAAGATCTCGTCCGCGCATTCCCCGGTGAAAGCCACTTTGGAGCGCGGGGCGATCTGCTTGCAGAAATAGAGCAGGGAAGAAGAAATATCAGCCATGCAGGGACCATCGTGCGCCAATACTGACTGTCCCAGAAGGGATGCCTGCCCCTTGGCGTTACATTCTAAAAAGGTGTGGTTGGTATGGAAGTGCTCTGCCATGGCAATGACATAAGGACGATCCAGACTTGGCTGGAAGTCATTGGCAGAAAAATATTTGCTGCTGTCCGTAAAGTCAAAGGAATAGGTGGTCAGTGGCACGCCGCTGTTCATATTTTCTCGATTGGCAAGGGCGGTGACTACCGAGGAGTCCAGACCGCCGGAGAGCAGGCAGCATTGGGAAGCATCTTCGTTCCACTGACGATGCAGGGCTTCGGATAAGAGATGGGAAGCATGGTCTACGGTTTCCTCATAGGATTCCTCATGGCGGCTTGCCTGCAAATGCCAGAAGGTATTTTCGATGATCCGCCCCTGGCTGTAGATGATGGTCTTTCCGGGGCGGACTTCATGGATATCCTGATAGACGGTTGCACCCGGAAGGTGTGCAGGTCCCAGAGAAAATACCTGATGCATACCGCGCAGATCCATGCTGGCATGCACGCTCGGATGGGCAAAGATGCCCTTGATCTCGGATGCAAACAAAAAGAGATCTTTCTGCTGGTGATAAAATAAAGGTTTTACCCCCATGGGGTCTCGGAAGAGGACGACCTTGTGGAGCCGTACATCCGCGATGGCAATGGCATAGCCGCCCCGCAAGAGTGTTGCAAAGCGTTCGCCGTAAAGATGATAGAGCGTAAGCAGGATATCCGGCCGGCTCATATTTCTAGCGGAAATATTCTGACTCTCCAACTGGGATGCCAGTTCATCATAATTGTAGATGCCGTCATCGCAGACGATATGCAGATGTCCAAGCCCTCCCTTGCCCTGTGTTGGGACATTTTTCCGGCTCATTTGATTGGTGTATAGGGCATTATACATGAGCACGCCATCGCTGGTGGTCATGCGATATGCCTGATCCGGTCCACGGTGGGACAGGCTCTTTAGTATCTTCTCAGCGGTCTGTTCCAGTGCGCCCAGACGCTGCCCCTGCCTGAATTCAGGCGAAAAAATCCGGCAATACTACTCATAGTTCCTCCAATAAAAAATTACTGGAATAATATATGAGAGATTGCCGGAAAAAATGCAGGATTATGCCTGCTGTGATGCAGCGTAGGCTTCTGTTACGGCTTTGGCTAACTGATCGCCGCAGGAAGTGCCACGCCCATTGCAGGAAATTCCGCTGATGCGTCGTACGACTTCGTCAACGGTCATGCCCTCTACCAATTTTGGAATGGCTTGCAGATTGCCGTTGCAGCCGCCGGTAAATTTGACATCTTTTACAATGTCGCCATCTAATGTGACTTCGATCTGAGAAGAGCAGGTGCCCTTGGTCTTATATAAGTAACTCATATGATCTTCCTCTCTTTCTTAATACATGTATCTGATTATACGGCCGACGAATGAGATTGGCAAGATGTAAAAATCAAGGCTTTTTATTGTTTCCATAGAAAAAGAGTGTTACAATAACGCCATATGGGTGCAATCCTGCCCCAAGCAAGTAATGAGTGTTTAAGGAGAAGAACATGGGACTGTTTGACAAGATATTTGGAACACATAGCGAACATGAGTTAAAGCGCATCTATCCGATCGTGGACAAGATCGAGGGGATGCGAGAGGATATGGTCGCATTGAGCGACGAGGAATTGCGTGCCAAGACAGATGAATACAAAAAGCGTCTGGCAGATGGCGAGACACTGGATGATCTTTTGCCGGAGGCTTTTGCGACCGTGCGTGAAGCAGCGCGCCGTGTGCTTGGCATGGAACATTTCCGTGTGCAGTTGATCGGTGGTGTCATCCTGCACCAGGGACGTATTGCTGAGATGAAGACAGGTGAAGGAAAGACTTTGGTTTCTACCCTGCCTGCATATCTGAATGCCTTGGAAGGAAAGGGCGTGCATATCGTCACGGTCAACGACTATCTGGCAAAGCGTGATGCGGAGTGGATGGGAAAGGTACATGAGTTTTTAGGATTGACGGTCGGCGTTGTCTTGAATGATATGTCAAGAGAAGAAAGACAGGCTGCCTACAACTGCGACATTACCTACATTACCAATAATGAACTGGGATTTGATTACCTGCGTGACAATATGGTAGTCCGCGAGAACCAACTGGTACAGCGCGGTCTGCATTATGCCATCATCGATGAGGTCGATTCCGTATTGATTGATGAAGCGCGAACACCGCTTATCATTTCCGGACAGAGCAACAAGTCCACCAAGTTATATGAACTGTGCGATATGCTTGCCAAGCAGTTACAGCGTGGCGAAGACCTGCCGGAATTTTCCAAGATGGATGCCATCATGGGAATCGAGCAGGAAGAGACCGGAGACTTTATTGTCAATGAAAAGGACAAGGTTGTCAGCCTGACCCAGGAAGGAACCAAGAAGGTCGAGGAGTTCTTCCATATTGACAACTTATCTGACCCGGAAAATCTGGAATTGCAGCACAACGTCATTTTGGCACTGCGCGCCAACAACCTTATGTTCCGCGATCAGGATTATGTCGTATCCGACGATCAGGTTTTGATCGTAGACAGTTTTACCGGACGTATCATGCCGGGGCGTCGTTATTCTGATGGTCTGCATCAGGCGATCGAGGCAAAGGAACATGTGCAGGTCAAGAGAGAGAGTATGACTCTTGCCAACATTACCTTCCAGAATTTCTTTAATAAATATGATAAAAAGAGCGGTATGACCGGTACGGCGCTTACCGAGGAGCAGGAGTTCCGTGATATTTACGGCATGGACGTTGTGGAGATCCCGACCAACAAGCCGATCGCGCGTAAGGATCTGGATGATGCCGTTTATAAGACCAAGAAAGAAAAGTACCATGCAGTCGTAGAGGAAGTCAAAGAGGCTTATGCCAAGGGGCAGCCGGTACTGGTTGGTACCATTACCATTGATATTTCAGAGGAGATCAGCCGGCTCCTCAGCAAAGAGGGCATTCCGCACAATGTATTGAATGCCAAGTTCCATGAAAAAGAAGCCCAGATCGTCGCAGAGGCAGGTCGTCACGGGGCAGTTACCATTGCAACCAATATGGCGGGTCGTGGTACGGATATCAAGTTGGATGATGAGGCGAAGGCAGCCGGTGGTCTGAAGATCGTCGGAACAGAGCGTCATGAATCTCGCCGTATTGACAACCAGTTGCGCGGTCGTGCCGGTCGACAGGGAGATCCGGGACAGTCTCAGTTCTTTATCTCTCTGGAAGATGATCTGATGCGTCTGTTTGGATCTGAGAAGTTGATAAATATGTTCAATTCTCTGGGTGTTCCTGAGAACGAACAGATCCAGCACAAGATGCTCAGCGATGCCATCGAAAAGGCACAAAAGAAGATCGAGAGCAACAACTTTGGTATCCGTAAGAACCTCTTGGAATACGATCAGGTCATGAACGAGCAGAGAGAACTGATCTACGCACAGCGCCGTCGTGTGCTGGAAGGCGAGAATATGAAGGATCAGATCCTTTCCATGATCGCAGACAAGGTCAGCGAGAGTGTTAATATGTGCTGCACAGATGAGGTTGCAACCGAGGATTGGGATCTTACAGAATTAAACCGTGTGATCCGTCAGATCATCCCATTACAGCCGATCACTTCTGAGACCTTAGAGGGTATTAAGAATACCAGGCAGTTGATCGAGAAACTGACGGATGAGGCAAATGCCTTATATGCAGCCAAAGAAGCGGAGTTCCCGGAGCCGGATGCCTTCCGTGAGATCGAGCGTGTCATTCTTTTGCGTGTGATCGACCGCAAGTGGATGGAAGAGATTGACGATATGGAGCAGTTGCGCCAGGGTATCGGTATGCAGGCTTTTGCCCAGCGTAATCCGATCGATGAATATAAGATGGCAAGTTATGATATGCTGGATGCCATGAATGATGCTATCCGTACCGAGACGGTACAGATGCTGTACCGCATCCGCATTGAGAAAAAGGTAGAGCGCGAGGAAGTTGCCAAGGTTACCGGTACCAATAAGGATGAATCAGCAACAAAGGCACCAAAGAAGCGGGCAAATGTCAAGGTATATCCGAATGATCCGTGTCCTTGTGGCAGTGGTCTGAAGTACAAGCAGTGCTGCGGACGCAAGGCATAGGATAGATGCAGGGCTTCCTGCAAGTCGTGAAGCCCATGAATGAAGAAAATGACGATTGGAGTCAAAAAAAGAGGAACTACATTTCCACTGTGGGGTGTAGTTCCTTTTTTGACATAAGCCAAGATATTTTGCATGCAGGTCATCCGCAAGATGCAGGAATGTTTGCATGTTTACGGAGCACTGGTCTCCTCGACGACTGGATCCGGCTTTGGCGGATAGGTGAAGCCTTCGCCCACAACAGCACTGACACGGTTGACGACCATAAAAGCGGTTGGGTCCATTTGATGCACGATACGCTCAACGCGGCTCAACTGACGGCTGGAAATAACGGACATGACAACTTCCACATCCTTGCCCAGATAGCCGGAGCGGCCTTTCATCATGGTAACACCGCGGTCAAGATCTTGTAAGATGAACTGGCGGATCTCGTCGCTCTTGTCGGAAACGATCTGGACTTCCACACGGTTCTTTCCGATCAGACTGATCTTATCAATGAGAACGGAATATACGATAACCAGTACGACACCATATAGGACATTGTCACCCGGGGTCTGCAAAGCCTGTAAGGCGAGGATGATGACATCGACGATATAGACGCCGACCGAGAGTGGAATGCGCAGGTATTTGTTCATCAAAAGAGAGGGGATATCCATACCACCGGAAGATGCTCCCGCACGCAGGACAAGACCGACACCGGCGCCGATCAGGATACCGCCCATGATGGTGCATAAGAAAATATCATTGGTAACTGCATGCCCGTGCAGCGCCTGTTCCATAATTGCCATTGCCAGCGGATAGCAGAAGGTGCTGAGGATCGTTGAGAGGGCAAAGCGTTTGCCCAGAAAAATGAGCCCTACAACCAGCATGACAGCGTTGATGATAAAGACATAGACGGAAGTCGGTATGCCGGTCTGCCGGCTCAAAAACAGTCCGATACCGGAAGTGCCGCCGGTGATTAGACCGGAACCGGAAACAAACAAAACAAAGCCGGCTGCGTCTAAGATATTTCCTATCAGGATCATGAGTAATCGAAGCAATTCTTTAGATTTCCTATTCATGTTACGTCCCTTTCTATACTATATGTGAAAGAATGCTATGGTTTCCCACACGTTTGCTATTATATGACAAATGGGTACAAAATAACAATAGTAGAACAAACATTCGATTTTTCCTGTACTTTTGCCAGTCTTGATGTTATATTATAGGAAGAATATGTGCAAACTAGATAGTCAGGAGTATGAAGGATATGGATCATTTTGAACTGCATTCCCAATTTGAACCGACCGGAGATCAGCCGCAGGCGATCGCAGAACTGGTCGCGGGCTTTCGTGAGGGCAACCAGTGTCAGACCCTGCTTGGTGTGACTGGCTCAGGAAAGACCTTCACCATGGCGAATGTCATACAGGAATTGAATAAACCGACACTGATCATTGCGCATAATAAGACGCTGGCAACGCAGTTATATGGAGAGTTTAAAGAATTTTTTCCCAATAATGCGGTGGAATATTTTGTATCCTATTATGATTACTATCAGCCGGAGGCATATGTTCCTTCGACCGATACCTATATTGCCAAGGATTCCTCCATCAATGATGAGATCGACAAGTTGCGTCTGTCGGCTACGGCAGCCCTGACAGAGCGGCGCGATGTCATTATCATATCTTCGGTATCCTGCATCTATGGTATTGGTAGCCCGGATGACTACCAGAATATGATGGTTTCCCTGCGGCCGGGGGATGAGAAGGATCGGGATGAGGTGATCCGACAACTGGTAGATATGCAGTATATGCGCAACGACATGGATTTTACCCGTGGTACTTTTCGGGTGCGTGGTGATGTGCTGGAGATCATTCCGGCGGATACCTCGGATTATGCCTATCGTGTGGAATTTTTCGGGGATGAGATCGATCGTATCACGGAACTGGATGCTCTTACGATGGAAGTACGGTGTGAGATGAATCATGTCGCTATTTTTCCTGCCTCCCATTACGTCGTACCACAGGACAAGATCAACAAAGCCTGTGTCGAGATTGAGGAAGAGTTGGAGGAGCGCGTGCGCTTTTTCAAGGGAGAGGACAAATTGATCGAAGCGCAGCGTATCGCGGAGCGTACCAATTTTGATGTGGAAATGCTGCGTGAGACAGGCTTTTGTAGTGGCATTGAGAATTATTCCCGTCATCTGACCAATCAGAAGCCGGGAGAGCCGCCACAGTGCCTTTTGGACTATTTTAAGGATGATTTTCTGATCATTGTGGATGAGTCCCATATCACCCTGCCACAGGTGCGCGGTATGTATGCCGGAGACCGGGCGCGGAAGACGACCCTGGTAGATTATGGCTTCCGTCTGCCGTCGGCGCTGGACAACCGCCCTCTGAATTTTTCGGAGTTTGAGTCCAAGATCGACCAGATCTTATTTGTGTCGGCAACACCGGCAGAGTATGAGGAAGAACATGAGATGTTGCGTGCGGAGCAGGTTATCCGTCCGACCGGTCTTTTGGATCCGGAGGTAGAGGTGCGTCCGATCGAGGGACAGATCGATGACCTGATCGGCGAGATCCGCAAGGAAACGGCACAGCGCAACAAGGTGCTCATTACTACGCTGACCAAGCGGATGGCGGAGGATCTGACCGATTATATGGCAGAACTCGGTATCCGTGTCAAATATATGCATTCCGACATTGATACCATGGAGCGCGCGGAGATCATACGAGATCTGCGACTGGATGTCTTTGATGTTCTGGTTGGCATCAATCTGCTCCGTGAGGGACTGGATATCCCGGAGATCACGCTTGTGGCGATCCTGGATGCGGACAAGGAAGGCTTCTTACGTTCCGAACGTTCTCTGATCCAGACCATCGGTCGTGCAGCGCGAAATGCATCCGGCCATGTTATCATGTATGCGGACAAGATCACAGACTCTATGCGGCTGGCATTGGATGAGACCGCCAGACGTAGGCAGATCCAGCAGGCATACAATGAGGAGCATGGCATCACACCGCAGACCATCCAGAAATCGGTACGTGATCTGATCAGTATTTCCAAAGAAGTTGCCAAGGAAGAGATGCAGTTTGAGCGTGATGCGGAAGAGATGGATCGCGGGGAACTGGAAAAACATATCGGTCAGATCAAGAAGAAGATGGAAAAGGCTGCGGCAGAACTTAACTTTGAGGCTGCGGCAGAATATCGTGACCGCCTGATCGAACTGAAAAATATGCTGCGGGATATGTAGCAGATAAATATTAAGATAGAGATAAGATAGAGGTTTAGAATCATGAAGGACACAAGAAAATACATCAAGATCAGAGGAGCCAATGTGCATAATCTCAAAAATATCAGTCTGGATATTCCCAGAGATTCCTTTACGGTATTGACCGGGCTCAGCGGATCGGGAAAGTCATCTTTGGCTTTTGATACCATCTTTGCAGAAGGACAGAGACGATATATGGAGTCTTTGTCTTCTTACTCCAGACAGTTTCTGGGACAGATGGAAAAGCCGGATGTGGAGAAGATCGAGGGATTGCCGCCGGCGATATCCATCGACCAGAAATCGACAAACCACAACCCGCGTTCTACGGTAGGGACGGTGACGGAGATCTATGATTATTTCCGTCTGCTCTATGCGCGTATCGGTATTCCTCACTGCCCGAAGTGTGGACGGGAGATCCGCAAGCAGACCGTTGATCAGATGGTCGATCGTATCATGGCACTGCCGGAACGTACCAAGATTCAGTTATTGGCACCGGTTGTGCGCGGGCGAAAGGGAACCCATGAAAAACTCTTTACCAAGGCAAAAAAGAGTGGCTATGTGCGTGTGATCGTGGATGGCGATTTATATGATCTGTCTGAGGATATCGTTCTGGAAAAGAATATCAAGCACAATATCCAGATCGTTGTCGACCGTCTGGTTGTCAAAGAGGGCATTGAGAAGCGTCTGACCGATTCGATCGAAAATATCCTGCACGTGACCTCGGGATTAGTCGAGGTGGATGTCATCGACGGTGAGAACTTCATGATGTCCGAGGCTTTGCCTGCCCGGATTGCGGTATCAGTGTAGATGAGGTGGAGCCGCGTAGTTTCTCTTTCAACAATCCTTTTGGAGCCTGCCCGGAATGCTTCGGACTTGGCTTTAAGATGGAGTTTGATGAGGATCTGATGATCCCGGACAAGCGCCTGAGTTTTAATGAGGGCTGTGTCACGGTCATGGGATGGCAGTCAGCATCCGACAAAAAGAGTTTCACGCATGCGATCCTGGTTGCACTGGCAAAGGAATACGGATTTTCTTTGGATACGCCTTACAAGGACCTGCCGGAGGAGATACGCCATCAGTTCATCTATGGATTTGACCGCACTGTGCCGGTGCATTATAAGGGGCAGCGCGGTGAAGGCGTTTATGATATCTGTTTTGAGGGATTGATCGCCAATGTGAACCGCCGCTATCGTGAGACTCATTCGGAGACCATGAAAAAGGAATATGAGGAATTCATGTATATCTGTAAGTGCCCGCTGTGTAAGGGACAACGTCTGAAAAAGTCCTCTCTGGCGGTCACTGTAGCAGATAAGAATATCTTTGAAATGACGGAGCTGCCGATCCGCGACCTGCAGGTATTTTTGCAGGACATGCAGTTGAGTGATCAGCAGGAAAAGATCGGGCACCAGATCTTAAAGGAGATCCGGGGACGCGTTGGTTTTTTGGTGGACGTAGGTCTGGATTACCTGTCCTTGTCCAGAGCGACCGGGACACTTTCCGGAGGAGAGGCACAGCGTATCCGTCTGGCGACCCAGATCGGTTCCGGTCTGGTAGGTGTTGCCTATATTTTGGACGAACCGAGTATCGGTCTGCATCAAAAGGATAATGACAAACTTCTGGCATCTTTGAAAGGTCTGCGTGATTTGGGCAATACCCTGATCGTGGTCGAACATGACGAGGATACCATGCTGGCGGCAGACTGTCTGGTGGATATCGGACCGGGGGCAGGCAAGCATGGCGGCGAGGTCGTAGCGATCGGTACGCCGGAGGAAGTCATGGCAAATCCGAATTCAATCACCGGGGCATATCTGAGTGGCAAAAAGACAATTCCGGTGCCAAAGGAGAGGCGGCAGCCGACAGGATATCTGACCATCCGTGGGGCAAAAGAAAACAACCTCAAGAATATTGATGTGCAGATACCGCTTGGCGCGATGACCTGTATTACCGGTGTGTCCGGTTCGGGAAAGAGTTCGCTGACCAATGAGATCCTATATAAGCGTCTGGCAAAAGAACTAAACCGTGCCCATAAGGTGCCGGGCAAGCATGATGATATCGAGGGGATCGACCAGTTGGATAAGATCATTGATATTGACCAGTCGCCGATCGGGCGTACCCCACGATCCAATCCGGCAACTTATACCGGTGTGTTTGATATGATCCGTGATCTTTTTGCGGCGACAGCAGATGCCAAGGCACGCGGTTACAGCAAGGGACGTTTCAGTTTTAATGTCAAGGGCGGACGCTGTGAGGCATGTTCCGGAGACGGTATTATCAAGATCGAAATGCATTTCCTGCCGGATGTCTATGTGCCGTGCGAGGTATGCGGTGGCAAGCGCTACAATCGCGAAACCCTGGAGGTCAAGTACAAGGGCAAGTCTATCTATGATGTTTTGGATATGACGGTGGAAGAAGCCTTACATTTCTTTGAACATGTGCCATCTATCCATCGTAAGATCCAGACCCTTTATGATGTAGGTTTATCCTATGTAAAATTGGGACAGCCGTCTACGACACTTTCCGGCGGAGAGGCGCAGCGTATCAAACTGGCGACCGAACTCAGCCGCAGGAGTACAGGACGTACCATCTATGTATTAGATGAGCCGACCACGGGGCTCCATTTTGATGATGTAAATAAACTCGTTACCATTCTGCGGAAATTATCCGAGGGTGGCAATACGGTGGTCGTGATCGAGCACAATCTGGATGTGATCAAGACGGCAGATTATATTATTGATATGGGACCGGATGGCGGAGACCGCGGAGGCAGGGTCGTAGCCTGCGGCACACCTGAGGAGGTGGCACAGCATCCGACTTCATATACAGGACAATATGTAAAACGTTATCTGGAAGCAGATAAGAAGCGCTTATAAGGGCAAAACAAGGGCAATCCCTAAGAAATACTCCGGGATTGCCCATGTTCTTTCTGCAAGATGCAATAAAAAAGGAACCGCAAAAGCGATTCCGTTATTTTTGGGGAGTGCTCCGGAAGCAAAGCCTCCGGAGCTGAGTTATGAAAAATATATTAGCACTATTTGCTAGTACGATTATTATAATATCCAAGAAATGTGTCCATTATGTGAAAAAAGAATAAAAAAATAAAAAATAAATATAAAGATTTGTTTAAGGTTATCTTCAGAAAAAATTCATTGAAAAATGGTAACATTTGTATATAATTGAAATTAGAATGCAAAACTATCATTAGGTGGACTAGGTTCACGTTTCATATACAAACTGAAAGGAGAAACAGTATGGTTTCAAGTGATATCGGAATTGATTTGGGTACAGCAAGCATCCTGGTTTACGTTAGAGGAAAAGGTGTCGTATTAAAGGAGCCGTCCGTGGTGGCTTTCGATAGAGATACCAACAAGATCAAGGCGATCGGTGAAGAAGCACGTCTGATGTTAGGTAGAACACCGGGCAATATCGTAGCCGTTCGACCACTGCGTCAGGGAGTTATTTCAGATTATACAGTAACAGAAAAAATGATCAAATACTTCATTCAGAAGGCAATGGGCAAGAAGAGTTATCGCAAGCCTCGTATCAGTGTCTGCATCCCGAGTGGTGCTACCGAGGTAGAAAAGAGAGCGGTAGAGGATGCAACCTATGCAGCAGGTGCCAGAGAGGTTTCCATCATTGAGGAGCCGATCGCAGCAGCAATCGGAGCCGGAATCGATATTTCCAGACCATGCGGAAATATGATAGTAGATATCGGTGGTGGTACGGCAGATATCGCTGTGATCTCTTTGGGTGGTTCTGTTGTCAGCACTTCCATCAAGATCGCAGGGGATGACTTTGATGAAGCCATTGTCCGTTATATGCGTAAGAAACACAATCTTCTGATCGGTGAGCGTACCGCAGAAGACATCAAGATCAAGATCGGTACCTGTTATCCACTCCCGACACCGGAGACCATGGATGTCAGAGGACGTAATCTGGTCACAGGTTTGCCAAAGACCATCGAGGTTTCTTCTGAGGAGACCGAGGAGGCACTGCGTGAGCCAACCTTACAGATCGTAGAAGCCATCCACTCTGTACTGGAAAAGACACCACCTGAGTTGGCGGCGGATGTTGCTGACCGTGGTATCGTTCTGACCGGTGGTGGAGCATTGCTTCGCGGCTTGGAGGAATTGATCGAAGAGCGTACCGGCATCAATACGATGACGGCAGAAGAGGCAATGACTTGTGTTGCTATCGGAACCGGTAAGTTCGTTGAGTTCCTTTCCAGCGATCGTTCTGAAGATTAAATTTCAGATCTTATATAAAAAATACGACAGATCTATCCGATATATAGATAGAAGTCAATATCTAGTTTTGCTTGCTTAGGAGGAATTATGGTAAAAGGGCTGTACACCGGATATACCGGCATGGTCAACGAACAGAAACGCTTGGATGTGATTGCCAATAATCTGGCAAATTCCGCGACGACCGGGTACAAAAAAGAAGGTATGGTAAATCAGTCTTTTGATCATCAACTGGCGATCAAGATCAAGGATACATCGAATTATGATATGCCGCAGCGTATCGGTTCGATTAGTCTGGGTGTGAAAGTGGGAGAGACCTTTACAAACTGGGATCAGGGCAGTTTTCAGATCACAGACAATATGTCTGATCTGGCACTTTCCGGTGAGGGATTTTTTGCCATCGCTTTTACATCCAAGGACGGAGAGACTTCTATCAAATATACCAGGGATGGTGCTTTTTCTGTAGATAATCAAGGATATCTGCGCACATCAGACGGAGATTATGTCCTGAATCGGATCGGTGCGCTGAATTCCGATGATGCACTTGCCAATTATGTACGGATTGACCCGGATCAGTCTTACGAGATTGATGAACAGGGATTTATTTATCAAAATGGTCAGGTTGTAGACCGTATCGGTGTGGTGCAGTTTGCAGATAATAATTTTGTTTCAAAATATGGCGAGAATCTATATGATCTGGTTCCGGGCGGACAGGTCATCGCCAGCGATGCTTCCGTTGAGCAAGGATGCCTCGAAGCTTCCAATGTCAATGTGATAGATGAAATGGTCGACATGATCACGGTTGCCAGAGCCTATGAGGCTGGGCAAAAGGTGATTCAGACCGAGGATTCTACACTGGACAAGGCAGTCAATAGCGTAGGACAGGTGTAAAAGTCCTAAATTGACAATGCCGATGAGACTGCATGACAATATCCGGTCATGCTGACAGAGAATTTGGAAAGGAGATGCATTCATTATGATGAGAGCATTATGGACAGGTGCGTCGGGGATGAAGGCGCAGCAGACGAACGTTGACACGATCGCCAACAATCTCGCCAATGTCAATACCGTGGGATATAAGTCCCAATCTACGCAGTTCAAGTCACTTTTATACCAAACCCTTCGTACAGAGACGACAACAGCAAACGGAGAAAATAAACCTACGACAGCACAGGTGGGTTTGGGTGCAAGAGTGGCATCTACCAATACAGACTATACACAGGGAACCATGCAGGCGAATGCCAGCAAGACGGCATTGTGCATTTCCGGTTCCGGCTTTTTCGCAGTGCGTGGTGCAGACAATGGAACCTATTATACCAGAAGCGGTGATTTTACATGGGCACTGGATAATATGGGCAATCGTGTTCTGGCTACATCTAAGGGACAGGAAGTCTTGGATTATCAGGGCAATCCGATCATGTTGCCGGATGGCGCTTCGGGCGATGCGGTTTCCTTTGGAACGGATGGTTCTGTGGCATATAAGGCAGCAGACGGCACCTATATACCGACCGGGCAGCAGGTGGCATTGTACCAGTCAACAATCCAAAAGGATTGGAAAAGACCGGGGACAGCCTTTTTGAGGCAACCCAGGCTTCGGGTGTACCGCTGAGTGAGATTGCGACCGCCGGCGTGACCAGAAGTACGATCGCACAGGGATATTTGGAAGCATCCAATGTCAATGTGGCAGATGAGATGGTCAATCTGATCGTGGCACAGAGAGCCTATGAGATGAACTCCAAGGCGATCACGACCTCCGATACCATGTTGGAACAGGCAAACAATCTCAAGCGATAGGAGGAGATAGGGTATGAGTTTTTCGGTAGATGGTTTATCTTTTTATTACGATACGGTTTCTTCAAATGCACAGTCGTCCAGCAGGTCGGACAAGGCAACCAGCGCACTTTCCGGGCTTTCTTCTGATTCCTCAGAGGAGGATCTGGTAAATGCCGTAGAGTCTTTTGAATCCTATATGTTAGAACAGGTCATCAAGCAGATGAAGGACAGTGTGACTTCGGATGATGATCAGGATTCGACCATGAGCCAGTATACCGATATGTATATGGATGCGACGATCCAGCAGCTTGCAGGCGAGATGGTATCAGAATATGGCGGTAGTCTGACAGACCAACTGGTCGATCAGATGAAGCGCAATTACGGAATAGAGTAGGATAGGACTACATAATCGATGGAAGATTTACAAGGCTATGTGGAACACATCGTGTTCCGCAATGCGGATAACGGTTATACCGTTCTCAATTTAATAAGCGAAGAAGATGAAATTACATGTGTAGGAATCTTCCCTGTCGTCACGGAGGGGGAGATTCTTTTATTACATGGGGAATATACATCACATCCGACCTATGGCGAACAGTTTCAGATGAAATCCTATGAAACAAAGGCGCCGGAAGATGTCCTTTCTATGGAGCGTTACCTGGCATCCGGTGCCATCAAGGGAATCGGTGTGGCACTGGCATCCCGTATCGTGCGACGTTTCAAAAAGGACACCTTCCGCATCATGGAAGAAGAACCGGAACGGCTTGCGGAGATCAAGGGGATCAGCGAGCGTATGGCGATGGAGATTTCCAGTCAGATGGTAGAAAAGAAAGACCTGCGGGATGCTATGATCTTTTTAGAAAAATATGGCATCACGAGCAATCTGGCGGTCAGGATCTATCAGGCATATGGACAGGAAATTTACAGTGTTATTCGTGAAAACCCCTACCGCATGGCAGAGGAAGTGCCGGGGATCGGCTTTAAGATAGCAGATGAGATCGCTGAGCGTGTGGGTATTCGTACCGATTCGGATTTTCGTATCCGGTGCGGGATCCTCTATTGCCTGACAGGGGCATCGACGCTAGGGCATACCTATCTGCCGCGGGAAGAATTGCTCCGTTATGCCAATCAGTTACTGGGTGTTGCACCGGAGCACATTGAGGAACATGTTATGAATCTTGCCATGGATGGAAGGTGGAATTAAAGGATGAGGGCGTGTATGCCAAGAACTTTTACCGTATGGAACAGGTGTCGGCAGGACTTTTACACGCTTTGAATGAGACCTATGATGTGACACCTGCCAAACTGACCCAGGCGATCGCGAGGATCCAGAAAGAAGAAGATATGGAATTGGATGAGTGGCAGGCAGAGGCGGTCAGACAGGCGGCGACGCATGGTCTCTTTATCCTGACCGGTGGACCGGGAACGGGAAAGACGACGACGATCCGAGCCATGATCTCTTATTTCGTGGGCGAGGGCTATGATATTTTTCTGGCAGCACCGACAGGGCGCGCGGCAAAGCGGATGAGTGAGACTACCGGATATGAGGCAAAGACCATCCACCGTTTACTGGAAGTCAATGGGGCGATGAGCGAGGCGAAAGATGATGCCAAGGCGGTCGGCGGTTTGTTTGAACGCAACGAGTCCAATCCTCTGGAGGCGGATGTCATAATCATTGATGAGATGTCTATGGTGGATATCACTCTCCTGTATGCTCTGTTAAAGGCGATCGGGCATGGAACGCGTCTGATTCTGGTGGGGGACATCAACCAGTTGCCGAGTGTTGGACCGGGCAATGTTCTGCGGGACATCATAGCGTCAGAGTGCTTTCCGGTCGTGACCCTGCAAAAGATCTTTCGTCAGGCGAGTCAGAGCGATATTGTTGTCAATGCGCATAAGATCAACGACGGCCAGCATATCGTACTGGATAATAAGAGCCGGGACTTCTTTCTGCTGAAACGTTATGATGCAGATGTCATCATCAGTGTTATGCTACAGTTGGTCAAACAAAAAATGCCAAAATACGTAGACGCGACACCGTATGATGTTCAGGTGCTGACACCGACCCGCAAGGGGTTACTGGGGGTAGAACGTCTCAATGGCATTTTGCAGCAATATTTAAATCCACCGGGAAAGGGAAAGAAAGAGCATCAGGTGGGTGAGCGGATCTTCCGTGAGGGTGACAAGGTCATGCAGATCCGCAACAATTACCAGTTAGAATGGGAGATCCGCAGCCGTTATGGACTGGCAATCGACAAAGGACTGGGCGTATTCAATGGGGATGTTGGGATCATTCAGGAGATCAATGACTACAGCAGCACGGTCAGTGTACTCTATGATGAAAATAAATTGGTGATATATCCTTTTAAGGGATTGGACGAACTGGAATTAGCCTATGCGATCACCATTCATAAATCGCAGGGAAGCGAGTATCCGGCGGTGGTCATGCCTTTGCTGCCGGGACCGCGTATGCTTATGAACCGGAATCTTTTATATACGGCTGTGACCAGGGCACGCAAGTGTATTACCATTGTGGGGGATGAAAATGTATTTTACCGGATGATCGATAATACGACGCAACAGCGTCGGTATTCTGGCTTGAAAGAAAGATTAAAAGAGGCCTCGCTCATATAAGCGAAGCCTCTGAAAAATATCTTTTATTCTGCTGTATCATCACTACTGATTCTTGTAGTGGTGGATCCAATTTCGTAATTTGCAAAATAATCATTGATCTCGTGGAAAGATTTTGGAAATGTCATTCCAAGACTTTCGGCACGAGATGCGTTGTAGAGTTTGACGTTCTCGGCAGGAGAATTGGTGATCTTGATATCACCCGGATCTGCCCCGTCGACTAAAATGCGGTAGACCATCTTGCCTGCGGCATAGCCCATAGCATAAGGGTCTTTATACATAGATACCAGCGTCTCTTGTCCGAGTGAGGCATCACCACCGACGGTTCTGGTACCGGATGCCGTGGCGATATCAACGATCGTCTGGACTTCGCTGGTCAACTGGCTTTCGGCAGGAAGGAAGAGAACGCTGCACTCGTTGCAGGCGTATTGTACTATGTCTTCTAAGGAAGCATCCGCTGCAAGCGGTTCTGCGTTGGCTATGGATAAGTCCGGCGTCCAGGTAGCAGAAGTGCTGGCAACGTGAGCACTGCTTGGAGAAAAGATACCACTCAAAAGATCATTCCCTGCGAAGGAAACTACGTCATTATTGCTGCCTTCTGTGACAGAAGAAGCGATCTGCTTGGTTGGAGCAATGGCGGTCGCATCGGTCAGTTCATCACTGATGCTGCTGTCGATATCATCCGAAGGAAGTGCGTATTCTTTCCAAGGGATACCTGCCTGATCCAGATATTTTTCTAAAAGAACATTCTGGTAAATGCCGTCCGTATCTTCCGGGTTATACAAAAGCCCGACAGACTGCAGATCCGGTGTTGCCTCGATCAGGAGTGATAATTGCTCCTCCAGATTTGGCTTGGATGAAATACCGGTCACATTGGTACCTGTTTTTTTGTTCCAGGAGGAATCAGAGGCGGTGGCTAAGTGAAGGACACTCTGGTAGTCCATAACAGCAGCGCCGACGATCGGAATGTCCTCGGTTGCCGTGGCAGCGGAAGACAGGCTCTTTTTGCCATTGGCAAAGATCAGATCTGTGCCGCCGGTGACATAATCTGCGCAGATGCTGTCCGTGCCGATCGTATCGTTGGCGACCATGGTCGTGACATTGACATGAGCAGATCCGAAAAGATCTGTCAGGGCATCGTTAAAGCCCTGTGAGATATTGTTGTAATAGTCGCTGTCTTCATCCTGACAGAGACTGATATTATATACTGTGTCATCTTCTTCCGGCAGGGGGGTATAGCCGGAGGACTTGTCCTTGCCGCAAGCCGGAAGTGATACTACCAGAATGGCGGCGAGCCGGTGCAGGCAAAACGTTTTATATTTAGCATAGTTAGAAAAACCTCCATATGAAACTGTTATACAGCATTTTTAAATAACTCTGAAATTACATTTTAAAGAGAGGGGAGAAAAAAGTCAATGAGGGGTCATAGAAAATACACACTGCCAGGCAAATTGCTGGAGGGGATCCGACAGGAAATCTTCCCGGAACGCTGTCCGGGATGCAATGAGATCCTGTTTGCCAAGGAGAAAGAAAAGGGATTTTGCCAGGCATGTGCCGGGAAAATCATTTATATAGGAGACGGGGGCTGCGTCAAATGCGGGAAAGCCCTGACAGATCTTACGCAGGATCTGTGCGGGGATTGCGGGAAAAAAGCGCATGCATTTGTGCAGAACAGGGCGGTCTATGCCTATGACGGTCCTATGAAAGAGGCTATGTATCGCTTTAAATATAGTAATTGCCGTGCATATCGGCGTATTTTTGCAAAGGATGCCTGGCGTATCTACGGTGACTGGCTCAGAAATTTGGAGGTGGATGCGGTCGTTCCGGTGCCTATGTATGCGGGAAAAGAGCGGCGGCGCGGCTACAATCAGGCAGAGGTTTTTGCAGGGGAGATCGCAACTCTGATGGATTGCAGGATGGAAAGGTCACTGGCTGTGCGGACCAAGAATACGGCACCCCTTAAGAACCTGAATGATCAGAGAAGAAAAAAGAATTTGGAAAATGCTTTTAAAATCAGAAAAAATGGTGTAAAATTAAACAAAATTCTGTTAATTGATGATATCTATACGACAGGGAGCACATTGGATGGCGTGACCGAGGCTCTTTTGGCATCGGGCGTGCGTCAGGTCTATTGCCTGACGGTCTGCGCCGGCAGGGAAAAACATGTGTGACCGGGAGGAGGAAAATATGGACGTACGAAATTGCAGACAATGTGGCAGATTATTTAACTATCTGGGAGGACCGCCAATTTGTCAGGCATGCAGAGAGGCTGTAGAGGAGAAGTTCCAGCAGGTCAAGGAATATGTGCGCAATAATCCGGGTTCCAACATCCAGATGGTAGCCGAGGATAATGATGTCACGGTACAGCAGATCCGTCAGTGGATCCGTGAAGAACGCCTGGAGTTTTCAGCAGACTCACAGGTGGGAATCGAATGTGAGGGCTGTGGTGCTTCTATTCGTACTGGACGTTTTTGTGAGGCGTGCAAGAGCCGTATGCGTGGGGATTTTAGCAACGCGATCCAGAAACCGGAGCCAAAAGAAGATCTATCCAAGAACAAGGCTCTGCGTGATGCAGACAAGATGCGTTTCTTAAAAAAATAAATATGAGCAGGATCATACCCCTTTTCACTCGGTTGGATAAGGGGTATTTTTGTGTTTTTCTTGTGTATTCCCCCTGCGAGGTTGCGCCGAGATTTGATTATGTTATAATGTGATGTAGTGGTGAGTAGTGTTTGTATGCGCACGAGCAAGGAAAATGCAGGAGGAAGCCAGATGCTAAGCGAACAGCGTGTCATGCATATGACAAAGATGGCGATGATCGAAGACAAACAAGGCCGCAAACTTGGTCCGGCAATACATTATCGCAAACGTGATTATCTTTCTCTTTGTACCTTGGGCGGTGTCTTTCTGGGTACTTTGATCTATGCGGCACTTTATGCAGGTCTTATTGTCCTGCTGGCCAGCACTTTGGTAGTCAATATCCATCTGGTCGGATTGATACTTGGCATTTTATTGGGATTGGTTCTCTATATATTATATATGTACTATTATCTTCGTATGGTGCGCAGACACGCAGCCAAGCGATATGACGAGGGTGTGACGCTTTTGCGCCACTTGCGCAAGGACTATCGGGAACTGCGCGAGATGTATCAGGAAGAGGACCTGTCGAAAATACCTGAGGGATGGGACTAATATGACATTTTTAATACAGATACGAACGAAGATCAGGCATTTTATCATAACAAGAGAAGAATGGGTGGTACGCTTGCTCCGCTTTGCGATCGTGCTGGCTGTGCTCTTGGTCATGAATCGGTGCTTTGGTTATCAAAAGATATTGAATCATTGGTGGGTCTCTGTGGTGATCGCGGGTATCAGTATGCTGCTTCCGCTGGCAGGGTCTACTTTTATTGTGATTTTTGTGGGACTCATGCATCTGATGACCTTGTCGACAGATGCAGCGGTCATAGCCTTGGTTCTGCTGGCGATCAGTTATGCGGTATCTGCATATTTTCGGTCAGATGATACTTATAATATGATGGTCATACCGGCTTGCCGTTATCTCAATATCCCCTTTGTCGTACCCATGGAAGCGGGTCTGATGCGCAGCATACATGAACTGCCTACGATCATATGCGGAAGTGTATTATCATACTATCTGAAGACGGTCGTGGAAAATGCCTCATCTTTTCTGGATCCCAATACGGATCTGAGCGCGGCAGAGTTATTACAGGGACAGATCCTAAACAACAGCATGTTTTACATCTATTTGGTGGCGATGACGGCAATGTTTCTGGTGGTCTACACCGTGCGGACTAAGGGCATAGAGCATGCATGGCTGGTGGGCGTACTTTCCGGTGTAGTCGTTGAATTTGTGCTGATGCTGGCAGGCATCCTCTTTACCGGAGAAAAGGAAAACATTCCGCTTCTGGTGATCGGCAATGTTGTGACCCTGATCGTGGGACTTGGCATGGTATTTTTTGCCAGAGGATTTGATTATACACGTACCGAGCATGTACAGTTTGAAGATGATGAATATTATTACTATGTGACGGCAGTGCCAAAGATGCACATACCGGAGCAGGAAAAAGAGATCAAGCGTATTACTTCCGAGACATTACCGCTCCCGGTGGATGATCTGGAAGAAACAGAAGAGACGCAGGACAATTAAGAAAGGGGTGAGATGATATGGACAACATCATAAATAGTCTGGATGCATTCTTTGGAGATTATTTTGGAATCAATTTTCCGAATGTGCAGATCACGGATATCGTGGAAATTATCATCATTGCTTTTTTCATTTATCAACTTTTGATCTGGGTGCAGAACACAAGGACTTGGATGCTCTTTCGAGGTCTGCTGGTTGTTGTAGCATTCTTTATTTTGGCAGCCCTGTTCCAGATGAGTACGATCCTCTGGCTGGGCGAAAAACTCCTGAATGTGGCACTGATCATGGTGATCGTTGTGTTCCAGCCGGAACTCCGTAAGGCTCTGGAAGACCTGGGGCGACGACGGCTGTTTACTTTCCTTGCCAATCTGGGTGTTGGCAAGAGTATTTCCAAGCGTTTTGAGGATAAGACCATCAATGACACGGTCATGGCATGCTTTGAGATGGGAGCCGTCAAGACGGGAGCCTTGATCGTGGTAGAAAACCAGATGCGTCTGGATGAGGTGGAAAGAACCGGTATCACACTGGATGCCGTTCTGACCAGGCAGCTTCTGATCAATATCTTCGAGAAAAATACACCCCTGCATGACGGCGCGATCATTGTACGAGGCGATCGTATCGTGGCTGCGACCTGTTATCTGCCGTTGTCCGAGAATATGAATTTAAGCAAGGCACTCGGTACAAGGCATCGTGCGGCGCTGGGCATCAGCGAGGTCTGTGATGCGCTGACGATCGTGGTTTCCGAGGAGACTGGCAGGGTATCCATAGCGCAGAACGGACATCTGACGGAGAAAGTGACTGACGATCAGTTAAAAGAAAAATTGATCGAGTTGCAGAATCCGGTAAAAGATGTAGACGAGAATAACAAACCGCGTTTGGGAAGGAGGGTAAAAGATGAAGCAGAGCATAACTCCTAAGATCAAACGAATGTTTTTAAATAACTGGGGACTGAAACTGTTAGCACTTTTCTTTTCCATCCTATTGTGGCTGATCGTTGTCAATGTGGACGATCCGACCCAGACCAAGACTTTTACGACGAGTGTAAATGTGGTCAATGCGGATGTTCTGACCGATGCCGGACGCTACTATGAGATCCCGGAGGGTGGCAATACCGTCAGTTTCCGTGTGACGGCAAAACGTTCTGTGATGGAACGGTTGTCGGGATCTGATTTTACGGCAACGGCTGACATGAACTATTTAGAGGATGATTCCCGTGTTCCTGTGACGATCACGGTCAACAATAACAACAGCAGTATTACGGTCTCAGCCAAGAGACTGTATCTGCAAGTCATCATCGGTAATAAAATGACGACTAAGCATGATGTGGAAGTCGAGACCAACGGCAATCCGGCGGAGGGCTGCGTGATCGACAAGACGGAAGTGGATCCATCCAGCGTGACCGTATCGGGACCGGAAGATGTGGTCAGCACCATTGCGAAAGTGGTTGCATATGTTGATGTTGACGGTGTCAATGAAGATTTTGATACGGATGCATCCTTGCATTTTCTGGATAAAAACGGTAATGAGATCGATCAGAGCCGACTGAATGTAAACCATGAGACGGTTAAGGTCAGTCTTACGATCTCCCATATCAAGACAGTAGCGGTACAGGTGCAGACGACAGGAAGTCTGCCACAGGGATTGTATCTGGAGTCTGTCAGTGTGGATCCGGACACAATCGAGATCACCGGAGAGGCAGATGTGCTTAATGAGATCACGGAGATCACGATCAGTGGCAGTGCACTGGATCTGTCCAAACTCACATCGAGTCTGACGACTACCGTGGATCTGAATACTTATCTGCCGAGCGGAGCCAAGGTCGCAGACAGTAATGCTGCGCAGGCGACGGTCAAGGTCAACGTATCCGGGGATGAGACAAAGACTTATCGTGTGCCGACTGCCAATCTGACGATCAAAAATCTGGAAGATGGCAGCAAGGCAGTATTTGATGCTACAACAGTAGAAGTAAAGATTACCGGAAAGGCATCGGATCTGGCAGACCTTGTCGCAGAGAATATCACAGGGTCGGTGGATGTCAGTGGTCTGGGAGCCGGTAAGCATACGGTGTCTGTCACGTTGGATCTGGACAGCGGGATTTCAGCGACGGCAGCAACGACGAATATAACAATCACAACGGAGTAAGAAGGAGTTAAACATGGGAAGATTATTTGGAACCGATGGCGTAAGAGGAGTTGCCGGTTCAGAACTTACGATCGGACTGGCTACGAAACTGGGGCAGGCGGGAGCATATGTCCTTACCAAGGAGCAGGCACACAAGCCAACGATCATCGTAGGCTGTGATACGAGAATATCCGGTGGTATGCTGGCAAGTGCTCTGATGGCAGGCATCTGTTCTGTCGGTGCAGATGCGATTTTCGCCGGTGTTATGCCGACACCTGCGATCGCGTATCTGACAAGAAAACACAAGGTGGATGCAGGTGTTGTTATCTCTGCGTCTCATAATCCAATGGAATTTAACGGTATCAAATTTTTCAATGGCGAGGGCTATAAGTTGTCCGACGCTCTGGAGGATGAGATCGAGGCTCTGATCGCCAACGATATGAAGGATATCAATCTGCCGACCGGATCCGGTATTGGCAAGATCGAATACCGCTTCGATATGATTCGCGAGTATGTGGACTTTATGAAAAAGACAGTTCCGGTCGATCTTTCCGGCATGAAGATCGTGATCGACTGTGCAGAGGGCGCGTCTTATAAGACCTCCGTGGAGACCCTGCGTGAACTGGGAGCGGATCTGGTAGCCATCCATACAAACCCGGATGGAACCAACATCAATTCCAATTGCGGATCGACCCATATGGAAGAATTGCAGGCGAGAGTTGTCTATGAAAAGGCAGCTCTGGGTCTGGCTTTTGACGGGGACGCAGATCGTATGCTTGCCGTAGATGAAAATGGCAAGATGGTAGATGGCGATGAGATTATGGCGATCTGTGCCAACTATATGAAGGAAAAAGGAAGTTTAAAACAGGATACGGTCGTTGTTACGGTCATGTCAAATCTGGGATTTACCCTGATGGGGCAGGAGAAGAATCTTCACATCGAAAAGACAAAAGTAGGCGATCGCTATGTTTTGGAAAATATGCTTGCAAACGGTTATAATTTAGGTGGCGAGCAATCCGGTCATGTGATTTTTCTGGATGACAATACAACAGGTGACGGGCTCTTGAGTGCACTTCATCTGTTGCAGGTCATGGTGGATACCGGCAAGCCATTATCGGAACTTGCCAAGGTGATGGAAGTCCTACCACAGGCACTGGTGAACGCCAAGGTGCCTAACCATAAGAAAGAAAGTTTTATGGAGTATCCGGAGATTGCCAGTGCCGTGAAAGAACTGGAGGATAAGTTTGCCAGAGAGGGACGCGTCTTGATCCGTCCATCCGGAACCGAACCGCTTGTCCGCGTTATGATCGAGGGCAAGGATCAAAAGCAGATTGAAGAAGAAGCCAAGAAATTAGCAGAACTGATCATGAATACAATGTTATAGGAGGTTGTCATGGTTACGCAGAAGGTACAGATTATCAATCCCACAGGCCTTCATTTAAGACCAGCGGGAATCTTTTGCCAGGAGGCAATGAAATACACATCCAGTATCACATTTCATTATGGAGCAAGTGGCACCGCCAACGCTAAGAGTGTCTTGAGCGTGCTTGGCGCCTGCATCAAATCCGGTGATGAGATCGAGATCGTCTGTGAGGGCGAAGATGAAGAAGAAGCCCTGAAGGCATTGGTGGCATTGGTAGAAAACGGATTTGGAGAATAAGGGTAAAAAGGCTGATTTCTTGCCGCAAGTATAAGAAAGAAGGAATTTAGAAATGTTAAATTATAAGAGATATAAGAGAAACCCGGTTTTAAATTTCCCGGAGCGTACCTGGCCGGATAAGCAGATTGAAAAGGCACCGATCTGGTGTAGCGTTGATCTGCGTGACGGTAACCAGGCGCTGATCGAGCCGATGAATGTAGATGAAAAGATGGAAATGTTCGATCTTTTGCTTCGTTTAGGTTTTAAGGAGATCGAGATCGGTTTCCCGGCTGCATCACAGATCGAATATGATTTCTTACGCAAGTTAGTAGCAGAGAATAAGATCCCGGATGATGTCAAAGTACAGGTGCTGACCCAGTGCCGTCAGGAACTGGTGGACCGAACCTTTGAAGCTATCCAGGGAATCAAGAATGTTGTGGTTCATATCTACAACTCCACATCTACTCTGCAAAGAGATGTGGTATTCAACAAGAGTCAGGATGAGATCATTGACATTGCCATCGCAGGAACACGTATGGTCAAAGAGCATCTGGCAGATTTTGACGGTAATGTGCAACTGGAATACTCACCTGAGAGTTTTACCGGTACAGAGGTAGATTTTGCCCTTCGCATCTGTACGGCTGTGCAGAAAGAATGGGATCATGCGACGGATGCACCGATCATCTTTAACCTGCCTGCAACAGTGGAAATGAATACACCGAACGTATATGCCGATCAGATCGAATGGATGAGTACCCATTTTGAGGATCGTGATAATATCATCTTAAGTGTGCATCCGCACAACGACCGTGGTACCGGTGTTGCCATCACGGAATTAGCACTGCTTGCCGGTGCAGACCGTGTTGAGGGTACTTTGCTCGGCAATGGCGAGCGTACCGGTAATGTGGATATTCTGACGGTTGCTTACAATATGTTCTCCCAGGGTATCAATCCGGAATTGGAGATCGAGGATGTCAAGGAGATCGTTGAGATCTATGAGAGATGCTGCAAGATGCATGTAGATATGCGTCATCCTTATGCCGGCAAACTGGTATTTACCGCTTTTTCCGGATCCCATCAGGATGCCATCAATAAGGGCGTACATGCGATGCAGGAGCGCGGAAATGAATATTGGGAAGTCCCGTATCTTCCGATCGATCCGGCAGACATTGGCAGAAAATATGAGCCGGTGGTCCGTATCAACAGCCAGTCCGGCAAGGGCGGCGTTGCCTTTGTGATGGATACCGTCTATGGCTACAAACTGCCAAAGAAGATGCAGAGAGAATTTGCAGATGTCATCCAGTATATTTCCGAGCAGGAAGGCGGCGAGGTTGAGCCGCAGAAGATGATGGAAGCCTTCAAAAAAGAATACTTTGAGAACAAGATGCCGTTTGAACTCGTCTTTGTGGATATCGATGACAATATGGCAAATGATGAGACACATGTATCTCTCGATTTTAAGTACAATGGCAAGGCAATCCATTCCGAGGCAGATGGTAACGGACCGATCGATGCGGTAAAACTTGCAGTCAAGCAGTGTGTACCGCAGGTTGATTTCTCTGTGCTGGATTATAGCGAACATTCTCTGGGCAAGGGCTCAGGTGCAAAGGCAGCAGCCTACATTGAGATGCGTGACAACCGCAGCGGAAATATCACCTTTGGCGTGGGCGTTAGTTCAAACATTACGAGAGCATCCATTCGCGGTATGTTCTCTGCCATGAACCGGCTTGCAAAAAAGGCAAATGATTATGTATAGACAGAAAGGGTAGATGATATGAAAAAGGTACTTGTGACGGGCTGTAACGGACAGCTTGGACGAGCAATTCAAAAGGAATATGCAGGTCAGGTGGAATTTATCCTGACAGACGTAGCAGAGGGAGAGAATATCACTTCTTTGGATATTACAGATATTGATGCAGTCATGACCTTGGCTTTGGATAAAAAGCCGGATGTCATCATCAACTGCGCAGCTCTGACCAATGTAGACGGCTGTGAAAAAATGTGGGATCTTGCTTACAAGATTAATGCGATCGGACCGCGTAATCTTGCGATCGCTGCAACGACAGTAGGGGCAAAACTGGTACATGTTTCTACCGACTATGTCTTTGCCGGAACAGAGCGTGCGCCACGTACAGAGTTTGATGAGCCGAATCCGATCAGTGCCTATGGCAAGACCAAGTTAGAGGGCGAGCATTTTGTACGTCAGTTTGCAGAGAAGTTCTTTATTCTTCGTACCGCATGGCTGTATGGCGATGGCAAGAATTTTGTTAAGACTATGGTACGTGCATCTAAGACACATGACGAGGTGTCTGTGGTATGCGATCAGTTTGGTTCTCCGACTTCAGCAGTAGAACTTGCCAAGATGATCCATTTCCTGGAAGGAACAGACAACTATGGTATCTTCCATGCGACCTGTGAAGGTGAGACAAACTGGGCAGATTTCACCGAGGCATTCTATAAGAAACTGGGAATCAAGACTAAGGTCAATCACATTACCAGTCAGGAGTATGCCAATATGAACCCGGATGCAGCAAAACGTCCGGCATATTCAAATCTGGATAACTACATGCTGCGTCTGACAACAGATCAGTTTGCCATGGCAAATTGGGAAGATGCATTAGATGTCTATTTAAAAGATTTTGACATGGAGAATTGCTAATGGAATCGCCACTCGTCAGTGTTTGTATCCCGGCATATAACAATGCGGATACGATCCTGGAAACCATACAATCCGTTCTGACACAGACTTATCAGAATCTCGAATTGATCGTTGTGGATGATCGGTCAACGGACGATACCTATCAGGTGGTGAAGACTTTTGCAAAGCAGGCAGGGGACGATCGCCTGCATCTTTATCAGAATGAAAAAAATCTTGGTATGGCAGGCAACTGGAACCATTGCATGGAACTTTGCAAGGGGGACTTTATCAAACTCTTATGCGCGGATGATCTGATCCATGAAACTCTGCTGGCAAGAGAAGTGGAGATCATGGAGAGGTATCCGGAGGCAAATCTGGTGCAGACGGATACGCGCTTTGTGGACATGCATGGCAAGACCACCGGCTATTATAAGCGCTATCACGCAAGTGGTCTTGTGGAGGGCAGGAAAGCCTGTCGCTTCTCCGCTTTTACCAGAGATTATCTGGGGGCGCCGCTTGCCAATCTGATCCGTAGAAGCGCCTATGAGGCATGGGGCGGCTTTGATCCCTCCTTTGTCTATATCATTGATTATGATTTCTTTATGCGCATTTGCTGTAAGGGAAAGATCTATATATTACATGAGCCGCTCAATTCCTTCCGTATCCGAAACGATTCGAATACCAGTCAGGTTATGAATGGCGACAAAAAAGATGTCTATCTGGAAGAACATAAAAGATTGGTAGAGCGATATGCCAAGGAACTACACCTGTCTAGATGGCAGGTGAATCTGAGTGTTATGATACGCCGGCTGATGAGTTTTCTCGGAGGCATTTATCTAAAGATTTTTGTGAGGTAACAATGAAGAAACGACTGGTGATCATACCGGCATTTAATGAGGTCGGTTCGATCGAGAGGACAGTAGAAGATATCAAAAAAAATGCGCCGAGTTTTGATTATGTCATCATCAACGATCATTCCATGGATGGTACCAAGGAACTATGCGATCGGCTGGGCTATAATATGGTAACTCTCAGTATCAATTCCGGTATTGGTGCCGCCGTACAGACAGGATACTTGTACGGACACCGGTTTGGCTATGATTATGCGATCCAGATTGATGGAGATGGGCAGCACGATGCCAAGTTCCTGGAAAAGATGGCAGATGTCATGGAGGCTGAGGAGATCAATATGCTGATCGGTTCCCGTTTTATTGAGGGAGAAGGTTTCCAGTCGACAGGACTTCGTCGCGTAGGCATCCATTTTTTTACATGGCTGATCCGCCTTTTGACGGGGAAGACCATTACAGATCCGACCAGCGGTATGCGCATGGTGGATAAGGAAGTCATGCATATGTTTGCCAACGATTATCCTAAGGACTATCCGGAGCCGGAGACTGCTGTGACTGTGTTGAAGCGAGGCTTTGTGGTAAAGGAGATCCCGGTCGAGATGAAGGCTAGAGAGTCCGGCAAGTCATCCATATCCTTTAAAAAGTCGATTTACTATATGATTAAGGTGCCATTGGCGTGTATTATGGCTGCCATAGGTGATTAAGAGGAGGCTATATGAGTCTGAGATTACAAGTGGTCATTGCTATTGGTGCGCTGATCGCTATTTTATATATTGGAAATCTGGTTCGCATCCGGCGGCTGGAATTAAAGTACGCTCTGATCTGGTTTTTTGTCGGTCTTTTGCTTTTGATCTTTGATCTGTTTCCGGGACTTTTGACGATCATGTCGCAGACACTGGGGATCACACTTCCAATCAACATGCTGACATTTTTGGGACTTTTGTTTGTACTGATGATCATTTTCAGTCAGACAATCGTCATTTCCAATCTGACCAGAAAGTGTAAACGCTTGACACAAGAGGTAGGCTTGTTGTATAAGAAAGTAGAGGTTTTGGAAGAAACGGCACACGAAGAAAGGGCAGTTTCAGACAGAGAGTGCAAAAAGCCGGGGAAAACGCAAAATCCGGTTGAGATAAAATAAGGTTCGTAAAAAGGAGAAGATTATGAGAACATACTTAGTAACAGGTGGAGCAGGATTTATTGGAAGCAATTATATTCATTATATGTTCCGCAAATATGACAATGAGATCCGTATTATCAACGTGGACAAGTTGACCTACGCAGGAAATCTGGAAAATTTAAAAGATATTGAGGACAGGGACAATTACACCTTCGTCAAGGCTGATATCTGCGATAAGGAAGCGATCAGCAAGATCTTTGCAGAAAATGATATTGACCGTGTGGTTCATTTCGCAGCCGAGTCTCACGTAGACCGTTCCATCAAGAATCCAGAGGTTTTTGTACAGACGAATGTCCTTGGTACAGCCGTTATGTTAAATTGTGCTAAGGCTGCTTGGGAGTTGCCGGATGGCACTTTCAAGGAAGGTAAGAAATTCTTACATGTGTCTACAGATGAAGTATATGGCTCTTTGGATGATGATCCAAACGCATATTTCTACGAGACAACACCATACGACCCACATAGCCCATACTCAGCAAGTAAGGCATCTTCTGATATGCTTGTAAAGGCTTATATGGATACCTACAAGTTCCCTGCAAATATTACAAACTGCTCCAACAACTATGGTCCTTATCAGTTCCCGGAGAAGTTGATTCCGCTTATCATCAACAATGCATTACAGGGCAAGAAGTTGCCGGTATATGGGGATGGCAAAAATGTACGTGACTGGTTGTATGTAGATGATCATGCAAAGGGGATCGATATGGTCCAGGAAAAAGGTAAACTTTTCGAGACTTACAATATCGGTGGCCACAATGAAAAGCAGAACATTGAGATCATCAATATCATTATCGAGACGTTGCAGGAAATGCTTCCGGCAGATGATCCGAGACGTGCCAATGTCAGCACAGACCTGATCACATATGTGGAAGATCGTAAGGGACATGACAGAAGATATGCCATTGCTCCTGACAAGATCAAGAAGGAAGTAGGCTGGGAACCGGAGACTATGTTTAAGGATGGCATAAAAAAGACGATCGCCTGGTTCTTTGAGCATGAAGATTGGATGAAGAACGTTACTTCCGGTGATTATCAGAAGTATTATCAGGAAATGTATAAGAATGAATAATGCAGTCGTTATTGTAACTTATAATCGCGTAGAATTATTAAAGGAATGTCTTGCCTGCGTATGTGGGCAAACCATTCCTTTTTCGCGTGTTATTGTGGTGGATAATCACAGTACGGATGGAACAGCAGAATTCCTTGCTGCCCGGGAGGATCTGGACGTGATATGGGAGCCGGAGAATCTTGGTGGCGCAGGTGGATTTTATGATGGTCTGCAGCGTGCAAGTCAGGTGGAATATGACTGGGTGCTGATCATTGATGATGATGCAATGATCGCACCGGACTACATGGAAAAACTTCTGGACTATGCAAATGCGCATACAGGTATTTATGGTCTTGCGGGAAAGGTTGTGACCGAGGGACATATTGATGTCAGCCATAGAAGGCGAATTATCAATCGCTTGCTTTATGTGGAGAGCAATGTTGCTAGCGAGGAATATCAAAAGGAGAGTTTCTCCTGCGATGCTGCGACTTTTTGCGGACTTTTGCTACAGGGACAGAAGATGCGGGAGATTGGTCTGCCCCAAAAGGGATATTTTCTTTGGTACGATGATATTGAATATTGCCTGCGCTTGCAGGAGTGCGGTGGTGTGACGGTGGTGCCGGCAGCGGTGCTTCATCATAAAACAGTGCTTTCCAAGGAGGGCATGGTGACCAAAGGGGTCTTACATCGGATCGGCTGGCGGCAGTATTATGGTTATCGCAATCGTTATGATACGGCAAAACGGCATTTGGGAAGCCTGTCTGCCTGGGTGATCTTGTGGCAGTATCGGGTCTTTTGGCTTCTCAGTTTTTTTATGACCTGGAAGAAAGAGACGAGAGAACAGGGCAGGAGCAACCAAAAGATCCTGCATGATGTGATAAAGGATTGCAAAGCGGGAAAACTGGGGAAACATCCGGAGTATCACTATTAGATAAATAAAGTAAGATTGGGAAGAACGTTTTGAAGAAGGAAGTAAAATGGGATCGTACAGCACTGATCGTTGAGGTATGCTGTATTGTCTTAGTGGGGTTATTGGATCTGTCCCTGTGTTGGATGGACGGTATGCTGGCATACCATAAGGTGTTGGTAGTGCTGGTTAATGTTGTGGGGATCATAATCTTTCCATGGCTTTTGCTGCATTTTGCATGGACACGCGATGCCGTGGAAAAAGCTTGGCAGATTTGGAACAAGGCTGGCAGAAGATCAGGAAGGATCATCAAAAGATTATCAAATATGCAGCCTATTATGTTGGTTTGTGGCTTGGGCTGGGAGTTATTGTCCGGATCGCAACGCATGGGACAGTTTTCCCATGGTGGAAATACTATTTTTTTGCAGGGTGTGCCAGTCTGATCCTGACATTCTGGCTCATGCGCAGGCAGATGGCGGAAAAGACGGAAGGGGCATTTGCTGTAACGGCACTGATCCTGGGGCTGACTTTTATCCTGTCGTCGCCAAGGATTGTGGGTGTGTGTTGGGATGACGAAACACATTTTGTACGGACAATCTCTATTGTCAGTATGTTTGATTCTGTAAAGTATGAAGCAGAGAACAAGTTGGTTGAGGATTTTCCGCAGTTGAACCAGCAGATTACGGATAAAACATATTCCTATGAGTCATTGCGGGAATACAGTCAGACATTGGATGGGCTTTATGACAGAGCACATGCAGACAATCAGGAAGTCTTACGTCCCTATGATGAAGCAACGATTGGCTATAAAAGTCTGGGTGGAATTTATTCCATTGCATATATTGTGCCGGCGATCGCGATCATTATTGGAAAAGGCCTGCATCTGAGTTTCGCCCATGTTTTTTTACTAGGGAAAATAAGTATCTTACTGGCATATACAATGATCATTTATTATGCGATCAAGCGCTTGCGTTATGGGAAGATCCTAATGTCTGTGATCGCTCTTTTACCGACTTCCATGGTACTTGCATCATCCTATAGTTATGATTGGTGGGTGATTGCGTTGACATTGGCGGGAACCTCCTACTATATCGGAAATCTGCAAAGACCGGAGGAGACCTTGCAATATCGGGATCTCTTTATGATGGTCGCCTGTTTTGCGCTTGGCATCATGCCCAAGTGGGTTTACTGTGTGATGCTATTGCCACTGTTTTTCTTCCCAAAGGAAAAATTTAAAGATAAGCGGCAGAGAGGGGTATGGTACGCTTTTCTGATCGGCGGTATGGCAATCATATTTTTCCTGTTTGTACTTCCGGTTCTGCATCATGGGCTCGGAATGGGAGACACAAGAGGCGGGGAGGGGATCAATGCCAGCGAACAATTATGGTGGATCTTACAACTTCCGGGCAGTTATCTGCAAAAGTTGATCGGTTTTATGGCAGGTTATCTGGGATTTAATGTAGCACCGCTTTACACAACGAATATGGGATACTTAGGGCAGGGAGATTATGGAATTCTTCTCCTGATCCTTATTGCGGTGATTCTGTATCTGGATCGTGGTGAGGAAAAGCGAAAAGTTACATGGCTTAGGATCAGTCAGTGGGCAACGTTCCTTATCCTGGTGGCGGTGATTGTAACCGTGTTTTATCTTGTTTATACACCGGTAGGAGGACAAGTCTTACAAGGGTGTCAGGGAAGGTATTTATTGCCGGTGTTGTTCCCATTGGCTTACTCTCTGGGAATTGATGGCATAAGCATTAAGTTTGATAAAAACCATATGGTCATGGCTGCCCTGGGTTTGATATCTCTTGTGTTTTTGCTGGATTATTACACGCTATATATTTCATATTTGTAAAAGGGCAGAAAATGGATGGAAAGGTAAGAGTGTGAGAGCAGGATGCAACATGTAACAGCAGTGGTAGTCACATACAATCGGATAGATTTGTTGAAAGAGTGTCTACAGGCTCTTCGAGAGCAGAAAGTAGACCGGGATACACAATTAGATATTTTTCTCGTGGATAATGCCAGTACGGATGGCACAAAAGAGTGGATAGATGGCATGGTATCGGCAGGCGATGCCGAAGACAGGCGGATCTATGCGACCCATCTGGCAGAGAATACGGGTGGAGCCGGTGGATTTTATACCGGTATGAAATGGGCGTATGAACATGGGGCAGATGCGATCTGGATCATGGATGATGATACGATACCGCAGGCAGATGCCTTGCAAAAATTATTGGATGGCATGATGTGCGCTGGAAATGAGGTCGCACCGCAGGACGAGATTGGTTTTGTCTCATCAACGGTCCTTTGGACAGATGGAAGTCCTTGCCAGATGAACCGTCAGCATTATGTGGGACAGGAAGTGACTGTGTCCGGCAAGGGTGCAGAAGAAAGTGCCTTGACCCTGCAGGCGGTGGATAGTGCAACCTTTGTTTCACTTCTCTTTACAAGAGTGGCAGTGGAAAACAAAGGGCTGCCGGTCAAAGAGTATTTCATCTGGGGCGATGATAAGGAATACACGCTTCGGATTTCGGAGACTTATCCATGCTATCATGTCAAAGAAAGCGTGGCTATCCACAAAATGAAGACCAATGCCGGAAGTAATATTGTGATTGATGATATAGAACGTGTGCCAAGATATTTTTATGCATTTCGTAATGATCTGTGCACGGCAAAAAGGCATGGGACAAAAGAAGTCTGTATTTACTTTGCGGCATTTTTCCTAAATATGCTGCGCATCCTGTTTAAGAGTAGGGATGGAAAGAAAATGCGCATTGCTACGATGTGGAAAGGAATGACGGCTGGGATGCGTTTTGCACCGGAGATAGGAGGATGGAAACAGTGATTATTCAAAAATTGATCGGACCAAGCAAGGAAGTATGCAATGAGTGGGGGATGTATTTTAGAAAAGTGGATAAAGAGGGAAATGATATTACGACCTATCCATATGATGATGGGAATGTCATGTTCCATAAACTGATCGATGGCGTGAAAGCATCGGAAGTGGCAGCAGAATCTTTCCCACTTGAGATCAAGCAGGGAGAGATATTATCCCTGGATACGTATTTCAATGCTTTTTCCATTGGAAAATGGAAGAAATACACCAAGTTGTCGAATCTGGCATTGGAGATCGTGACCAGTGGTCCGGTAGAGGTCAGAGCCTATCAGACGGTTGGCATGGTAGAAACAGAGCATATGTGGCATGAGTTCCCGGATGAGGAGACCATGTACAGTTTCTTGCACAACAAAAGACGGGAAATGGACTGCCCACAGGAAGCAGAAGCATTTGTAACGGACCAGGGACAGCAGGCGATCAGGACGATCATTCATTCTCCGAATTAGCCGATGAGGGCATTTACTATATTACGATGGCGCCGTGCGAGGATGCAGTTTCTCTTTTGTCGGGAGCATATACCACAGACGTAGAGAAAGAGGATGTCAATCCGGTGGAACTGGTACTTGGCATCTGCACTTTCCAGAGAGAAGAATTTTTAAAGAAAAATGTGAATCTGGTACTGGATAAGGTCATCAATAATGCCATGTCGCCATTGTGCGATCATGTAGAAATTTATATATCAGATAACGGACAGACGGTGCCGCAGGATACCTTCCAGAGTGACAAGGTGCATCTTTTCCCGAATAAAAATGCCGGTGGAGCAGGCGGTTTTACAAGAACCATGATCGAGTCTCTTTTCCATCGCCAGGACTCGCCATTTACCCATATCATATTGATGGATGACGATATTATTCTTTCTACAGATGTGTTGGAGAGAACCTATCATTTCCTGCAATTCGTTGATGAAGAGCATCATGATATGATGGTTGGCGGTGAAATGTTCATGTTAAATCTTCGCTATAAGCAGTTTGAGGCTGGGGCAAGATGGCGTGGCACGCAGGTGACTTTTTACAATAAGATGTGGGATCTGCGCAGACAGGAATGTGTTGCCACCAATGAATGTGAAAATCCGATCAATTACAGTGGCTGGTGGTACAGTGTTATCCCGACCTCTATTATTACGGAAGATAATCTGCCGATACCTTTGTTTATCCATTATGATGATATGGAATATGGGGTGCGAAATGAGAAAAATGGCACAATTCTTCTGAACGGTATCTGTGTATGGCATCCACAGGGGATCAACAAGGCGGCAACGCGTATGACCTATTACGATATCCGCAATATGCTGATCGGCATGGCAGGGTCCGAAACCTGTGCAACAGCAGGCGATGTGATCCATCATTTATCAAACCGTATTGTCGGTGCCTTGAACCGTTATCGTTATGAAGATGCAGAGATCATCTATGAGGCTATCGATGATTTTTACAAGGGACCGGACTTCTTTAAGACATTGGATCCGCTTGAGAAGCACGCAGCACTGACCAAGTATAATTATAAATACGAGGAATTGTCTGCCTATGATCTGACCGAGGATATGGTAGAAGAAAATGGATTCCACAGCCATTATCTGGCATGGAGTGTCTGGGCGATCATACGCTGGATTCTTCCGAGCACAAGGGCACTCAAGGTCGCCGGACTGCGCGATAGTGGCATTGCTTTTGGTGCTAAGAAGATCTTCCACTATGATGAAGAAAAGCGCAAAGGCTATATGACAGAGAAGAGTTATGCAAGAGGCTGGAAAGATTTTTGTGACTATCTGAAGATGACAAAGAAAATCAGAAAGAACCACGATGTCATGATGCAGCAGTGGGCAGAGGCGAAAAAAGAGATCACGAGCCTTGGATACTGGGAGAAGTATCTGGGGTTGTGACTATAGTGTGTATATATTTCTTTGATTGATGTTATAAAAGCCTGGTTGCATAGGTTAAAGCGAAGAAAAGTGAACATGAATTTGATAAACGAAGGGAGATGTATATGGTAAGACGAAGGAAAAAAATAAGATCGGGTCGTGTAATGTCAGTTTTTCTGCTGTGTGCGATCATGCTATTGGGGGATGCAGGGATGATGACGATTCAGGCAGCACCATCGACAGGCCGGGCAGCGAACCTGGTTGTCATTGTACGTTATCAGGGAGATACTGTGGGAGACGACGATACGGGTTATAATACACCATATACCTCACAGATTTCGGGAGCCCCGACAACTTATTGGGGCTTGTTGCAAAGGCGTTTCAATGGAGAGAATGACACCTTTGCGATCGGATCATTTCGGGAATATCTGTCGAGGCTTTCCGGTGGGGCACATCAGGTGGAGTCACTTTTCCCGCAGACTGTGTCAGGTGAAAGAGTGGAATATATCACGTTGGACAAGACACTGGCGGAATACCAGGGATCAAATGAGATTTCTCTGGTTGCTGAGGTCGCTCAAAAACTGACGGAAAAGTATCCAACTTATGATGGGACACTTCTGGATCGGGACGGTGATGGGGCAATCGACAACCTGATGATTCTGGCATCTGTACCAAAGACAGGGCAGTTTACACCGCACACAACCAATGCCGGAAATAACTATACTTTTGCCGGCAAGACCATAGGTTATTATAATATACTTGAAACTTGTACAACGACACTTTCGTCGGGCACATTTTGGGATTCTTTTGATATTGCAACTGCAGCGCATGAGTATGTGCACACATTTGGTGTGCCGGATTATTACCGTACATCGGGAATGAATGGAACACCGGTTGGAATGTGGGATCTTATGGCAGGATCACTGGGCAGACCATCACTTTTGGCAACGACAAGAGAGAATATAGGCTGGGCAAAGATTGCCCAAAAGACAGCGACAAGCTCAACCTACACATTGTATGATATGGATAGTGCATATGCGAATGGCGGAAAGAGTCAGGCTTATAAGTTTTATACACCATTTTCATCCAGTGAATATTTTGTGGTGGAATACCGTAGACCGGGCAAAAAGTATTCAGCGGACTTGGATCAGAACATGTCAGGAGCCGGGCTTATCGTATATCGTGTGAATCCGGCATATGCTACGGATGGAAATCTGCGTGGTAATGACTATATCTATGTATTTCGACCGGATGATACCGGGGGGAATGCATCCGCGGGCGATATTACAAAGGCTGCGGCAGGGATGCCGACCTACATATCCGGCAGACAGTCTATCGGATCGGAGGATTTGTCAAAAACGATTGTTGATAATGCCATCTGTTACAGTGACGGGCGCAATTCCGGCATGACAATCAGTGTGACTGCGCAGACGGATGACTCAATCACATTCGATGTGACATTTCCAGATTATGCAAATATGAATCTGTGGGAGACGGTGACGAGTCAGGATGGGACGACACCATTGTCCACGATGAATGCCAGTGCTACACAGTTGGCTACAGATGGAAACGCTATTTATGTTTTGGCACAGAATACAAATTCTTCGACTGTTTTACAGTATGATGGAGCGAATTGGACGAATCTAGGCAAGCCTATAGATAATGTGTCATCATCTGTGAGCATAGAGAGTTGCAATGGTAGTTTGTATGCGTTGATTTCTGATTATCGCAATAACTGCAGCGTCTTGAAAAAATATAGCGGGAATGCCTGGAAGGAAATAACGACTATGAATGCATATGCTACTAATCATCCCGTGCTGGGGGTGATCGGAGATAAACTGGCTACGATCGTCGCTAAGGACAATAAAAATCCACAGTTATATCTTTTAGAGAATGATTCCTGGAAGGCTGTGGGACCGCAGCTAAATGTTTCTTATCTGGTAAGTCCGGTATTGTTTTCGTATAATGGATTTCCTGCTCTGGCATATGGTGATTTTACAGAGCGGACAACGAGTGTGATGGTATATAAAAATGATCAATGGACTTCTACGCATAAGAATACCGATGCGTATGCGAAGAAGATCGTGGTCAAAACAACAGGGGATCATGTATATCTTTTGAGTAATGAAAGCACAGGTAGTGCCAAATTAACCACAATGGATATGTCAGGAGGCGTTACAGAAACGGTTATGTCTTCACTGGGCAGTAACCTTCTGGATATCGGTCTGACAGCAGGAAAACACAATCTTTACTATGCCATTGTAACTGCAGATGGGAAAGTAAATGTATATAGTTCTACTGTGGCAGATCCGACCGACACGACAATGCTGGGAAGTACGGTTTATTCTCCGGCGTTTGGAACTGCGCTGGGAAGAATGGATGGAATTCTATACTGTGCATCGACACCACAGAGTGATGGGACGATGGATGTAAGGCGTTATCAGGCTCTGGATGATGAGATACCATCTACACCGGAACCAACGCCTGAGCCAGAGCCAGAGCCGGAACCGACACCGAAGCCAAATCCTGAGCCGACACCAACACCGGTGGAGCGAACCTACAATGCGGTATATAATGGAGTGGATTACAGTAGTGTTTTTGATCCATACTATTATGCGGATCAGTATGCTGACTTGAAACAGGCATATGGTTATGATTGCAGTCAACTGTTACAGCACTTTATCAATTATGGCATGAGTGAAGGACGTCAGGCCAAGGCAAGTTTTAATGCGACCTCATATCGTCTGCAGTACAGTGATCTGCGTCGCGCTTATGGAAATGATCTGAAGCCTTATTATATGCATTATCTTCAGTGGGGAAGAAGCGAAGGGCGTCAGGGAACAGGATGTAATGTGCTGCAAAACGGACTGACAAGGTATGATGGCATCGATTATGCAGCAGTTTATGATTATAATACTTATGTGAGCCGGTATTCGGATGTATTTCGGGCATATGGCTACGATGATCAGGAGGTACTTCTTCATTTCATCCATTATGGAATGAATGAGGGACGCATTGCGAAAGCGTCTTTTGATGTGACCTCATATCGCCTGCAGTATAGCGATCTGCGTCGTGCTTACGGGAACAATCTGAAATCTTATTATTTGCACTATCTGCAGTGGGGAAGACAGGAAGGACGCAAGGGCAGTGGCTGCATACGCCTGCAGGGGGCGATAACAACACTTAATGGTACTGATTACGGAAAGGTTTATGATTATCAATACTATATAGATAAAAACCCGGATGTATTCCGTGCATATGGCTATGATGATCAGGCAGTACTGGCTCATTTTGTAAATTATGGTATGAAAGAAGGTCGTATCGCGAAAGCATCTTTCGTTGTAAATAATTATAAAGCGCGCTACGCGGATTTACGCCAGGCATATGGGAACAATACAGCCATGTATTATAATCACTATATAAACTGGGGATACAAGGAAGGACGCAAAGGAAACTAACTTACAGAGGGCAGAAGTCAAAGGATGACTTCTGCCTTTTCTATATGGGTGAGGAGGCTTTATCCTGTCTAATTGCTAGCATAAGGTTGTCAAAATGTTACAAAATTGCTACAATACAATTAACTATGTTCGGATTTAAATAAGAAAGGAAGACAGAGATCATGAAGCATTATGACTATCTCGTAGTAGGTGCTGGACTTTTCGGAGCCACATTTGCATACGAAGCAAAAAAGAGAGGAAAGGAAGTACTTGTTATCGATAAGCGCGATCACATCGCGGGTAACATTTATACCAAGGAAGTAGACGGTATCAACGTACATGTTTACGGTGCGCATATCTTCCATACCTCGGACAAGGCTATCTGGGAATACATCAATCAGTTTGCAGAATTTAACAATTATATCAACTCTCCGATCGCAGTTTACAAGGACGAACTTTATAACCTGCCATTCAACATGAATACCTTTAGCAAGATGTGGGGCATCCGTACACCGCAGGAGGCTAAGGATATTATCGAGAAGCAGAAGGCAGAGTATGATATAGACGAGCCAAAGAATTTGGAGGAGCAGGCATTGTCTCTTGCCGGTAAAGATGTCTATGACAAACTGGTCAAGGGTTATACCGAGAAGCAGTGGGGAAGAGATTGTACGGAACTTCCGGCATTTATCATCAAGAGACTGCCGATGCGCTTTACTTATGACAACAACTACTTTAACGACCGTTTTCAGGGTATCCCAATGGGCGGTTATACACAGATCGTTGAGAAGATGCTGGATGGCATCGATGTCGTTACCGGAGAGGATTTCTTTGATCTGAAAAAGTCCGGAAAGTTATCTGACGGCACTGAAGTCTCTTATGATCGGATACTCTTTACCGGTCAGATCGATGAATACTTTGATTCTAAGTTTGGACCACTGGAGTATCGTTCTGTCCGCTTTGAGACAGAGAAACTGGATATGGAAAACTACCAGGGCAACGCTGTAGTCAACTACACAGAGCGCGAAGTTCCATATACCCGTATCATTGAGCACAAGCATTTTGAGTTTGGCAAGCAGCCGACAACCATCATTTCAAGAGAATATTCTTCTGAGTGGAAGCCGGGCGTAGAGCCATACTATCCGGTCAACAACGAGAAGAACAATGCTTTGTATGAGAAATATGCAGAACTTGCTGCCAAGGAAGGCAATGTGATCTTTGGCGGACGTTTGGGACAGTACAAGTATTACGATATGGACAAGGTGCTCATGGCAGCGCTGGAGTGTGTAAAGGAGGAATTTTAAGATGAAAGGTATCATTTTAGCAGGTGGTTCAGGAACCAGATTATATCCATTGACCAAGGCGATCAGCAAGCAGATCATGCCGGTATATGATAAGCCGATGATTTACTATCCGCTGTCAACACTGATGTTGGCAGGTATTCGTGAAGTGTTAATTATCTCTACACCAAGGGATGTGGTTGTCTTTGAGGATCTTCTTGGAGATGGTAGTCAGTTAGGCATGGATATCCAGTATGCCATTCAGGAGCAGCCGAATGGACTTGCAGAAGCGTTTATTATCGGTGCAGACTTTATAGGAAAAGATGCAGTGGCGTTGGTACTTGGCGATAATATCTTCTATGGTCAGAGTTTTTCACAGGTATTAAGACGTGCAGCAGATAGAACTGAGAACGAACCTGGGGCTACCATCTTCGGCTACTATGTCAGAGATCCGAGAGAGTATGGCGTGGTTGAGTTTGACGAAAATGGTAAGGCTATTTCGATCGAGGAAAAGCCGGAAAATCCAAAGTCAAATTACGCGGTTCCGGGTCTGTATTTCTATGATAATTCGGTCGTTGAGATTGCAAAGACAATCAAGCCGTCTGCCAGAGGAGAACTTGAGATCACAGCAGTAAACAACGCTTATTTAGAGCGTGGAGATTTGCACGTAGAGACATTGGGACGTGGATTTGCATGGCTTGATACAGGAAACCATGACATGCTTCTTGCAGCAGCAGACTTTGTATCTGCTTTTCAGAAGCGACAGGGACTTTACATTTCTTGTATTGAAGAGATTGCATACAAGAGAGGATTTATTGATAAGGAGCAGCTGGTAAAACTGGCACAGCCGCTTTTAAAAACAGATTACGGAAAGTATCTGATGGAGATTGCAGAAGGGTTATAGTTTTACGGCATGGTTAGACGAGCAGCGAGAAAAGCAAAACGTATTATAAAACGAATATTGCGCATTGGTAACTATCAGAATATTGATGTATTCCGACAGTGGATAGAAGAAGTAGAGCCGACGGTCTGGAATCAGGGGGTCTTGTCATATGCCCCTCTGATTTCTGTTGTAGTACCGGTTTATAATGTTTCAAGCCAGATGCTGCGCGACTGCATCGATTCTGTCAGGGAACAGACCTATGAAAACTGGGAAATCATCCTGGTGGACGATCATTCTTCATGGGAGAATGTCCGACAGGTGCTGTCTGAGTACAGTGACATGCCGAAGATCCGTGTGATCTATCGGGAAGAAAACGGCAATATTTCAGAGGCGACCAATACAGGACTTGCACAAGTGCAAGGGGAGTTCATTGCCTTTATGGATTGTGATGACGTTCTGGCTCCGCAGGCATTATATGAGGTGGCATATCTTTTGAATGAAAACCAGGAATTGGACTTTGTCTATAGTGATGAGGATAAAATTACCGAGGAGTGTCAGGCAAACAGGGAAGGCACGTTTGCAATACCTGTAAAAGATCGTCATACACCTTTCTTTAAACCGGATTGGTCACCGGATGCCTTTATGTGTCTGAACTATACCAATCATCTGTCTGTGTATCGAACCGAGATCGTCAAAGAAGTAGGCGGTCTGCGCACAAAGTACAATGGCAGTCAGGATTACGATTTTGCTTTGCGTTTCATGGAACATACAACAAATCGGCGCGTGGGACATGTAGACAAAATTCTTTACCATTGGCGCGAACGCAAAGAATCGGTGGCGTATGATCCGAATTCCAAGCCATATGCACTGGAAGTGGCAAAGAAATTAAAGGAAGAAATGATCGAACGACGCGGACTGCATGCGGATGTGGAATATGTAGAAGGCGAGTATCAATATCGCTTGGTCTATCACAATGACACCGGTGAGAAGGTAAGTATCATCATTCCGTCTAAAGACAATTTTGATATTTTAAAGCATTGTCTGGATACCATTATAGAATTTACGGATTATCCGAACTATGAGGTCATTGTTGTGGATAATGGCAGTGCGCAGGATGTACAGGATAAGATTAATGCTTATATTGACGGCAAAAATATACACTACATTTACGAGAAGCAGTCTTTTAACTTTTCGCATATGTGTAATCTTGGAGCAGAGCATGCATCCGGAAAATATTTCTTGTTCTTGAATGATGATATTGGAATCCTGCATCAGGGATGGCTTGACCGCTTGGCAGGACATGCCGCACAAGAGCATGTGGGTGCTGTTGGTGCAAAACTTTTATATCCGGATTCGACAGATATCCAGCATGATGGTGTGTTAAACCTGACTTGCGGACCGTCTCATGCATTTAGTCATATGGATGATGCACAGTCTTATTATTTCGCGAGAAATCGTGTGGAATATGACTGGCTGGCAGTGACCGGCGCCTGTTTGATGGTTGATAGGGCAAAGTTCTATGAGGTTGGCGGCTTTGATGAAGAATTTCCGGTTGCCTACAATGATATTGACCTGTGTTTTAAACTGGCAGAGGCTGGTTATTATAATGTATGTCGTAATGACGTCACCTTGTATCATTATGAGTCTGTGAGCCGTGGGCTTGACAATCAGGATGATGAAAAGATGCTTCGACTTGCGATGGAACGCAGCAAATTGTATAAAAATCATCCTGCATTTGAGGGTTATGATCCCTTCTATAATCGCAATCTGGGGGGATATAATATCTCCTTTAGTATCCAGATGCAGGGGGCTGGCGATCATGAGCCGCTACAGACAGAGAGTAGCATGGAAGATTTTGTCATTGATTTTGATACAGAGTCTATCAATTTTATGGCGCGCATTAATAGTGTGGAATATCTGAATTCACTTGTGCGTGTTGTTGGTTGGTTCTATACAGGTAGTCTGAAGGTGGATGGCAAACGTGATCTGTATCTGGTCTTGCGAGGTGAGTCGGGTAAGTGTTACCGGGTGGATGTGGAACGCTTTGTTTCCGAGGAATCCAGACGGACTTATGACAGCAGATACGGTAATGTAGGATTTGAGATCTTGATAGACAAGAATAAATTGGATCCGAAAGATCAGAAGTATCAGATAGGTGTTATGATCTCCGGAGATAAGCGCCAGGATTGGTTCGTGCAGTGGACGGAGAGATGGATTCTTAGATAGAGGATTGTAGGCATGAAATGGTTGGAAAAGTGGTATGCAAATAAAGGACAGATGGTTACCGTCCATAATATGGATGAATTGAACGATCTCCTGGCATCGGAAAAGAAAATTTATGATGTTATTGTTTTAGAAGATATCATTTTCCCCAATGACCCACAGCAAGTGATAAGGATTTTAGAAGCGTTGCAACAGGTCATGACTGATGATGGAAATATTTTGATAGCAACATATAATAGGTTGGGACTTCGTTTTTTTAATGGAGCACCGGAACCTTTTACCGGAGAGTATTTTCTGGGCATATCAAATTATAATGCATCGAATACTTATAATACCTTTGGTCGTCAGGAATGGGTTGATGTGCTGGAGGGCACACACTATTCCTATCGGTTTTATTATCCATATCCGGAACATCATTATCCGGAGGAAATCTTTAGCGATATGTCGATCAATCAATATGGATATGGGAGACATATCCGAATCTGGTTGGTCGGCGATATGAGTTATATAATGAGCAGAAGGTAGCACAGGCTTTCTCAGATGCGCGTATCATGCAGGAGTTTGCACATGCGTTTCTTATCGAGTTAAATGCAAAGAAAGAATATATAGAATATACAAAATTCTCGACGGACAGGAAGAAACAATATAGTATTAAAACATGCATAATATCAGATGGAAATGAGAAATGGGTAGAAAAAAGTGCTACAGATGACAGTGCTAATAGTCATATTTATCATATGTGGCAGAATACAAAACAGACGAACTTGCATTTGTTGTCCGCAAAGTTGAAAGGCGAGAACACAGTCTGTTATGATTTTTTACAGGGCGAAAATTACGAATCGGTCATGCTGAAAGCGCTTAATAAAAGAGATACAGAACGGTTATTTATGTTGTTGCATGAGTATTATACCTTATTGACTGAAAATGCACAGGTAATGTCATATCGTTCAGAATTGTTCACAAAGATTTTTGGAGAGAAGCAAAGTGAACCCGAAGTATTATGTGTGCAACCGGCTAATATAGATCTCATCTTTGATAATATTTATTTTTTGGATGATACACACAAGATGACAAATATTCGTGTTATCGATGGAGAATGGATTTTTGATTGTGCTGTGCCGGTAGACTTGATATTTTGGAGAGCCTTAAACGAGTTCTATGGAAAACATCCTATGATGGAGGGGGTAATACCCTTCAAGATGATATGTGAAAAATATGGACTGGATGAGGCAAAATGCAACAAGTTCCAGCAGTGGAACCAATATTTTACATTAGATTATGTTGGGGCAGGGCAGGCCAACCAAAATCAGAAAAAAACAGACCTGTTGTCACTCAATGAGATACGGTGGAAGCAGCAACCGGGAAGACGCATCCTAGTTACTGCGTATTGGAAAATAAATAAGGAAGATGAATTTTGTGAGGAAAATGCTGTTTATCGCGAAGCGGAAGATCAAGGAGATTATCATTACGCGATAACATTTTATAAACAAGAACTCAAGGGCAGAGCGGAAGTACGATTGGATGTCCAGAAAGGAACGTTTTGTAAATGTAGAATTATATCCACAAAGGGAATAAAAGGTATATTTCCACAAAATGTATATAAACGAGAGGGAGAATTCGCATATTTCTTATCTACAGATTCATCATACATGATAGAAATGGATGAGGATGCAGATGAGATATATGTAGAATATGAACTTATAGACTGTGAACACGAAACAAGAAATTATTTAATAAATCAATTGCAGACGGTCACGAACGAAAATCAGCGTGTCCGTGAGGAGTGCGACCGGTTAAGAAATGAATTGTCAATGCACAATCAAATGGAACAGGAAGATCGAGAATGGCAGAAAAAGTTGAGTGAGAGCAAAAGTTCTCGGGGGTATCAAGGCATTCAAAAATTAAAAAAATTGGTAAAAAAATAAGAGGTACTATGCATGAAGAAAAAAAAGATGTTGTCATTATGCTTGATTTTAGCATTAATGATCATAAGTAATTTTGCAATCGCAACATATGAAAAAAAACCAACAGGTGAAAAAATAAATGTAGAATTCTCTGTAGACTCGAAGGATGCGGTTGATATTAAGGTATATTACACAGAAAAGGGACAGGCATCTAAAGAAGACTTCAGCGAGACAAAGAGTGTTACTATAAATTACAAGGGATCAGGTGAGAAGACAAGTTCTGTTGTACTACCTGCAGCGGTTCAATCCATACGTATTGATCCGGGCGAGGGTACAGCCGATGTTTCTATATCCGAAGTATCTGTTTCATATAAAAAACAAGTATTGCTTTCGACAGATGAAATGCAGATGACAAAATTGAACAATATGAAACAAAAAGCAGGCTTGTATCAGACATGTAAGGGAGATTCTGACCCTTACATTGTATGGTCAATTCCGACAGAGCAGGTGTTGGCTGATGTAGCAAAGGTTATGGCACCTAAAATGTTGGCAGTGGAGATTCTTTTATGTATTATCATTGATTTATTACTCATGGTAATCTGGTGGAAACGCAGGATTTTATTTGCCATTCCGAAGGAAATCGTAGAAAATAGGAAATTGATCATATCTTTGGCAAAAAACGATTTTAAGGCGAAGTTTGCAGGATCATATTTTGGAATTATTTGGGCTTTTGTACAGCCGGTTGTGACGATCGTTGTGTATTGGTTTGTTTTTGATAAAGCGCTAAATTCTGGGACGCAGATTACAAAAGAGGGAATAGAAGCTCCATTTGCATTATGGCTTACCGCGGGTATGGTTCCTTGGTTTTATTTTTCAGAGGTGCTTAGTGCAGGAAGTAATGCTTTGGTTGAGTATAACTACTTGGTCAAAAAGGTTGTTTTTAAGATTAGTGCTTTGCCGTTTGTAAAGGTTTTATCAAGTATTTTTGTTCATGTATTCTTTGTAGTGTTTATGATTATTCTATCTGCATGCTATGGATTTTATCCGTCTGTATATACATTACAGGTAATCTACTACTCATTTGCGATGATGTGTTTGTGTATTGGTATTGTATATGCCACCAGTGCAATGACTGTATTTTTCCGAGATTTAACACAGTTGATCAATATTCTTTTGCAGGTTTTGATGTGGATGACTCCGATCATGTGGAATATGGATGCTATGCAGAATAGAATTTCGCCGGTTGTCCTAACGATTTTAAAGATGAACCCAATGTACTATATTGTTTCCGGGTATAGAGATTCGGTTATCAATCATATTTGGTTTTGGACCAGACCGGAGACAACATTGTATTTTTGGGGTGTGACAGTTGTACTATTTATGATTGGATCCGTGATATTTAAAAAACTGCAAGTTCACTTTGCAGATGTTTTATAAGAGTCGAATAGATGAGGTTGAAAAAATGGAAGAGTATGCAATTCGAGTAAAGAATGTAAGCAAAATGTATAAACTATATGATCGCAACAAGGATCGATTGATTGATGCATTTGGCTTATCAAAAACGCCTAGATACCATGAGCATTATGCCTTCATAATCTGAATATCGATGTAAAGACGGGAGAATGTGTCGGCATTATTGGTACGAATGGTGCAGGAAAATCAACCATATTAAAGATTATCACAGGTGTATTAAATCCAACAGAAGGTGAAGTGGAGATCAATGGGCGTATCTCTGCCCTTCTTGAACTGGGTGCAGGTTTTAACATGGAGTACACCGGCATAGAAAACATATATCTCAATGGAACTATGATTGGGTTCTCGCGAGAAGAAATCGATAAGAAAATGGATGATATTTTGGCATTTGCAGACATTGGTGATTTTGTATATCAGCCAGTTAAGACATATTCCAGTGGTATGTTTGTCAGATTAGCATTTGCGGTAGCAATCAATATTGAGCCGGAAATCCTTATAGTAGATGAGGCATTATCTGTCGGTGATGTTTTCTTTCAGGCAAAATGTTATCACAAGTTTGAGGAGTTTAAAAAGATGGGTAAGACGATTTTATTTGTAAGTCATGATTTGGGAAGTGTGGCAAAGTATTGTGATCGTGTTATCTTATTAAACCATGGGCAGAAGCAGGCTGAAGGTAGTCCGAAAGAAATGATAGGTCTGTATAAAAAATTGTTGGTGAATCAACTGGATGAGCAAGTACAGCAGACTGTCAATGAGACGATTACAGAATCTGTTTCGGAATCGCAGGATTATAGTATTACAAATGAACAAACGGATAATAGTGCCTCATGGAAAAGCCATTATGAAATCAATCCGTCATTGGATGAATATGGTAATGGCATGGCACATATTATTGACTTTGCAGTGCGAGATGAGAGTGGTCTCATAACGGACGCGATAGAAAAAGGTACGACTTTTTCTATTACTTCAAAAGTGAAATTTGAGGAAAAGATACAGAATCCGATTTTTACATTTACATTCAAAAATGTGCATGGAACAGCCATTACGGGAACTAATACCATGTACGAAAACAAGAATGTAGATGTAGTTTATCCGGGGGATATATATACTTGTACCTTTACGCAGGAGATGAATTTACAAGGAGGAGAATATTTATTATCCATCAGTTGTACCGGGTATCGAGAGGGAGAGTTTGTGGTATATCATCGATTGTACGATTTGATCAATATTACGGTCATTTCCGAAAAAAATACAGTTGGTTTTTATGACATGAATTCACAGGTTAAAGTGGAGAAGGTAAAATGAGTTTTTGGACAAACATCAAAAGCAAATTCAATACAACAGAAAAACAAGATGCGGTGATATATCATATTGATTCATTGGTGAATGATGACGGAAAAATGTCGGTAAAGGGATGGATCTTTTCTACGCAGATGGATTTAAAGCAGATCCAGATTATACTGAGTCAGCCGCAGAGGGAACAAGTGATTGAAGTGCCACTAACGTTTCGAAAAGATATTGTAGATGTTTTTTCGTTATCTGTAGGAACAAAGACAGCCTTTGAATTTACCCTAGCATATGAATCTGCGGACACAACGGATGTATTTTTACAATATGCTAAGGAGGCAGGCAAGGAAAGAAAGTTACTTTGTACCTTATCAAAACAGGAACAATGTAAAGAAACCTGGTTTTATCCTCGGGTAGGGCAATCCTATGAGGAGGATGGAGTAGAGTATAATGTGGATACTATTTCCCAAGTGGGGAATAGACTTTATATTCGTGGCTGGATTTTTTCGCATAAACAGTCAATAGATAAAGTCCGATTGGTAGTGAATTCCCTCCATTATGAAGATAGTGTGGGATTAAAGTTAGTACAGCGAACAGATGTTGCTAATTCGCATAATCTGTCGGATCCTTATTGTGGATTTTCACAGGAGGTAGAATTTTCTACGAACGAGTATGCCTGCGTGTTCTTGGAGTATACACAGGGAGAACAGAAAAATCGCGTATTTATAACGGATGTCAATGCTAATACAAAAGAAGCAGGAATTTGTATACAAAAGAGAAAAGATTATTCTTACAATAAATTTGTAGAGAAATTTGTGGAGACATATACAGAAAATATATGTATACCACAGGATGCGTTTGTTGACTTGATTGTTCCTGTTTATAACGGATATGAGTTTTTGGAAAATATGTTTGCCGGAATTGAGAAGACGGCGGTGCCATACAAATTATATGTGGTCAACGATTGTAGTCCGGATGAACGTGTATTGCCGTATTTAAGTGAGTATGCCAAGAGCAGAGAAAATGTCGTATTGCTGGAAAATGAGGAAAATCTGGGATTCGTGCAAAGTGTTAATCGTGCCTTGGCACAGACATCCCATCATGTTGTTCTTGTAAATACAGATGTGATGCTGCCGGATCAATGGTTGGAAAGATTGATGCTGCCAATTTGGAATAGTGATGAAGTGGCATCTACAACACCTTTTACCAATAGTGGAACAATTTGTTCATTTCCAAATTTCTGTGAAAATAACCATATTTTTATGGACAAAAGTGAGAGCGAGATAGATCGATATTTTCGGATGGTTCAGCCGCACTATGTTGAAATGCCAACAGGTGTAGGATTTTGCATGGGAATGAACCGTAAAGTGATTGATGAAATTGGCAACTTAGATGCGGATACTTTTTATAAGGGATATGGGGAGGAAAACGATTGGTGCCAGAGAGCAATCCGTGCAGGGTATCATAATGTTCAAGTGGAAAACTTATTCGTGTGGCATAAACACGGAGGAAGTTTTCTGAGTGAGGATAAGAAACGTTATATTGAAAGAAACTCAGCTATTTTGGAAAAACGTTATCCTACATACAAAAAGGATGTAGATATTTATTGTGCGATGGATCCGAATTGTCAGGTGCGAGAATATGTTAAAATGCGTATGATTCAAGATAACGTTGAACAGTTCATTGTTGTGCTAGACCATGATTGGGGCGGTGGCGCAGGCAAGTATATGGAAAATCGCATCCAGTCAATGTTGGATCATAACACTGCTGTTATGCGCATTGTGGATAATGCAGATGTAGGTTTGCAAATGGTTGTTTATTATGATGAATATGAGGCAACATTCCGTGTAGATCAGTTGGAGGATACATGTTCCATTTTGACGGGACATCAAGTCCAACAGGTAATGATAAATGAATTAGTGGCATATGAGCATATTGCTCAAGTTCAGCAATTTATTATTGGTTTAAAGAAGAATTTTAAAACAGAAATTACCATGTTGTGCCATGATTTCTATCCGGTGTGCCCGAGTATTTATTTGTTAAATGACCAACAAAAACATTGTTTCCTACCAGCCAATTTGGAAGAATGTGAGAAGTGTTATCACAACAACACGAATAAAATGAATTTGGAATACGATTCCATTGCTTCTTGGAGAAGTATCTGGGCGGAATTTTTATCCCAGTGTGATCATGTGATCACTTTCTCAGAAAATACAAAATCTTACTATGAACAATGTTATCCGGATATACATTATGAAGTGGTTCCGCATCAAGTGGACTATATAGAACCTGTGGAGAAGATAGATAAGACATCAGATCTCATTACGATAGGATATGTTGGGAATATGATGCCTAGCAAGGGCTCTGAGATACTTATTCGGATGGCGGAACTGATAGAAGAACAGGGATTAAATGCAAGAATTGTTGTGATAGGTCCGAATTTGAGTACTTCTGCTAATGAGCATTTGCTTATCCATGGAAAATATTCCCGAGATGAATTACCAGAACTGATGAAAGAATATCAAGTGGATATTGTTTTCATTGCGTCGATATGGCCGGAAACATTCTCCTATACTACAGAGGAGGCTATCAAGATGGGGATGAAAGTAGCGGCGTTTGATCTGGGAGCACCTGCGGAAAGATTGAAGAAGTATGATAAGGGAATTATAATTCCGGAAATATCAGCAGAGGCAGCATTAGATACTTTGTTAAACAATGCATAGAAAAGAGGAAGAAATGAAAAAAGCAATAAGAAAAAGGATCATGGCAGCAGTATTGTTATGCGCAATGGTTATGACAACACTCCTGGGACAGGCTGGCACTTTGGAAACCAAGGCAGCCGTGGCACATTTTGACGGTAACGACTACCGTATGTCAGGACAGGTAGATGAGGGATTTTATGATGATGAGTCCTCAAGTGTCATGGGTTATACAAAAGGGAATCCTCGTGAAGGATATACTGCCATTCGTAAAGGAATTGATGTGTCACATTGGCAGAACGATCGGGGTACGATTGACTGGAGTGCAGTAAAGAATTCCGGGGTCGAATTTGTTATTGTTAAAGTTGGTGGACGTTATAACGATGGCTCTTTTTATACAGACAAATGTTACAAGAAGAATATCGAGGGAGCGCTTGCGGCAGGACTTCGTGTAGGCGTTTATTTCTGGTCGGAGGCTGTTACAGAGGCTGAGGCGAGAGAAGAGGCTAACTATGTAGCCGGACTGATCTATATGTATAATATTACACTTCCAATCTGCATGGATTATGAATGGTGCCCGTCACGATATCGAGGTGAATGTCGCCTATATAATTCAGGACAGAATGCAGCACAAAGAACCGCTGTAGCAAATGCATTTATGAATCAATGCGCAGTGAATGGTTATACCGGAGCTTTATATGCCAATAAATCAACTTTAGAAAATTATTTTGATGGAGCATCACTAGCAGTGAACGGACGTGTCTGGTTAGCAAACTATATGAGACCGCAGGTTACAGACTATGCATGGTGGGTTTCTTCTTCTTATGCACAGCCATATGATTTCTTCCAATTCTCTTCACAAGGAACGGTACCAGGCATCACTGGCTATGTAGATTTAGACTATTGGTATGATGATGGAACCATCAGCGGGCAGGACTATTCGGCTGTCTTTGATGCTACATATTATGCAGAACACAATGCAGATGTCGTAAGTGCAGTAGGAAGTGATGCAGGGGCTCTTTTGAGTCACTTTAAAAATTATGGCATGGCAGAGGGTAGACAGGGTTGCGCAACCTTTGATCCAAAATCTTATTATCTGCAATATGGAGATCTTCGATATGCTTATGGTACGAACTGGCCACTATATTATCAGCACTACATGCTTTATGGAAAGGCAGAAGGACGTAAGGGAACCGGTTGTACTACGATGCAGGGACCGACAACGGTCTATAATGGCATTGATTATTCCGGCGTATATAACTATTACTACTACTTGGAGCACAATGTCGACGTGAAAAATGCATTAGGTACGGATGATGCAACAATTTTGAAGCATTTTGTGAATTATGGTATGGCCGAAGGACGTCAGGCGATTGCCTCATTCAATGTATCGTCTTATCGCTTACAGTATGCGGATCTTCGTAGTGCATATGGTAAGAACTGGAAGAATTACTATTTGCATTACGTCAAATATGGGCAGAAAGAGGGACGAAAGGGAACCGGTTGTACGGCGCTGCAAAATGCAACAACGGTCTATAATGGCATTAATTACGCCAGTGTTTATGATTACAACTATTATGTAAATAATAATGTCGATGTAAAAAAAGCCTATGGAGATGATGAAAACGCAGTGCTTGCACACTTTGTCAATTATGGTATGAAAGAAGGCAGACAGGCAAAATCCACTTTCAATGCAAGCTCTTATCGCTTACAGTATGTGGATCTACGAAATGCATATGGCAGCAACCTTAAGAACTACTATTTGCATTATATGAATTATGGAGCAAAAGAGGGACGAAAAGGGACCGGTTGTACCACTGTGCAGGGAGCTACGACCGTCTATAATGGCGTAGATTATTCTGCTGTGTATGATTACTACTACTATGTATCAAATAGCAGCGATATAAAGAATGCTTATGGAAATGATGACCAGGCAGTACTTGCTCATTTTGTTAATTATGGAATGAAAGAGGGGCGTCAGGCGAAAGCAGATTTCAATGTAGGGGCATATCGTGGAAACTATGCGGATTTACAAAGCGCATATGGAAATGATCTGAAAAGTTACTATCTGCATTATATGAACTTCGGTAAAAAAGAAGGCAGAAGCGGAATTTAAGGACTAGAAAAGAAGAGACAATGAAAGATAAATTCTTAAAAAGACTAATAACGATACTGCTTGCTCTTGTTATGTGCACTTGCTTGTATGTGCCGACAGGAAGCGTGGTCTATGCAAAAGAGGGTGATGACTCTACGACAGCGCAGATGCGCAAGGAGTTGGAAGAAGCATTTGGTGATGCTGACTGGGCGTTGCAAAAGGCAGCTATCAAAAAATATGCAAATACGGGACGACTGACAGTTGTCTTGGATGCGGGACATGATAGTACACATCATGGGGCATCCCGTTCCGGTTTGAAAGAGGAAGAACTGACATTAAAGATTGCCCAGTATTGTAAAGCGGAGTTGGAGCAATATCAAGGCGTGGATGTGTATTTGACCAGATCATCAAATGCATGTCCGAATCCCGGAACTTCATCTACCATGGATAATTACTATCGTATGGTGTGGGCTTCTAATATGGGGGCAGATGTTTATATCAGCCTGCATCTGAATGTCTCACAGTCAGCGGCGACATCCGGTGTGGAAGTGTATGCACAAAATAGCGGCTACCGACCGGATCTGAGTGCGGAGAGCCATTCACTGTCACAGAGCATAGCCAATGTATTACAGTGGATCGGTCTGTCAAACGCGGGAGTCAAGATCCGCAATTCAAACGATGGAAGCACCTATCCGGATGGAAGTGTGACGGACTATTATAGTGTGAACCACAACAGTAAATTGTTGGGATTTCTGGGTATCATCGTAGAGCATGCTTATCTGACAAATGCCGGAGATATCCAGCGTTTCCTGGGAAATGAAAGTGGATTGCAGCAACTTGGTCTGGCAGATGCCGCAGGTATTGCGAATTATTATGGCTTGTCCAAGGAGGATTATTCTGCGGCTTTTGATGCGTCATATTACTACAATAATTATGCCGATCTGCAAGCGGTCTATGGATATGATGAAAAGGCATTGCTTGACCATTTCCTGAATTATGGTCTGGCAGAGGGGCGTATCGCAAGCCCGATCTTTGATATTACATATTATAAGAAGAACAATCCGGATCTGGCTGCGGTATATGGCGATGATTTAAAGAAGTATTGTACGCATTTTGCGGTTTATGGTATGAATGAAGGACGGCAGGGCTGTGCAACGTTTAATGTCAACTCTTATAAACTGCAATATGCAGATTTGCGTCAGGCGTATGGCAATGACCTATCGAAATACTATGAACATTATCTGAAATATGGATATCGTGAAAATAGAAAAGGAACCGGCTGTACTTCCCGACAGGGATATGTGACACAGTACAATGGCGTGGATTATGCATCCGTTTATAATTGTGATTATTACCTTGCAAATAATGCAGATGTGAAAAATGCCTATGGATCAAATGATGATATTGCAGTTCTGCAACATTTTGTCAACTATGGCATGAATGAGGGACGGCAGGCAAGCAGCAACTTTAACGCGACATCCTATCGCCTGCAATATGTGGACCTGCGCAATGCTTATGGCGGACAGTTGAAGTCCTATTATGAGCATTATATGAGATACGGCAAAAAGGAAGGTCGTGTTGCAACGGGCTGCACGACGGTACAGGGAGCCACAACAATACATAATGGTGTAGATTATTCCGCGGTGTATGATTATTACTATTATGTGGCAAATAATGCGGATGTGAAAAAAGCCTTTGGCAATGACGATGTGGCAGTTTTGCAGCATTTTCTTAATTATGGAATGAAAGAAGGCAGATGCGCAAAGGAAACGTTTGCAGTGCAGTCTTATCGAAGCAGATATGCGGACTTGCAGTCTGCGTACGGTGATAATTTACCGGCATATTATATGCATTACATATCTTATGGACAGAATGAAGGAAGAAGCGGTGTGCGATAGTAAGTGAGGAGAAAACCTATGAAACGAATGAAGAAACTGTTACTGGTATTATGTAGTGCGGTATTTGTGACCGTGTCAGCGCTGGAGACATTGCCGGTTTATGCGGCGAATGAAATAGCAAATGCAGAGGGATACCATGCACCGCAAGTCACAGAACAGATCGTTTCAGAGTACACCGATGTATATGAGCCGAGTTATACCAGAAATGCAGGCAGCAGTTACTGGGCAAAGTATGGCTCAGATTATTATTACAACCAAATGACAGCGAGTCAGAAGAAACTTTATGATGGTCTCTATCAGATGTGTATGGCATATCTGACAGGGACAGGGGATATCAATGGAAAGACTGCTGTCATGAACGCAAGCCGTGAATATACACAAGGGGTGTCATATAGCGGCTTGACAGACACAGAGGCAATCAATACAACGATTGCCTTTGTTAATTCTAATCCGCAATTTTATTTCCTGGATGGTGAGGATTATGTCAGGGAATATTATGCCGGTGTGGAGAATGCAGGAACGATCTATGTTGATGTCTATGACGAATTTGTAGATGGTGCAACGCGCCAGAATTATACCGACCAGTTTCAGAGTGTGATCGGTAACTGGATGAGTCAGGTCAATGCGCAGGCAAGCGTTTTGGACAAGGAGTATAAGGCACATGAATTGGTGATAACCAATACGATATATAAGGATGGTGCATCCTATAATCAGTCTTGTTATAGCGTTTTTATGAGAGGACAGAGTGTATGCGCCGGCTATGCAGAAGCATTTGAATTATTGTGCAATGGAGCAGGAATTGAAACGATCATTGTGACAAGCGCAACGCACGAATGGAATCAGATCCATATAGGAAATTATTGGTATGCTGTAGATCCGACGTGGGCGGATACATCCGGCACTTTGGCATATTACAATGTAAGTGATGAGACTTTGCGGAAAAATAACCGGTCACATGTACCGGAGACTTTCTGGAGTACGGTCAATCGTCCGGAGTGTAAGTATGACTATGGTAAGGAAGATACCTCGTCAGATAATGGAACAACGAGCGGTGGTTCATCATCGGGCGGCACAAGTAATAGTGGCGCACAAAATCGCGCCTATACGGCGGTGCATAATGGCACTGATTATAGTAGAATCTTTGATCCATATTACTATGCAGATACTTATGGCGATCTGAAGCAGGCATATGGTTATGACTGTAATAGCCTGTTGCAGCATTTTATCAATTATGGCATGGCAGAGGGACGACAGGCAAAGAGTGGTTTTAATGTGACATCATATCGTTTGCAGTATGCAGATCTGCGCAGAGCCTATGGAGCGGATCTGAAATCTTATTATATGCATTATGTCAATTATGGAGCAAAAGAAGGACGAAGCGGCATCGGATGCACGACTTTGCAAGGTGCCGTGACGGTCTTGGGCGGTGTAGATTATAGTGCGGTCTATGATTATCAGTATTATGTGAACAAGTATGCAGACATCAAGACGGCATACGGCTATGACGATCTGGCTGTCTTGCAGCATTTTGTAAACTATGGGATGAAAGAGGGACGACAGGCGAAAAGCAGTTTTGACGTAAATTCTTACCGTTTGCAATATGCGGATCTGCGAGGAGCTTATGGAAACGATTTGAAATCCTACTATACGCACTACATCAATTATGGAAGAAAAGAAGGGCGTGTGGCTACTGGCTGTACGACTTTACAGGGAGGGACAACCGTCTATAGAAGTGTCAATTATGCCGCGGTCTATGATTTTTCTTATTATGTTGCTAACAATCCGGATGTATATAGAGCATACGGCAATGATGATGTAGCAGTATTACAGCATTTTGTAAACCATGGAATGCAGGAAGGACGAAGAGCCTGCGCAGGATTTTCCGTGCAGACTTATTGCACGAATTATGCAGATTTGCAGAGAGCTTATGGAAATGACTGGAAAGCGTATTATATGCATTATATCAATTACGGTGTGCGAGAGGGACGAAGAGGAGTATAAATGAGAAAATATTATATTGATTATTTAAGAGTGGTTTTAATGATAGGAGTTATTATTCTGCATGTGTCAGCCAATAATTGGTATGGCTATGTGGAAACGAACCGCTGGATAGTTTTTACAATATATAGTGCAATTTGTCGTGTGGCAGTGCCTTGTTTCTTTATGATCTCAGGAGCATTATTTTTAGACGATAGTAAAAAATTAGAGTACATGAAGTTTGCTAAAAACCATATTATCAAAATGATAATTGTGTTGTTTGTATGGGCTATGTTTTATCAAGTATATGCATTGGATGGAAATATCAATGTATTTACAATTAGAGTTGCTATAAAAAATGTTTTACTAGGGGAAACACAGACACATTTGTGGTTTTTATATGTGACGATAGGTTTTTATTTGTTGGTTCCAATTATAAAAGTGTATACCAATTCTGCTTCGAAAAATAGTATGGTATACACACTATTGATAATAGGTATGATAACAATAGGGATAGACACATTGTCAATGCTTACCGGCACAATACCTGTAATTGTGAGTAATAACATTTCAAAAATGACGTTGTCATCTGGAAAATATGTCTTTTATTTTCTTGTGGGACATTATATTGATAAATATATCTCCCTAAAAGACCTTGTCGTATTTTGAATATAGTAGGGGTTATTGCTTTAGGATTAGAAATATATATTACGGTTACTCTATCGAGGGTTAATATGATACCAAATGAAAATTGGATGCGCTATACATCAATTTTTGTAGCAGCGAATGCAGTAGCTGTTTATGCATGTTTCCGCAATCTCGAGGTTACCGAACCATCACGTCTGATTAAAAATATGGCAAATTGCTCTATGGGAATATATTTAGTACATATGTTTTGGATTTTGGAATTATGGAAACATAATTTTACAACGTTTTCATTTAATGCAGTAATATCTGTGCCCGTAATTTCAATAATTGTATTGACACTGAGTTGGATTACAGTATTTGTTTTAAAAAGAATACCCGTAATACGAAAATTTGTATAGTGATTATAACAGAAGGGAAATAACAAGTTTACTTTTTATTTCCCTTCTTGTGAAGAATACTGTTACCTCACATACACCCGGTGTGGTGCTCCGTGGAAGGTATAACAAGCAACATCGTGATCTTTCAGATATGCTAATGTATTCTTACATTTATATTGTTCCCCAGTGTATAAAAAATAAGGCGCATCTGCGTAAACGGCGGATGGATGCAAATTCAAATAGTAGGATGGGGCAAGTGCATTGTTACCGCGATGTCCTAATTGAATATAGGTGGCGTCCAGTTCGTGTCCGTATTTTTCATACAGTTTGTCAGCCAATTCGGCATCTTCAAAATCAGCAAAAAATAACATACTTTGTTTTTTTCCGGATATTTTGAAAATGAGAGAACTACTGTTCGGCAAATCAAGATTTCGTTCTATAATCTCAGGCGTGTATTCGCTATATACCTTCAACTGGCTGTCTCCCAGATGCAGGGTGTCTCCCTCGTGTAGATATTCGACAGATAATATATTCTTATCCTCCAGTGTTTGCGTGGTATCTAAAAAAGTATAGTAGGTGTCAATATCGTCAACATCACGTGCAATCTGTTCATAAACTTCTAATGGAAATTCCACTGTATACAGATGGTCGATTGTGATCGAGACGGCGTCATCCTGCATGATACGATTAAAGGCTCCCATATGATCTGTGTGTGGGTGCGTAATAATCCAATTATCATCCAATTATCCACATGGTTATTATGTTCCTTTATAACTGTGCGAACAAGGTCAGCCATAGCTGGTATACCGCCGTCAATGATGGAAAAGGAGTCTGCTGTTTCAACCGTCCAAAAACTAAATTGCGTTGCAGTGGTGCTGTCATAGCCATATTGTGTGATGATCGTTTCTCCGGAAGCAAGACGCTTTCGAATACTGTTATCTTCCCCGGTATGTCGCTCATAAAGCAGAATCACCAGTATCATACAAGGGATAAGAATAACGGCTGTGCAGCGGTACTGTTTTTGGCGTTCGTTGCGTGAAAAATTGCGTTTGCGGTATAGCAGAAGATAAAGAGCCATGCCCATGAGCGCAAGCTCGCTGATGCAGATGCTGACATATATCATAGGGTCACTGTAGGCCAAACGTACATCATGCTCACCGGGGCTGATGCTTATGCCTGTCAAACCACCGTTAATATTGTATGCTGTGACTTTTTGCCCATCGATATAGGTAGACCAACGATTATCATAAAAGATAGGGAGGCATAACATGACATCGGCTATCTCGGTATTATTAATCTTTCCGCTTAGTTCATGGTCGACATAGGATATATCATATAAGGATTCTTTTTGCAGTTGTTCCAATGCGAGATTAGCTTGTTCTACACAAAGGGAAGACGTGTCAATGGTAGCATATTGTGAGAGCAACTCAGACTCATTTTCAGACTTTGTCAGATAAAAGCCGGAAGTCATAGCATATGCTTTCTGCTCAGGACCCAGCTTATCGTAACCGTCATGGGAAAGTGCATGGTGATACGGTAGAGCCCGAGGTCTTTACTTTGGATGTCAGCAGCAGCCTCTTTTGTCCCGTCATTATACAGAGATGTTTCATAGTTCTCCTTGATAATGGCGGTTCTGGTATTAGCAATCGGATAAGTCTCTAGTGCAATATCAAGGCAGACCACGAGCAATAAACTGAGGGCTGCAAATTGCCGGCTTTTCTTGACCATTGCGATAAAAACCATATTGTATAAAAACAGGATAAAGATTACCTTTACAAAGGCATGTTTGCTAATCTCTATCTGTCCGGTCACGGCAAATCCAAATACAAGTGTAAGTAAAAGTAAAATAATCACATCGCTGATGAGCAGCCAGCGCTTGAGAGGAATATGGTCGGTATGTTCTGTAATATCATCTAATGTATAAATACATAGGCAGATTAGCACTATGATATAGACAAAAGTCCAGCGCTGCTTGGTTGCATCAAACGTAAAGAGTTTTGTGACGATCGGAAAGAGCAGCGTTAAAGTGCATAGCAAAAAATGATGCGTTTTTTAGGGGTCCCCCGAAAGAACAGACAGAAAATCAGCATCATGATCGACAGAAGGGAGCACCAGAGGATTGTACCTTCATAGTAATTGTATGCCCCAGTATAATCGTTACCAATGCGATAACCGTAAATACCTGCAAGCATAGTGGAAATATACATACTCAGTATATATGTATAGGGAAGCAGGGCTGATGGCACAATATAGGTCAATATTTGCGCTGGATTGAGATAGGAAATCAGCAGAGTGTATAAACCACCACCCAGTCCCGATTGAAAGGAATAGTCATTCAGGCTTCCGATATGGCTATCTGCGGCTGCGGATGCAAAGGGATGAATAATGGAAATCGTATCAAATCCTATGTCTGTAAACATAAATAATTTATCACCAAAAATATATTGGTGATAAATTATGAGAAAAAGAAGTGTGATGCAAGATAGCGAAAGTAGCCATTTGAAACGTAAGGAACGGTATGGTAGTTCCCTAATATCACAATGAAACAGTTCATCAATTGGGTCTGTGTAGATAAGAGTACCTTCTATATATGAAAAGATTTTGAATAGGCTAGAAATTCCCTACCGTAATTTCCACTGCCTCAGACACACATTTGCTACAAGGTGTGTTGAAAATGGCGGTGATTATAAATGCGTCAGTGAAATACTTGGGCATAGTTCTATCAAAATCACCATGGATCGCTACGTACATCCCAGAATGGAGCAGAAAAGAGAAATTGTGGAAATGCTATGTAATTCACAAACAATATGATTTTATACGAAAAATTGTTGATAATTTGAAAGAGAATGCTATAATATAAGCACAATTGAAAAGCGATAGTTTTTATAGGGTGTGTCCATAATGATATGGCACTCCTTATTTTTTGTGAATATTACATTAGAAAAGGGAAATCAGACATCATGGAAACTCCATTGTTAGCTGATTTTTTCAAACTAGACAAAATACGACAATAATAGTATAGTAGATATGACCTTATTGGTTTTCAATGAGGTCAGTTTACCCTGAAAGAGAGAAAATTATGATTAATTTTAATGTACCGCCTCATGTGGGAGACGAAGAAAAATATATTGCCGAGGCGATTGGCAATCATAAAATATGCGGTGATGGACCTTTTTGCAAAAGATGTGCAAAGTGGTTTGAAGATACTACAGGAACAGAAAAGGCGTTACTGACGACTTCTTGTACACATGCGACGGAGATGGCAGCGATTCTGGCAGATATTCAGCCGGGGGATGAAGTCATCATGCCGTCGTATACTTTTGTATCGACAGCAGACGCCTTTGTTTTGCGTGGCGCTAGAGTGAAATTTGTAGATATCCGACCGGATACAATGAATATAGATGAAAAATTGATCGAGGATGCGATTACCAAAAAGACAAGGGCAATTGTGCCGGTTCATTATGCGGGAGTTTCCTGTGAGATGGATACGATCATGGATATCGCGCGTAGACATAATTTGTTGGTTATAGAAGATGCAGCGCAAGGTGTCATGAGTACATATAAAGGGAAAGCTCTTGGGACGATTGGTGATTTTGGATGTTATAGTTTCCATGAAACAAAGAATTATAGCATGGGTGAAGGTGGACTTTTATTAATCAAAAATCCAGATTATATAGACCGAGCAGAAATTGTCCGTGAAAAAGGAACGAACCGAAGCAAGTTCTTCCGTGGACAGATTGATAAATATACATGGGTAGATGCAGGCTCGTCTTATCTGCCAAGTGAACTCAATGCAGCATATCTCTGGGCGCAGTTGGAGAAGGCGCAGGAAATTTATGATGATCGCATGAACAGTTGGAATCAGTATTATGAAATGCTGAAGCCGTTGGCAGAGGCGGGATATATTGAGTTACCATATGTTCCGGAGGAATGTATACATAATGCACATATGTTTTATATTAAGGCGAAGGACTTGGAAGAGAGAACAAAACTGATCGAGTATTTAAAAAACCATGGCGTTGGAGCAGTGTTCCATTATATTCCGCTGCACAGTGCACCGGCAGGCAGAAAGTTTGGTCAATTTGTGGGACAAGATAAGTACACGACCAAGGAAAGTGAAAGACTTATGAGGTTACCAATGTATTATGGCTTGAAAGAGAATGAAATAGATAAAGTGATTGAGTTAATATCTGCATTTTATCAGAACTGAGAGGAATTATATGAGTAAAATTATGGTTATAGCCGGTGGAGATTGGCAAATTGAACTTATCAAAAAGGCAAAACAGATGGGGCATTATGTTATTTGCTCTAATTTATACGAGGATTCACCAGCCTTTCCTTATGCGGATGCATGTGAAGTGGCAAATGTGTTAGATAAGGAAAAAAATCTTCAAATTGCGCAGAAATATCAGCCGGATGCGGTGATCTCTGATCAGAGTGATATAGCAGTACCAACCGTTGCTTATGTAAATGAAAAAATGGGCTTACAAGGCATCGGTACAGACAAGGCAGATATTTTTACAGATAAAACACTGATGCGTCAGAGATGCAAAGAAGCAGGTCTGCCAGTGCCGGATTTTAAAATTTGTAAAACGCTGGATGATGCATTAGAAATGCTGAACAAACACAAGAAAATTATCATAAAGCCAATTGATAGCCAATCTAGTCGAGGTGTCTATACAATTACAGACGAAAAAAAATTGAGAGATAAATTTGATGATACAATGTCATATTCAAATCGACGAAAAGAAATTCTTGCTGAGGAATATATTGGCGGAGATGAGTTTACCATTGATGGACTTGTAGTGAATGGAACACATTATCCTTTATGTATTTCAATAAAGGAAATGTATAAAGAAAATCCTAATGTTTCTAAAGTACAGACATATACATATAGTCATCCGGTATATGATTATGAATTATTACGGAACACGAATAAGGCACTGGTTGAAAGCACTGGTCTGCCGATGGGATTGACTCATTCAGAATACAAATTTTATAAAGGTAAGTTTTATTTGATAGAGGCTGGCGCAAGGGGAGGCGGAAGCAACCTTTCAGGGAAAATCGTACCATATATGTCAGGCGTTGATAATTATGAGTATCTGATAAAAGAAGCATTGGGACAGAGTGTTGATCAGAAGGCACTGGATCAGTTACATTTGCCAGAACAGCGATGTGTTGTTATGCGTTTCTTTGATTTTGGAGAGGGAATTGTACAGAAAGTACATGGGAAAGAATATTTAGCACAACATGCGAACGTCCTTGATTATCAGTTGGAGATCCATGAAGGAGATCGATTAGAGAATCCAAAGTATGGACGATTGAGACCGGGGCATTTCATTGTAGGGGCAGATTCCTATGATGAAGCACAGAAATTAGCACAAGACATTTTGAATAATGTATATGTGACTTTTGAGGAGCAAAAAGGGTGAAAAGAGAATTAGTGAGTTTTGTGATCCCGTGTTACAATTCTACAAATACCTTAGAGGATGTTGTATCTCAAATAGAAGATGTTATGTGCCAGAAATTATCACAATATGAATATGAGATTATTCTGGTAAATGATTGCTCGCCGAATGGGACAACCTACCAAAAAATATGTGAGATTGCTACTGGAAATACACATGTTAAAGGCATCAATCTTGCACGCAATTTTGGACAACCGTCGGCTGTAATGGCAGCATTAAATCACGCTAAAGGTGACTACGTGGTGTGCGGTGATGATGATGGGCAGACGCCATTTTCAGAATTACCGCGTTTGTTTGAAAAAATTGATGAAGGATATGATGCGGTCGAAGCAAGGTTTATTGAACATGAAAAGCGTTCTTGGTTCAGAAAATTTGGAACGTTCATGAATGAAAGTATGCAATCCTGGCTTATTGATAAACCGAAGGGGGTTGTTTTAACAACCTTTTGGCTGGTAAAGAGATTTGTAGTTGATGAGATGTGCAAGTATCCTAACTCACATCCTTATTTGGGCGGTTTAATCCTGAGAAGTACAAGAAATGTATGCAATGTTGATGTGAAGAAAAATGAACGCCTTCGAGGCAAATCAGGATATAACCTAAAAAAGATGGTAGAACTTTTCTTAAATGGCTTTACAACTTTTTCGGCGAAACCATTACGAGTTACGATGTTTTTGGGTTTATTTGTAGGATTTATGGGGCTGATTTGCGGCATAGTGACGATTGTTCGCAAAGTAATTGATCCGGCGATAAGTGCTGGTTATAGTTCAATGATGGCTGTGATTTTAATACTATTTGGTATTTTGTTTGTCATGCTGGGAATATTTGGCGAGTATATAGGGCAGACATATATAGCGCTTAATCAGGCACCACAATATGTTATCAGAGATAAGATTAATTTCGAAGAGGAAGTAGATGGTGAAAAGAAAGCATAGTTCATATGGTGGATTTCAACCATTAGAATTAAAACAAGGACAAGCGTATTATTCGGAAGATAAATATAATTTGCTGAAATATAACTCGGCAAAAGTAGGAATCGATATATTGATAGAAAAGGAACATATACAGAAAATATTCGTTCCTTTTTACTTATGCCCAAATGTATGTAGGGAAATTGAAAGGCATGACTTGGAGGTTGAGTATTACTCAATAGATGATAATCTACTTCCGATCATAGAACGAGCCGAGGAAGAAGACTGGATTTACATTGTTGATTATTTTGGAGTAATGGATACCAAGGTAGATAAGTATATCAGTGAGCATCCAGAGCAGCATTATATTGTTGATAATTGTCATTCCTTTTATCACAAACCCAATGTAGGAGGCAATTATATATATTCATGTAGAAAGTTTTTTGGTGTTCCGGATGGGGCTTATCTTATAACAAACGCTGTTATTGCTAGTCAGCCACGCCTTGTGTGTAATGCCAAGCAAGCGGGATATTTATTGACTTGTCTGGAAGAAGGAACCAATGCCTGTTATCAGGGAAAAAAGAAGATGGATCAATATATTGCAGAACGATATGAAGGAATGTCTCTTTTGGCGGATGCAATCATGCAGAGTATTGATTATGAAAGTGTAAAGCAACGACGGCGAATGAATGCACAGGTATATGAGGAGAGATTTAGAAAAATCAATCGTATTTCCGTTGAGCCAGAGAGTATACCCTATATTTATCCATTAAACATAGGAAAAAACATAAAAAAGGAATTGATTGAGAATAAAATTTTTGTGCCAACTTTATGGGATCAATGCGGCGATGAAAAATATAAAGAAACATGGGAGTATGATCTGACGAAGAATACAATATTTCTTCCTGTAGATCAAAGATATGATGAGGAGGATATCCGCTATATTATTTCTGTAGTGGAGTCATTAATTTAGAAATTATGAAAATACTTGATACAACAATCCGCGATGGCAGTTATGCAGTTGATTTTCGATTTACGTGTAAAGATGTTGAGCATATTTGTTCAAGATTAGAAAAATTAAATATTGAATATATAGAAATAGGGCATGGACAGGGACTGAATGCAAGTTCTCAGGAACATGGCTATGCTTTGCATTCGGATGAAGAGTATTTAAAAGCAGCAAAGTCAGTTGTAGGACAATCAAAAATAGGATTTTTCTGTATTCCGGGTATAGCGCGTCTGGAAGATTTGGATATGGCAAGGCAAGGTGGGTGCGATTTCGTACGTATCGGTGTTAATGCAAATATGCCGGAACAAGCAGGCGAATTTATCAAGCATGCAAAAAACCTGGGCTTGATAATAATGGTCAATTATATGAAGACATATATTGTATCGCCGGAAGAATTTGCAAAAAATGCATTGTGGGCACACGAGCAAGGGGCTGAATGTGTGTATATCGTAGATTCGGCGGGCAGTATGCTGCCGGATGAATTGAGACGCTATTATGAGGAAACAAGAAAATTAACAAATGTGAAATTGGGATTTCACGGGCATAATAATTTAGGGCTTGCTGTCTCAAATAGTATATATTGTGCAGATCTTGGATTCGATATGATCGATACGTCTATGCAGGGACTGGGACGGAGTTTGGGAAATGCATCTACAGAAATGACGATAATGGCATTGAAGAAAAAAGGATATGATCTTGACGTAGATATCCCGCGCTTATTGGAATATGGTTATGTTTCACTGCGAGATATTACGGATGGCAAGGTACAAAATCCGCTGGATTTGATTTGTGGATACGCAGGCTTTCATTCCAGTTATATTAAGGATATTTACAAGTGTTGTAATGAGAAGAATGTAGACCCACTGCGACTTATTTTAGCATATAGTGAGGTGGATCAACGAGATATGGATTATAAGAAACTGTGCGATATTGCTGAAAAATTGCCAGAGGATTTAGAGGATAACCCATATACGTTTAGAGAGTATTTTTCGAGTCGATACATCGACTAATACAGTGTTTGAAGTAATAGAAAGGTTTAGATATTGAGAGAAAAAAAGATCAATCCATTCGTAAAGGCATCTGTGGTGTATTTTATAGCGACTGTTATTGGTCAAGGCATGACATTTCTGGGGATTATTGTTTTTACTCGCTTGATGAGTCAGGCTGATTACGGGAATTACAGTACCTATTATGCATATGTTTCAATTTTTACGGTGCTGATAGGAGCAAACCTTTTCTATGCCTTAAATAATGCGTATATAGATAAAAAGAATGAAATTAAGGAATTTCGAAAATCGGTATTGATTTTATCTACCATTATTATGGTTATTATGTTGCTGATCGCCTTGATAGTTGGCTGTGCAGTAACGCACCAATTCTCAAGTTTTACGGTCATCATGGGGGCGTTGCATTCTTATGGTTTTTTCCTGATTAATTATCGGATGTATTCTGCCAATATGGAAAACGACTATAAGACTAAAAAATGGCTTTTGGCATTACCGTATGCATTGCAATTTTTAGTAGCCTTAATTTTTGTTTTAGTGTTTCCTGATATGTCATATGAAGCAAGGATTATTGGAAGTGTGTTGGGCGTTGGAGTAATAGCAGCCATAGCATATATCGAAATCATGAAGTGTGAAGGCAAACTTATAGTCCTAGATTATTGGAAGTATGCTTTAGGAATTGCATTGCCCACAATTATCATGTCAATATCATATATGTTGATGCAACAATGTGATAAGGTAATGATTACCAATCTTTGTGGTGCAGAGGAAACGGCGGTTTATTCGGTTATTTACTATTTGGGGTACGCTTTGATGGCTGTTGACCAAGCGGTAGCACCAGTGCGTCAGGCATGGATATTTAGAAAATTAGACAAGAAAGATACATCTGAGACGTACATTTTGCAAAAATGGTATTTGGTCATAATTGCTATTCTGGCAAGTGTCTTGATTTTGGCAGGACCAGAAATAGTAAGAATCATTGCCCCGAGAGACTATTGGAAATATGAATATATTGTTCCGTTTGTATTAAGCGCCTGTATGATGGTGCTGTATCGATTTTACACAGAAATATTGTTATTTTATAAAAAAAATCTATGGTTGTCAGCAAGTGTGTTGGGTGGGGCGATCATTAATATTATATTAAATGTACTGTTAATCCCGCGATTTGGTGCAGTGGCGGCATGTTATACAACCGTTGTTGCATATGGAGTGATTTTTGCTATAACGAAAATGATTGCAAATATGCAGGCAAAAAGATTGTATGCGAACAGATTTTTTGCTAGTTTTATAGCGTACTTGATTGTTATTGCAACGATTTATTCATTGTTGGTAAATCATATACTGGGACGTTATGTTGTTTTAATCGTATTATTTGTTATGTTCGTAATATATATGTTGCGCTACAAAAGAGAGTGGAAAAGTTTTTTGGGCAATAGAGAGGCATAAAATGAGTAAGGGCTTGGCGGTAATATATGACCCGCATAATTTATATCAATTTGTGTGGTATTATTGTAATCATGGAAAACAGAAAAAGTGGGATGCATTAAGTTTACCCAATGGAGGAAGAGGGGAATATATGCATTCATTCTGTGAAGACACTGGAATCTTTGAACATGTTTATCGGAGCGATAATGATTTTTCGGTCATGGAAGCAAAGAAAAAATGTGTAATCGTTGCTCAGATGTTTGTGAATTGTATATTGGGAAAACAAAAGGATTTTTGTAAAAAAATGCTAAACCAATACGTGGATTTGTCGGAATATGATGAAATTGTTGTCATTGCAGATGTGGGCATCATATCTGGGGCGTGTGTTGTACTGGGCGAGGAGAAGGAAGTCGTTATATTGGAAGATGGTATAAATGACTATAGCATCCGTCCTAGATGGATACCTAAAACAAAATTATTTTCGACATATATGTGGCAGGGCTTCATTTTGGCTAGGATGGGATATTGTAGTCCGGGATGGTTTGCTTTTGATGCAGATAGGTTCTGCACTAAATATTGCAGCCAGCCAGATAAAATGAAATATAGAAAATATAAAGAAATGCGGCAATTATATGCAGAACAGGGAACAGATTGGGAACTGTTTCAAGAAATCTTAAGAAGGATGTATCCGGCGCTTGAAAATTATGATTTAGATGCGGCTGATGCTGTGTTATTTACCCGACCATTAGAAGATTATGTGCCGGAGACGGACAAATATCAAAAAAAATTAGAGGATTATATTAACAAGAAATATAGCAATATTATCTTAAAGAAGCATCCACGCGAGTGCGGCAAATATGAATTCTCAGAAAAGATCAATGTGCAGGAAATTGATAATGCAATCCCGGCGGAGGCATTATTATCGTATTTGAAGGGGAAAGATATTTTAATGGTAACGCCAAGTGCGATTATCATGTATATGAAAGCGTATAATTTGAAATGCAAGATTATTACGTTTGCAGGGTTATATGAGGACAGTTTGAGTAGCAATTCAAATTATAAACCACTTACTGATAACGAAGTAGTGGAATTTGGAGAGACGTTTGCACAAAATTTCTATGAGGTCATTAATTTATAGAGGTAAGGAGGATAAATATGAAAGTATTAGGAGTAATTCCGGCACGATATGCATCAGGAAGAATGCCGGGGAAACCATTGGCTGATATTTGCGGAAAACCAATGATTTGGTGGGTATATCAGGCTGCCATCAAGAGTAAGGATCTTTACGACGTTGTTGTTGCTACAGATGACGAGAGGATATATAAAGAATGCGAAAAGTGGCATATCAATGTAGTCATGACGAGAAATGATCATGATACACCGACATCACGTTTATATGAAGTATCAACGATGATTGATGCGGATCTATATTTGATGTTGATGGGGGATGAGCCATTGATCAATTATGAAAGTTTCTCATTAATTATTCCTGAGAAGTTAAAGGAGTATTATGTGGCGGTATTGACTAACATAATTGATAAACCATCTGAAGTCATTGATTTTAGTAACCAAAAATGTGTTACAAATGCTAAGCGAGAAGTTTTAATGATCTCTCGTAGTCCAATCCCATATCCAAAGGGAACATTAGATTTTGATTATGAAAAAGTGACTGGTATACAACTTTTTTCAAAGAAAGCATTACAATTTTATGACGAAACTGCCAAATCGGTTTTGGAAATTGCAGAAGAAAATGATCTGATGCGGTTTGTAGAAAATGGAATCACAGTAAAGGCAATACAATCAACATATAAAACTGTATCAGTAGACACCCCGAAAGATTTGGAATTAGTTAGAACAATAATTAGTGAGAGAGAAGCATATGATGCATAATGATTTAAAGTTATTAGATTGTACGCTCCGGGATGGAGGGTATATTAATGATTGGCACTGGGGATATCATCAGGCAAGGGCAATCATTCGTTTTTTGACAAAGGCGAAGATGGACTTCGTGGAGGTTGGCTTCTTACGAAATGTGGACAATTATGATGAAGATGTTACAGTGTGCAATACTATTGAAGAATTAAATAGGCTGTTGCCTAAAAATCCGGGTAATACTGTATATACAGCCATGGCGATGCAAAGTAATTACGACATTAATAAACTGAGTGAATATTCTGGAACGGGAATTGAAATGATTCGTGTGACGGCTCATGATTATGATATCGTAGAAGGCATGGGATTTGCACAAACGGTCAAAGACAAGGGGTATAAACTGTCAATCAATCCAATTAATATTATGGGATATACAGATGAAAAGATATTATGGATTATTGAACAGGTTAATAAAATCCAGCCTTATCAGTTTTCAATCGTTGATACGTTTGGAAGCATGAAAAGAAGAGACTTAGATAGAATAGTAAGTTTGGTCGATAATAATCTGAACAAAAATATTCGTGTAGCACTTCATTTACATGAAAATATGGCACTTAGTTGTAGTTTGGCGCAAAAATTTGTTGATAAGCATTTGGCAAGACCGGTTGCCATTGATGGAAGTTTGATGGGGATGGGAAGAATACCGGGAAATCTGCCGATAGAACTGATTGCAGATTATTGTAATGAGTATATGGATAAGGTATATGATATTGACTTTTTACTAGATGCCATACAAGAGTATATTGCACCGATAAAAGGTAAGACAGAGTGGGGCTATACACCGGCCTATTTTTTGTCAGCGAGATTTAATGTTCATCGTAATTATGCAGAATACTACTTACAAAAGGGAGACTTGACGCATAGAGATATGGATCACATTCTTGCTGGCTATGATAGAAGTAAGGCAACCGCATTTGATGAAGAGTATGCTGAGTTAAAATATAATGAATATAAAAATCAAGTAATTGATGATAAAGAGGATTTCCAATATTTACAGCATATTTTGAGGGAAAAAAAGATTTTGGTATTGGCACCGGGAAGTTCTATTCGTTCTGAAAAGAATTATATAAGCGATTATATTGCAAAGGAACAAGTGGTAACGATAGCAGTCAACTTTGTGCCGGAAGATTTTGAAGCGGATTATATTTTCTTTAGTAATTCAAAACGTTTTTCACAGGCAGCAGATACTGCGGCAAACCTTATCATAACATCTAATATTGAAACGGATAAAAAGGCGATTAAATTAAATTATAATGTCCTTTCGAGTTCGTTTGATCAAGGATGTAATAGTATGGTTATGTTAATCAAATTGTTAAAGGATATAGGAGTATCAGAAATTGCCGTAGCGGGAGCAGATGGCTATGTAGAAGGAGAACGCAATTACTACAAGACATCTTTGAGAAGTACAGCAGAGAGATCAGGAAATTATAACGTGGCAGTACACAATGCCATTCACCGAATTGGAATGAAAGTTAATTTTATAACGAGGTCGCTTTATGAGTAAAGGAGGAAAAATCCAATTATTAGTCATAGATGTTGATGGAACGATGACTGATGCGGGGATTTATTATGATCAAAACGGAAATGAACTGAAAAAGTTCTGCACCAAGGATGCAGCTGGATTTTTTGCAGCAAAAAATCGGGAATAGAAATAATGGTTTTGACGGGGAGAGAGTGTGCGGCAACCCAGCGGCGAATGGAGGAGTTGAAGGTTGATTATCTGTATCAGAATGTTAGAAACAAAAAGGAGTTTCTAACAGAATTTATAGAAAAACATCATCTTAACGGAGAAAATATTGGATATATAGGGGATGATTTAAATGATCTGGCACCAATGCAATTGTGTGGATTTATTGCTTGTCCATGTAATAGTTGCCAGGAGATTAAAAATATAGCGGATTATGTTAGCCCTGTTAAAGGTGGGGAAGGTGCAGTACGAGATATTATTGAACACTTTTTAAATGAGGCTGGTATATGGGAAAAACTGATTACAGAGATATATGATGTGGGACGATAAAACTTTTATCAAAGATATGCAGGTGTATTGACAAATCGGTGCAGTGCAATAAAAAGGTCTTAAGTATATGGGAAAATGTTTAAATAGAAAGATAATAGCAAGTGGTTTCACCATCAATAATTCTGTTTGGGAGAAACAAGGAAGAAAGAATTGCCCAGAAGAAAATAGAAAAAATCTCATTGTGTCGTTACTATATAATGTCTGCTTTCTAAGTATTATCCTCTTGTGTCTTCAGATTCGATATGAAACAAATGATGATTTGTCAATGGCAACCATTGCTAATATGGGAGAGGAACATTTAATTTATATCAATATTGTTATAGGTTATTTGTTGAAATTTTTATGGAACATATCTGCGGTAATTCCGTGGTATCCACTTTTAGAAGTCGTGAGCATTTTTTTTGCCAATGTTTTTATCGAGTATGTATTATTACGAAACATAAATAAGAACGTCATTAAAAAAATCATAGTTCTTTTTGTTGGTGCAGGTTTTTCCTACTTTTTCTATACACAACTACAATTTACAAAAGTAGCTGGCATACTTTTGGTAGCGGGAATTTTACTGGTTGTGGATAACCTGATGAGCAATGAAATCAACATAATAGAGATTGCAGTTGCATTCATGCAATTGACTATGGGCATTATGTATAGAAGATCATGTTTTTTTATGATTATTTGGGCGATGCTACCTTTGATCTGTATATGTTTCATTTATCTGCTGACACAAAAAAATATCAAAAAAATTATTGGCGCTTGTTGTTTGGGTATAACAGCACTTTTTTTGTTTTGGGGATTAAAGCAGATAGACACTCATAGTTATTCAACTCCGGAATGGCAAGATTATACAGAATATAATTCTGTGCGAGGGCAGTTGTTGGATCATGGATTTCCTGACTATGAAGAAAATCAAGAGGTATATAAGCAGTTAGGCATGCAAAAGGAGGATGTGCAATACTATAGTAACTGGAATTTTGCAGACCCGCAGATCTTCAATGTGGAATCTATAAGTAAGTTGGTTGCTTTGCAGCAGGATACCAAAGAGCAAATGGTAGACAAAAAAGATTTTGTCCGAGTACTTACTACAGGATATACCAAATATGGATGGATGCCATTGTTCCTAATTTCTTTTTTGATGCTGGCCTTTATTAAAGGAAAAGAAAAGTATTTTCTGGGAGCACAAATATTAAATTTTATTCTCATCCAGTGGTATCTTTATGCTATTTTGAATCGCTACTTGCAACAGAGGGTGGATATATCAGTTGCATTTGCAATAGTATGTGTCAATCTTTGGGTGATTATAAAAAATTGTGGAAATTGTTCAAAAGAGAAATGTATTGGTCTCATAACAATCTGCAGTGTGCTTATTACAACTTATATCGCGAATTCGTATGAATATATTCAATATGACAATGAAGACAGTGATTATTCCGCAGGGATGATGGAGGATGATGAACATTTATATTGCAACTTGGTTAATGGATCAAAAGATGAAATCATAAACGACATATGGTATCGTTCAGGAAAATTAGCAAAGAAAAAGCATACGATGGCGATGGGAGGAACGACAACCTATATTCCGTGGGATGCGGAAGCAATGAACAATTTTTCTATTGTAAATCCGTATGAGCAATGTATAGATAATGAACAAGTGTATATTGTTGGAGAAAATATGATAGATGCAACAGTAGCATACATACAAAGGCATTATAATATGGGGGCATACGCTTGTTTGGTAAAAAAAATAGATGGACGGGCAGTTTATAAAATTAGGACAGACCAATTTGATTTAAATATCGAGAATATGATTTATAACTCAGAAGAATTGAAAAGTAAGGAGTCATATGAGATAAACAATCAGACCTGTAAACTGGTGTTAGAGGCATACTTACAAGGAGAAAATTCCTATTTGGGCGAAGGATATGCAGAGATACAATATGCTGATGGGACAAGCCGGATATATCAGATGACGCAGTATACAAACGATGAATATGATAAAAATTCAAAATATAGATACTCAAAATACCTTTTAGATGCAGACTATATAAATGGTATGACTGTAAATTATTACTATAAATATCATAATCAGGTTTATTACATCAAGACTGTAGTTCTATAAAATCGGAAATAGTACGTGTTGAATAACACGATACGGGATATTGTGAGAAATATTATGAAAAAAGAGTTAATAATAAATAAAGCAAAACAATTATACAGCAAGCCGCAGGCAAGATCATTGTTACTAAATGTGCTTGCCCTTGTTGTCGTGTTATTGATTGGGGCACCACATTATGAATATGATATGGATGTGATGATGCAGGCACAACTATTTAATATTAGTGGGGCTTGGTCTACGGGAATGATCGTATTTAGCAATATATATGTGGGGCGTTTCTTGAAGTTGCTTTGCGAGTTTATGACAGGTGTAAATTGGTATACCGTATTTCAGTATGTGCTGACATTCATGGCACTCTGGAAAATAGGGCAACTATTTTTGAAAAGGAATTTTTCACGAATTGCAAACCTGACCTTTCTGATCTTTGCTTTGTTTATAGGGTATGAATGTTATATTTGCCCAAGTTACATGAAAACGGCTGCAATATTAAGTGTGAGTGCTTTATATGTGTGCTGGGGAATACTTGTAGGAGAATTTACTCAGAAACGCTGGCTGCAGCATTTTTATATTGGGGTGGCATTATTGTTGGCAGGCTTAATCAGTTGGAAAGCCTTGTTATTAAGCGGAAGCCTGACGATCGTATATATTATTCTGTATATGCTTGTTAGAAAGGTGAAAATTGATAAAGAACTGGGCAAAGAATTATGGATGCCATTTGTCAGTGCATTGGTTCTGCTTGTCATTTTGCAGGCACTGGACTATAGGGAATATCAGAAAACGGATGATTGGGCGCAGGTAAACCAGTACAGAAGTGCTGTGGAACAGGTGGGAATGTTTAGAGCACCGACCTATCGGGCAGATCTGGGGGAAAAATTAGAATTACAGGAATATCAATATAATATACTGGTAGATGGTCATTATATTACTTCTGAATGGAGCGCCTTTGAAAAATTGGAAGAGTTGACCCAAGCGGGGCATGATCTGTCAGGAAAGAATATTTTGCGTTTTATGCGAACCGTTCCGGTGAGTTTGATTCAGGTCAGTATGTTCTATGGGATGTTCGTATTGTGGTTGTTGCTCTTTTTTTCACATATGGATAGAGAGAAGGTCATGTTGGCAGCAACCGTTATTGTCACAGGTTTAGGCTATCTCATTATGTTTATTTTAGCATCTTGCAGTACATCCATGGTTCATTTCCTGATTTTATTACCGGTGGGAATATGCGCATTGATGAATGGCAATGATATGCAGGCGACCAAGGAAGAAAGACGCAGCGCCTTGATCTATCTGGTACTGGGAACAATCGTTTTATATCAGGGTATGGGAAGCAGTATTATAACAGTAACAAATAAGGAAAATATCAACGAAGATTTGACACGGACAGTGGAAGGATTAGGACAACCGTGGCATGCTGTTTGCTTGAATGAGTATTTGAAATCCTATTCTGCTTTCTGCCGTTATGATGAAGGCTTGATCGCAGATAAGAATTTAGTTGTGATCGATGGTGCGTATACGTTGATACCGCTTTACAATATATGTACCTGCCGGCGGGCTGGAACGTTGATCAGCCGATAGACAATGTCAATATAGGAGACGATTTCATGATATGGATGCATGTAATGTAACAGATAAGAAAATACAAAACCGAATATTGGCAAAAAACATATGCATTTTGCTTATGCTGATTCTTATTTTTGCTGGCTTTCTAAAGTGCATGGATTTTTCAAACCAATTGGAAGTCTATTATTATGGCAACAATAGTAGCAGTTATCAGGGTGAGATGGCGCAGACCTTTTGGGACACCGGGAGTGGTTACAGCGAGGAAAAATCCTCCTTTTATTCTGTATTCAAACGTTTAGCGGTGTTCCCTTACAAAAATGAAGGACAAGGATTGCAGAGCGTGCGCGTGGATTTTTCAGCCAGCGATGAAGAGATTGGCATTGCAAGGATCCAGGTGCGCAGTGGGATGTTTGCGACTTATACAATCTCTGGGGCAGATTTGGCAAGAAGTGCCCTCTGGCAGAATTGTAGCCTACAGGTAGAGGACGATCATGTCTGGATCACACCGACCTCGGGTGATCCTTATCTGGTGTTGGATCAGAATAATGCACCTGATTTTATGGCACGTTTACAATCTGACCGCTGGTGTAAAATAGGTCTGTTGGCACTATTTATTGTTAGTCTTTTCTTATTGGCAGGTCTGGAGATTTGGTTAAAGCCAGAAAAGAGTGACCGTGTCTATAAACTCTTTTCTTGGCTTAGCATTGCTATTGTTATTGCTGTTTTTGTCATGTCCTTATTTAGCATCACCTATGGACATCCGGATGAAGATGAGACGAGAGGTAGTATTGACTACTATCTGACCCATTGGGGATTACCGGATTTTGATGATATATCTCTACAAAATGCTTATTCCAATTATGGCACAATCCGATTGGCGGAACGGAGTTTTTATTATATTTTAGCCGGGAAGTTTGGATGGATTGGTAAAAATATTTTTCATATTTCAGCCTACTATCGGATGTTTAATGTGTTGCTGCTGGTTCTTTTGGTTGCCTGGATTCTTATAAAAGGGCGCAAAGACAAATGGATGTTTGCATTCTTGTTTGCAACGCCGCAGTTATGGTATCTGTTTTCCTATGCCACGTCGGATGCCTGGGATATTTTTATCGGATTTTTTGTTGTGACAGAAGCCATTCGCGAAGACGGTCTGATCGCCGGTGTGTGGAAAGAAGGTTTTTCGTGGAGACAATTTGGCGGGATGTTTTTGTATGCCTTCCTCTGTGCGCAAACCTTAATGGGAAAGAAAAATTATCTGATCATCCTTCTGTTTGCCTTTGTGGTTTTATTGTTTAAATTGTGGGATGCGGAGAACAAGAAGCAGTTATTCTTAAAGTATATGATGATTTTGGGAATGGTCTTTGGCTTTTATGCGATACGAGCGGGAATTGACCTGTGGAGATATCCGGAGGGAAAGGGCTATTTGTATCGAGCAGAACACCTAAAACATCAGTCACAGGAAATCGTCGAAATGCAATCCTTGAAGCAGCAGGGCTACACTTATTTGCAGACTTTGACGGCAATTGATGATGGATTGTTCCCGACCATGTTTAACTCTTTCGTGGGACGCTATGGTTGGATGTCTTTGTATAGCGCAAATATCTATGTGTATATCATGTTGGTTTTATATATTGTGAATATAGTATCGACATGGAGAGCCTGCAAAGAAAGAAAACACATTGTCGCCATCGTGGTAACAATCTCTTTCTTGTGTGTAGGAACCGTATACCAGATGTGGACGCAGGATTATCAGGCACAGGGAAGATACATGTTGCCTTGTATTTTAGGTGAGGTTTATATTTTGTCAGATAGCCATGTATGGAGTAAAAAGACATATCTTGTTTCGCAGACATTGATCGTCGGTGCAGGCATGTTGTCTTTTGTGCTATGGGGTATCATACCATTGTGTCTGGAACTGGTACACTAAAGGGATATTTGAGGAGAATAGATTGAAAAAGAAATTCTGGATCGGACTGGTAGGAGCGGTCTGCGTGTTGGGGATTGCCGTGTCACTCTTTGGCATGTTGCAGCGACCAAGTTATATTTATATGGTACGCCATGGGAGAACCTATGCAAACGAGCAGGGGTTGCTTATGGGTGGAGAAGGAAATGCGGAGCTGACACAGGAGGCTGTTGACCAAGCCAAGGCAGTGGGACAGGCTTTATCAGATGTTTCCTTTGGAAAAGTTTATACCAGCACCTTGGGGAGAACCATTGATACGGCTAGTTATCTGTTGGAGGGGGCAGGGCAGGAAAATGTAGACCGGCAACAGATGGAAGCCTTGGACGATATTTCTTGGGGAGATGCAGAAGGATATACCAAGCAGGAGTTTATGGAGAAAAAACAATTAGACATCTTCCCGGATGCGTTTGGCTCGGTAGACGATGCGGATTATGTTTCTCCAATCCACGCGGAAACCAAGTATCATTTCTATCAGCGTTTTGATAAAGGAATGCAGCAGATCATAGACGATATCAATCCCGGGGAGAATGTCTTGGTTGTGGCACATTCCTCGATGCAGTTTTGGCTGGAAAAGCAATTCCCGGAATTGGAAGGTCAGGAAATAACTAACTTGGGTGTGACCGTAATAAAGGTTACACACGGAAAGATGGAGTTGGTGGAGTATAATCGGGTGATGTACTGATGTTTTGAAGCGAATAATTGATGGAGATCAGAAGGAGCCTACGCATGGGGAAACAGAAGAAAAATAGCAATAACACTATCTATCTGAATCGCCCGATCCAGAACGAAGACGAGGACTGGATCGGTATATCTACATATGTGGATAAGTTGGATGCGGCGGTGGATGCAGATGCAAGAATCGTTGCCGTGACATCTGATTTTGGTACAGGGAAATCCAGTTTGATATCCCTGTATAAAAAACGTGTGGAGCATCCGCTGTGTGCCTGTTTCGGATTTGGGAAAAAGGTACTCAGTATCAATATGTGGGGGACTTATGCGCAACAGGAGGAGATCCCTGCAGATAAACAGGGAGATTGGGGACATGAAAAAGAAGTTATGCCAACAGAATTGCATAAGGCATTTATTTATCAATTGGTCAGCAGGATCAATCCGCACGATAGAAGAAAAAGTCATTATATCAGCCGTAGATTAAGCAAGGATTTTGGCATATGGGCAGTCAACGGGAAGAACGCAATGTGGTCATTTTTGGCAATGTGTTCTCTTGTTGGCTTCTTTTTATCTGGGCTTCTATATAAATTTCAAAAGTATATACAGGCATTTTGGCAGTTAAAGAATGAGACTTTCTTTATGCTGACTATTGTAGTGTTTATCGTTTCTTTAGCGTGCTTCGTATTGGCAGTTACAGATTCTGAAATTATTTTTAGTTCAACAAAATCGGAAGGAAAGCGGACGCTGGATGAGAACATTTTGATTGATCTGTTCAAGCAGGAAGTGTTGAATCATAGAGGAAGACAACATTATATTGTTGTGATCGAGGATTTGGATCGCATTGATGACAAGCAAAGTGTACTACAGTTCTTACGCGAATTGAGAAAGTACTATCTTACGGATGGTGGCAGGCACAAGATTACCTTTGTTGTGTGTATCAAACCGGAGGTCATGTTGGTAGATGGCAGAGAGGAGCAGATTCCGGAGTACAAGAAGATCTTTGATTATGTGATAAATCTCCAAAAAATTAATATAGAGAATTACGATACAATCCTAAAAGGTTTATTGTCTGAAAAGAAGGACTGGTTAGCCTCATTAGATCTGCAGGCGGAGATTGAAACCCCTGGTATGGATTGGATGATGCATGGGCGGAATATTGATATCCGGGAAATTAAGAGCCGGCTCAATGAATCCCTGACTTTGTATGAAAGTCTTCTGAATAGATTTCCAGGGCGTGCAGGTGATGAGGTGATCACCTTTGAAAAATGTGCAGTTGCTACCTATTTGAGAAGAGAATATGAGAACGATTTCTATCTGCTAGAAGATAATACCTTAGATGTGTTGGTTTCACAATACGGTATGCGTGGCATGGAAGTAATGGAAGAAGAAAATCAGCCAGAACAATGGGAGCAGTTCAGCGAGCGTTTTAAATATGAAATAGAAAAACTCATAAAGAGCAAATTGGTTGATGCAAACTATCGGCTATACTTCTATAACTATCCTGCAAACAGTATATTGTTTTCACTGGCAGAGATGCGCGTATATAACAGCATTGTTTATCAGGAAGCACCCAAGAACAGCGAAGAATATGAGGAATATCTGGAGCGGGCTTCTGAGAAAGTTATACAGGATGCCTATAAAAAAGTCGGTTCTCTAGGTGTTCGAATACCTTCATTTATACTGGATTATGACAAATTGTTTGTTCTTTTGTGTGAAAATGCAAAGGATAAGATCTATGAAATGATAGCATCACTACACTTTGACGAGCAGAATGAAGCACGAGCATGTGAGACGATTGAAAAATGTATCAGACCAAGAAAAGGTGATTATGACCGGGATGGCTTGATCTATGAAATATCTAACCAGTTAAATGAAAACGTTGAGGATAAGAATATATTGTGGACGATCCGCAAAAGAATGTGTCAGACGATCCCGGACAAAGTGAGATTGTACCGTTGCCTTTTCGTGGGAGATAATCCATTCTGGAGTAAGGAAGAAGTGGAGGCGATAGATAACATTTCGGATGTTTTTGCGGTCACTAATTTAGATGCACTGGATCAGGATGACGAAAGCCCGGAAAGCATACATAGGAGAATCATAAAGCAGAAAGATTGGAAACCGGAATATATAGAATTTTATCAGCAGGTGATTGCGCGTCAGGGAATAGAGCAGTGGTTTGAAGCACTTGCTCAAGCATGTCAATGTTTTGGCTGCATACCCGAGCAGATGGTTGCTGTGTATAAACAGCAGATTGCATCGGGAAAATTGGGAATTGCAGATTATGTATCCTGCATGGAACAAGTGAAGGAATTGGGAAAAACGCAGTTGCTGCTTTTGCGGGATTACCTGTGGGTGAACGGACTATCCGAACGTTTATGTCAACTTTTATATGAGAATGGATTTTATTTGGAATATGTCTGCAATTATTTGCTGCAAGAGGATGCAAAAATAGATTACGAGGATCAAAATGTCTATGGCACGATACAGTGGAATGCAGAGTGGATACAGGCGCATGCCAACACTGTTTTTATGCGCATCCGAAAAGAAGTCCTGTGTGAGCCTGAACTGTTGGAAAAATATATTTTCTTATATGAAGCCCCATATGCAATGCCGGATAAGGATGAACTGGCATTAGTTGATGATATGGCAGATGCATTGAAACTGTTACAAAACCGCATCTTAACGGAAGTACAGGCAAAATATGTGTCAGAGTACTTTAATGCCAAATATAGAAATCCTGCAATCGCCTATGATATTATGCAGTTTATTGTGGGACAAACGGCAGAGATCGCACATGAAATGTTTTATCAATTGCATCTGGAGAAGGTAGCATATAAGAAAATGAGGCGGGATCGACGAAAAGCGATGAACCGGAAGTTATATGAGATCTTTGAGATGGAGGATAATGCAGAGGAAAAAGTACAGTTTTTGCATTTCACGGAAACACCGATAGAATATATTGAGAAAAATCTATGGCAGGATCTGAATCAGAATGAAAATCTAAGAAAATTATATGTGGAATATGTCAACTGCCTGCATCAGATTCCGGGTTATACTTTGACTAATATTGTGAAACTGAATACAGTTTATATTTATAGCAATGTCATTATCAGTCGGCTTTGGAATAACAGATACTATAAATTGTATGTGGTGTCGAAAACGATGCGTGAGAAACAGTTTACAATGGAGAGGGATAAACTGGAACTTCTCTGGAAGGTTTATGTTGAAATCTTTCACACAAGGGACGGTTGGTCACAAACTAAGATCTATATGCGGGAAAATCAAGAGTTTCTGCATCGTCTGGTAGAACAAAAGGAGTATGAGTTCCTGGATGAAGAGGACATTGCTATGTACGCTGATGCCAAACAAACGGTGGCACTGATGGATTATGTGACAAGTTATGATAATGCTACACAAGTGGCATATTTCCGGAAGATAAAAGGCTTTGAAGGCAAAGATGCGGCACATCATTTCTGTGAAATCGCAAGAGATAATAAGGCAATCGGTAGAGACGATGCGGTGTATAAAAATGTTAGTGGTACTTTGGTGAATCCGGGATATGAAGGATGGCTGACGAGAATCTGGAAAGGCAAGAAGTGACAGACTGCCACATCAATTGCAAATACAGAATAGTGGTAAACAACACATTGAGAATTTCGCAGAAATTCGAGAGAGTGGCTTTTATTATACTGACAGGGTGTTTGCGAATATCTAAGGAAAGTGTGTTTACTGGTCTGAACAATTATGGGATTGCCTGCTACAAAAAAGATTGCAAGGTAGTCATGGGAGAGTGAGAAAAATTGGGGTTAACGTGGCAAAAGCGTCTCATTGTATTATGAGACGGCTTTTGTTATAATGAGACACAGTAAGAAATCAGAAATGGAGTTTCGGAATGAAAGAGACAAAAAGAAACTACTGTGTTGCATTAGTAAGCATGGTGGTTATGGCGATACTGTGCTATCGGGCGTTTTATTTTCCTGAGAATATGTTCGTCAAGCGTCGCATCGCATTATATGTAGGTTTGGTAGTTCTTGTGGTCTTGGTGCCGGTTTTGATGATCAGGATAACAGGTCTGAACCGGTGGCTTACACATGTGATAGGTCGCTTTTGCGCATTAGGATCCAAGGTGCGGCAGAATAAAAAGACGGTTCTTTGGGGAATGGTGGGTACCTTGCTTGGCGCCATTCTTCTATATCCGCTCACTTATGCTATATGCCATATGTCAGGGGCGGCAATGAATAACCACCGCTATTTGATCGCGCTTGCCATATATGGCACGCTTCTTATTTGTTTTGCGATGCATCGTATTGCTTATGCACGTGCTGATCTCTTGGTTTTTTTGGCGATTATGATCATGGGGACTTGTTCCATTTTCGTGACACCGCGTATTCCTGGAACTGTACCGGACGATGAGACCCATTATCGCCGTACGACGGAAGTGATCGGCTTTTTTACCGGAAGTATTTATGAGGCAGAAGAGCAGACCTTACGCGAATATGTGGGAAACGTGCAGGGGCATTTATATTATGATGAGGCATCGTCAGGAGCGTATCTGAAAAGCCTCAACGACTCTTATAAGAAGGGCGAAGTGATTCCATACGGTGTCACCAGATTATCCTACTATCACATTGCTTATATTGTTCCGGCGTGCGGAATTATGCTGGGACGAGCCCTGGGCTTACCTTATGCATATACCTTTATGATGGGCAAATGGTTTACCTGCCTATGCTATGCTCTCTTAGTCGGGGCGGCAATGCGAAGGGTAAGAAGGGGAAAGGCAGTATTTGCGGCGGTTGGCATGATTCCATCCATGGTCTTTTTGGCGAGCGCCTATAACTACGATTATTGGATCGTAGGATGGACTTTGCTGGGATTTGCAAAATACCTTGCTTTGTATGAAAACGATGAGCCGATCACCACAAGGCAGTTGGCGGATATTATTGTTACGATCATCATAGGAATATTGCCAAAGATTGTCTATTTTCCATTGCTGTTTCCGCTATTGTTCTTGCCCAAAGAGCGTTTAAATAAGCGGCAGAAGGCTGTGATCCGCGTATGTGCGATCGTGGTAGTTTTGGGCATATGTGCAGCCTTGCTGGCACCGATTGTTACGAATTCGCAGGCATATGCAGATACGCGAGGCGAGGGTGTGATCAGTACCAGCGCACAGATCAGTTATATTATGTCGGATCCATTGCGGTATATTAAGTTACTGTTTATTTTTGGCTTTGAGTATTTTTCTGCATCTGTTCTGGGGACAAAATTGCAATTCTTCTATTATGTCGGTCAGGGCAAATGCTGGGGGATTTCATTGGTGATTCTCGTTATGGCAGCCTTTTTGGATCGAGACGAAGAACATAAAATGACAGTAGGAGCACGTATTGCGGTGATCGTTGGTGCAATCGGGGCTTATGCATTGGCGGCAACGGCGATGTATCTGGCATTTACAGAAGTAGGAAGTGATACCATTTTGGGCGTGCAGTCCAGATATGCCTATCCATTATTGGCCCCGTTATTGTATGCAATCGCCCCAGATAAGGTACGGATTACAGGCAAGAAAGAAAATTGGATGGTTGCACTTGTGCTATTGATGAGCCTGCCAATGATATGGAATTTGAATACATTAAGTGTTGCTCTTTATTAGTAAAGTAAGAAGTGTGGAAAAGGAGACAAGTGTTAAAGATGAACAGCACATTGCTGATTATTCCTGCCTATAACGAGGCAGAGAATATTGAACGTGTCGTGGACAATTTAATAGAGAATTATCCGCAGTTTGACTATGTGGTTATCAATGACGGCAGTCGTGATGATACGCGTAAGATCTTGTATAACAGAGGTTACAATTATCTGGATCTTCCGGTCAATACCGGACTCGCAGGAGCCTTTCGGTGTGGTGTCCGCTATGCGAATGCGAAAGGATACGATTATGTCGTGCAGTTTGACGGCGATGGTCAGCATAGACCGGAATCTGTTGACAAAATGCTGGCTAAAATGCAGGAAACGGATGCAGACATTGTCATAGGTTCGCGCTTTTGCGAGCAGAGAAAGGATCACAGTGCGCGTATGATGGGAAGCCGTCTGATCACGTCCTTAATCCGAATGCGTACGCATCAGACGATCACAGATCCGACATCAGGTCTTCGTATGTACAATAAGCGCATGATCAAGTTGGTGGGATATGATGTGGCATATACACCGGAACCGGATACTTTGGCATACCTGATCGGATGTGGGGCAAAGGTAGAGGAAGTCCAGGTGGAGATGGACGAGCGTATGTTTGGTACAAGTTATCTCAATTTGTGGAATTCCATCAAATATATGGCGACAGTTGTAATGAATATTATCGTATTGCAATGGGTTCGTAAAAAGGAGGTCTTGTAATGTCAGTTGCTCTTAGAATTTTATTGCTTATTGGCGCGCTTGCAATGCTCCTGTTCGTTGTGAAGTCTATCCGCAAGTCGCGTATTCAAATGAAAGATGCTCTGGTATGGATGCTGATCGCACTCTTGATCGCGATATTTGGGATTTTCCCGAGCGTTCCGATGTGGATCGCGGGCATCTTAGGTATTGACTCCGCAGCCAATATGGTATTTTTGATCTTTATCGCTATTTTGTTATTGTGCATTTTTTCTTTGGCACTCCGTGTTTCCATGCTTGAGGACAAGTGCACGACATTAGCCGGGGAAATTGCGATTCGAACGCATCAGGAAGAGGATGAGGAAAAGTAATGGACAAACATAATTTTGTGATTTGTGCCTATCAGGAAAGCCCGTATTTAGAAGAATGTATCCGGTCTTTGAAAAACCAGACGATACAATCGCCGATCAGGATGGTGACATCAACACCGTGTGAGTATATCAAAACGATGGCGGAAAAATACAAGATCCCTTTATATGTGAATGAGGGCGAGGGAGGAATTGCACAGGATTGGAATTTTGCTATGTCCCAGTGCAATGCGAAATATGTAACGATCGCACATCAGGATGATATTTATGAACCGGCATATGCAGAGAAGATCATAGATCGGTTGGAGCAGGCAGAGCGTCCCTTGATCGCTTTTTCGGGATATGGCGAATTGCGAAATGGTCAGAAAATATGGGCGTCACCCTTGATCAACATAAAGAAGACCATGTTATTACCAATGCGGATCAAAGAATTTTCCGGCAGTAAGTTTATCCGGCGGCGTTGTATGTCATTGGGCAATTCTATTTGCTGTCCGGCAGTCACTTATGCGATGGATAATTTGCAAATGCCGGTATTTCAAGTGGGCTTGAAAAGCAATCTGGACTGGGAGACCTGGGAGCGCATATCGCGGGAACGCGGTGAGTTCTTATACATTCCGGAGCCGCTGATGTTGCACAGACTGCATGAAGAATCGACGACTTCGCAGTTGATCAATGAGCATAAACGTGGTGGAGAAGATCTGGAAATGTTCTTGAAGTTCTGGCCAAGTGGGATCGCACATTTGATCAACAAGTTTTATGCGAGAGGAGAAAAGTATAATGGATCGTAAGCCGATGGCAACCATTATCATTCCTGTTTATAATGCACAGGCGTATCTGGAAAAGTGTTTAGACAGTGCCTTACAGCAGACCTATGACAATTATGAGATCATATGCGTGAATGATCAAAGCCCGGATGACAGTCAGCGTATTTTGGAAGAATACGGGAAGAAATACTCGGAAAAACTGCATTACATCTGCAATGAAGAAAATATTGGACAGGGCCAGAGCCGGATGCGTGCCATCGCTATGGCAAAGGGCGAGTATATCTTTTTCCTTGATAGTGATGATTATCTGGATCAGGATTATCTGGAAACTTTTATGCGCGAGGTGCAGGAGGAAGACTACGATGTGGTGGTTGCCGGCTTTAAACGTATTATGCCGGATAAAACGGTAGACCACGATATTATAGAGAGTGAATTTACGCGCGTGTGCTACACGGTAGCCTGTTGTAAGATGTACCGAAAAGACTTTATATTACAGCACCGGATAGATTTTACGGATCAACGTATAGGTGAGGATATATTCTTTACCCTGTCTTTTTATTGCTGCAAGGCAAGGACAAAATTTATTCATTATTTTGGATACAATTATCTGTATAATCCAAAGTCTACAACGGGAGCATTGAGTTATAACAGACATTTTGAGAGAGTGGCTGCGGATATGTTCGCCCGCTTGCTGGACAGATATCCTATGGAGTCGTTGGAACAAGAACAAGGCTATCTGGTACAGTACGCCTATGTGTCCACGATGACGGATGCACTCTTTCATTATGGACGTGGGGCAAAGCCGGCATTGATGAAGAAAATGCATGCCTTTGTTTTACGGGATATGTACGAAAAATTCCCGGATATAAAGAGCAATCCATATTTTAGGATCCGGGGATTGGAAGGACCAAGCCTGATGAACAAGATAGGTGTTGCAGTATTTATGGGAAGTATCAGATTGCATCTGGATGGTGCCTTGTGTTGGCTGGTTTCATTGATATAGGTGGAATATGGTTAGTGTAGTGATCCCTGTTTATAATGGGGCAAAGTATATAGAAAAAACGATTCATACAATTTTAAATAGCACATATCAGGATCTTGAGATCATAGCGGTTGTTGATGGAAGCCCGGATAATAGTCTGGCGGTCTGCCAGAAACTGAGTCAGGAAGATGCCAGGGTAAAGACTTTTTATAAGGAAAATGGCGGAATTCCCGATGCACGTAATTATGGGATAGAAAGAGCCGGTGGTGAGTACATCTGTGTCTGCGATCAAGATGATATGGTGCAACCGGAGATGTATGAACAGATGGTAGATCGTCTGGATGCAGAAAAGGCGGATCTGTGTTTTTGCAGTACAGGACAGATGGTCAATGGCAGTGTAGTTCCATTTGAAAGTTTTGAGGATGCGACATTTACAGAGGATGAGATCCGAACGCAACTTTTATATCCGGTTATTTTTGAAGGCTATGATATACCGGTTGCAATGAGTAGTGTAAACCGTCATCCGAGTATTTGGAAAGCCCTGATACGGAGATCTTTTTATGAGCAGTATCACTTACGTTTTCATGCATATGTGAGTTATGAAGATGATCTCCTCATGATCGTTCACCTGTTATCCGTCGCAAAAAAAGTATGTACGGTAAAGTATAGAGGATATCTTTGGTATATCAATATGGCATCGGAGTCTCATGCCAGAAAATATATTGACGATATGGGACAAAAGCAGCGAAAGTGGGTAGATGATATCTGTGCGTCTGTCGCACTGACAGATGCGTCACCGGAGATAAAAAATTACACCCGTCAGGTTACCAACTGCAAGGTGTTTGTAGATGCCATACTCAATCTGTGCAGCCCTTACCGCAGGGAAACATTTTCCGATATCCCTCAATATTATGCACAGAATATCTATTGCTATGATTTTGAGGATGCAATGCAGGTGGCAGGTTATGCGCAGAAAAAGTTTCCTATGCAGCGGTATATCCTACATTCGCTGGCAAAGCATCATACATATCGGAGTTATTTTGTCGCGCGGATATTAGTTTTTGCATTGGACAAAGTGCTAAAGAGCAAAATGATGATAAAACTGGATAGTCTCCTGAAAGGAAATGGATGAGATGTCATTACTGAGTAGTGTGCGTAATGTGCTGTATAGCGCTATACAGGCAAAGAAAATAGGTCAACTGCATGGCAGGTTTTGGACGAATGGCAGGGTTTCGATCATTGGCGGCAGGCATATTACTGCCTATGGAAACTTTTTTGTGGGAGATGGCTTTCGTATAGAAGCAGTAGAACAGCATTTAGGCCATCATTACGAGCCACAGATCATCATAGGAAAGAATTTCTCGGCGGGAAATTATGTGCATATCGGAGCCATGAACCGGGTAGAGATCGGTGACGATGTTTTACTTGGTTCCAAGATCTATATTACCGATCATCAGCATGGAAGCACTTCTTATGAGGATATGTCTCTGGCACCGGAGGCGCGGGAACTGTCAAGCAAGGGACCGGTGATCATTGGCGATAAGGTGTGGATTGGAGATAATGCGGTTATCATGGATGGCGTGACGATCGGTCATAATGCCCTTGTCGCAGCAGGAGCGATCGTGACAAAAGATGTTCCGGCATATGCTATCGTGGGCGGTGTGCCGGCGCGGGTATTAAAACAAGTTGGTAAGGATGGAGAAGATTAAATGACAGAGCAAATCAAAGTTTCCTTATGTATACCGACCAATGGTATCGTAAAGTGGGTCAGACCTGTTTTGGATAGTATCTACGCCAGCCGGTGTCGGGAATCGGAATATGAAGTGATCGTTACGGATAATGGCAACGATCCGGAATTTCAGTCCATGATGGAACAATATGCGGCAAGATATCAGAATCTGATCTATAAAAAAACAGATGCAGTTCAGTTTTTGAACCAGATCGAGGCATTCAAATTAGCGCGTGGCAACATGATCAAATTTATCAATCACAGGTATGCGTTAAAAGAAGGTGCTTTGCAATATCTTATTGATTTCTCAGAGAAATATACAGACAAATGTCCGGGCATTTATTTTTTAAATCAGGCGGAAAAACGAAAAGAGACGCAGGCGGTTTATGAAAATTTTGACGCGTATGTGGGGGCATTATCGTATTGGTCCTCCTGGTCGGCGGGTACGACGATCTGGAAAAAAGACTTAGAGGAATTGGACTTTACACAGACATTCAATAAGATGTTTCCGCATACAGATGTGATCTTTTCGGCAAGAAAGAAAGATATGTATATTATTGATAATACAGCACTGCTTACGGATCTGGAGCCGAACGCGTCACAAAAAGGAAAGTACGATCTGTTTGATACTTTTGCAGTAGAGTATGTCAAGATCATTGAAAGATTATATAAGGATGGCGATATTACACTGGAGACTTTTGAAAAGGTCAAAAAAGAAAATCTGGATCTGGTGATGTCATTCTATGTTTCGTTTGTTATGATAAAACGACCATGTTCTTATGATCTTAGTAATTTTAGTGATTCTATTGTTGTTTATTATAAAAAGGGTGCAGCATTTTGGAGTGCTGTGCGCTATATTGTAAAAGAATGTTTCAAAGCTGCGGGACGGATATTGCATATCATCAAGTGAGCAGGCTTTAGGAGAATATCATGCAAAAAGAAATGAAGCAGACACGGTATTTGATGTTAGATCAGCCGGCGGATGGAAAACAAGGCAGATGGATGCATCTGGCATATAAGGGGATGGCAATGCTGTATCAATGGGCGTGGAGGATCAGTCCTAAGAAGCGCGATATGGCGGAGAGACAATACAAGGTCTCTATAGGGGCAATTTTTAAGAATGAAGCCCTTTATCTCAAGGAATGGATTGAGTTTCACCGCATTGTGGGGGTGGAGCATTTTTATCTTTACAATAACAATTCTGATGATAACTACCGCGAAGTCTTAGAGCCGTATATCAAAAGAAATATCGTGACTCTGGTAGACTGGCCGAAAAACCAGGCGCAGATAGAGGCATACAAAGACTGCATCCATAAGTATGCAAAAGAAACGCGCTGGATGGGATTTGTGGATATTGATGAGTTTGTCGTGCCACGAAAGACAGATAATATTTACGATTTCTTACAGGCATTTGAAAATAAATATGGCGCGGTCAAATTATACTGGCGTATGTATGGGACATCAGGCATATGGCGCGTGATGTGAAGGGGCTTGTCACAGAAGATTTTACGGTGTGCTGGTCCAAGTATTATGACGTAGGAAAATGTTTTTATAATACGGCATTCGGATTTGACGAAAAATCGCCGAAGAATGATTATTTGCATCACAATTTATGGACCAACAATGGCAGACGTAATCTTCCTCCGGTCAATATTTTTGGCAAAGTATGTTTTGGGGATGTCAATGTGATCCCGACAGCGGAGTTTCCGATACAGATCAATCACTATTTTACAAAATCATATCAGGAGTATGCATGGAAAAGGGCAAAGGGGGATGTATATTTTAAAGTAAATCCTCATGACGAAGAATACTTTTATAACCATGAAAAATGGTGTGAAGCGACAGATTATGCTGCGTACAGATATTTGGTTAAACTAAAACATGCAATGGCACAAGGGCAGCAGCCGGTGTCAGCAGAAGATGAGCAGGAGATCTAAGAGAGTATGGCAGAACCATCATTGAAAAAACAGATCATGTCAGGTATGGTATGGAAATTTGCAGAGCGTTTTATCGCACAGGGAGTTTCCTTTATCGTATCGCTGGTATTGGCGCGCATATTGATGCCGGATGATTATGGTGTTGTGTCTATCATTAATGTCTTTATTACAGTGGCAGATGTTTTCTTGACGAGTGGCTTAAATACAGCCTGATCCAAAAACAGGATGCGGATGAACTGGATTTTTCAACAATCTTTTATTGTAATTTAGGTCTGGGAATTTTATTATATGCCATTTTGTTTGTGGCGGCACCTTGGATGGCAAAAGCATACCATATGCCGATATTGACATCTGCCGTGCGTGTATTTGCATTGCGCCTACCGATTTCCGCCTATCAATCCATACAGACGGCATACATTTCCAGACGTATGGATTTTAAACGCTTTTTCTTTTCTACGATCATAGGTACTTTGGTGTCTGCTGTCGTTGGCATTGCTATGGCGCTGCAAGGATATGGGGTATGGGCATTGATCGCGCAGTATCTGACAAACACGATCATTGACACCCTGTTTTTAGCAGTTACGGTTCGCTGGCATCCGCGCCTGATGTTCTCATGGAAAGCGGCAAAGCCTATGATCCGCTACGGCGGAAAGGTTATGATGACAGACCTGCTTGGGACGGTATGCAACAATTTGGGAGATTTCATCATCGGAGCCAAATACACGTCAGCGGATCTGGCGTATTATACGAAGGGAAAACAGCTGCCAACATTGATCAAGAGTAATATTTACACCTCCTTGATCAGTGTTCTGTTTCCGGGAATGTCAAAGATTAATGACGAGGGCGAAAAAGTGAAGGCTTTATCACGAAAGAGCATCCGTGTTTTGACCTATATCATTTATCCCTTGATGACAGGGCTGTTAGTAGTGGCAGAGCCATTGACGATCTTTTTGTATACGGAGAAATGGATCGCTATGGTTCCGTTTGTCTGGGTCGTATGTATTGAGGCAATTTTTTCAGTGCCCGGAACGATTACCCTACAGTCAGTTAAGGCAATGGGCTACAGTGATAAAATGCTGAAGGCAGAGATCTTCAAGAAGCCAATTCTGATCCTTTCGATCATCATTGCCATGCAATATGGCGTGATGGCGATTGCGTTGACGCTTCCTTTAAATACCTTGTTGGAATTTGTGATCAATGGTGTAATGGCGCATAAGACCGTCGATTATTCGATCAGAGAGCAGTTATGGGATTGCCTGCCGGCAACCATTATGTCAGTCTTTATGGGAGCAGGCGTGCTGTTGGTAGCCCATTTACCATTGGGACTTGGGACGATAGCATTACTGTTTGTAGAAATTCTGGTGGGTATTGTTATTTATGTTCTGCTCTCCGTGATAACGCGCAACGAGGAGTTCATGGCATTGGCTTCTATGGCAAAACAATATCTTAAGAGATAAAGGGGTTAAGTATGATAAGTAAAGGGGAAAAACGAAATTCCAGTTTGGACTTGTTAAAGATCATTGGTATGTTCCTTATCATTGCACATCATTATTATGTGCATGGAGGATTTGCACCGGTCAGCGTGGATAATATCAACAAGGGACGCATCTTTTTGGAACAAGTCTCTATGTACGGATCATGGAGTTGTGATCTTTTTGCGCTGATCACGGGCTTTTATATGATCGGATCTCGGAATGACGGAAAGAAACGTTTGAAAAAGATCTTACAATTAGTAGTGGAAATATATTTCTATGCGATTGTAATCTTTGCAATATTAGCCTACAAGGGATTGGCGGCATTTTCTTTTTTCAATATGCTGCGGGTCGTTTTCCCGACCTTGTGGGGAAATTGGTATATCATAGCATATTTGCTGTTCTATCTTTTGGTGCCATACATCAATCCTTTATTAAATCAGTTGTCGCAAAAGGAGTATAGAAGGCTCCTGCTCATCTTATTCCTTTGTTGGTCTGTTGTACCAACGCTGACACAGTTGGATAAATCATGGGAATTTAGCAATGTGGACTTTTTCTTTGTCATGTATGCGTTTGGAGGTTACTATCGTTTACATATATATGGAAAGAAAAAGTATGCAAACGTATGGAATGCCCTTGTGGGAATGATCTGTTTTGGCATAGCCATAGGTTCTGTAGCACTTTGCAATTATGTGGGGATTAAGTGGCAGAATAATTCAATTTTGGGATGCGCACAGTATCTGATGCCTTTGTATTCTTTTGTTGGCGTGATTTGGGCACTATCCTGGTTTGCCTTTTTTGCCAATGTCAATTTCTATTCGAAACTTGTGACATATATTGCGGGCTCAGTTTTTGGTATTTATATGATACATGAGAATGACTTCTTGCGACCTGTGGTCTGGACCATATGGAAACCGAATGCATTGCAGACAGTTGAACCATATGGTCAGTTTGCAGAGAAGATGTTAGTAGTTTTCTTTGGATGTTTATTGATTGATATGGCTCGTAGGTGGCTTTTCTGGGGCATTGGAAAACTACTGGGCAGTATAAGGAATCTTATAAATTAGGAATGAGCCTTAAGAAAATCAGCAGTACGCCGGATGCCATCATCGATTGGAGTGTGAACTAGTGTACCAAATTCCGTTTCGTATCGTGTGATGTCCAGATAATTTGCGGGGAGATCGACACTGCGCTTTTTTTCATAATTTACGTCTATTCTGATATCAAGCACAGAACGAAGATGATCAATTAAGTCGTTGAGACTTGTTCCGGTGCCACTACCAATATTATAGATATGATATTGGGGGGATCCAAAGGCGATTTTTAACATTGCGTCAATGGCATCATCAATATAGATATAATCGCGAACAACAGATCCATCTCCATAGACATGAAGTGTCTCTTGGTGAAGAGCCTTGTAAGTGAAGGTGGTGAGGGCACCAAGTTTTCCGTTTGGACGCTGATATGGTCCGTATGGGTTTGCTAGACGCAAAATACTATAGTCAATCCCATGCATACAATGGTAGAGATGACATATCTTCTCGATTGTCAATTTCTGGATGCCATATGCGGTAATGGGATTTGTAGGGGCATTTTCTGTGATTGGACATGCGACATTTCCATATACGGTTCCACCAGAGGAAATAAAAATAATTTTGGAAACATGATGCTTTACACTGGCTTCTAGTAAGCGAGTGGAAAAAGTAATATTTTCGTTTAATTCGGCTTCAATATCATTATTAGAAGAAGACGGATTTGTCGTACTGACGAGATGAAATACAAGATCTATATTTTCCAGAATATTCTCGAAGTTGTGTGTCTGTGTGTGGAGCGCAAGGCAAGAGACATTATTGGCAGCAATAATTGTCTCATTAGTGAAATATGAAGTGTCTGTGTCGGTAATTGTAATGTGATTTGCAGGATTTTTCATCAGTGCTAATGTAAGGTTTGTTCCTATAAAACCAGCGGCACCAGCAATTAGAATGTTCATGATAATACCTCTATTCATATATTGTATAAGGGTAGTTTACATGATGAGATGAATGTTGTCTATGAGAAATTGGTTATAAATATGTATACTATTTAATAGAATCAGATGCATACAGACATACAAAGAAGCAACAACTAAAATAAATAGAGAGGGGACAAATCATACATGGATTTCAAAAAATCAGTAGTTGGATTACGAGATAAATTTGCAACAATACTATTCTCCATTGGCTTGTCGGCTGTGATTATACTTGGAAAACACATACATCTTACTGATCAGGTTTACCAGGGTACAGGGAACACAATTGATAGTTATCATAGATATGATCTGGCAGAAGGATTATTATTTGCATGTTGTATTTACATTGGTATCTTATTGTGTGAACGAATGATTAAGAAAAGACCTATTGAAATAAAAGGAGTTTCGGGAGAGCGCATTCCACTGGGGAAAATCACAGTAAGTAGTATCGTCCTGATGCTTCTATGGTCACCATATTTATATGTTTATTATCCTGGATTTATCTTTGGCGACAGTACAGCAAATATTGCGCAAGCCTTGGGACAGCAACCGCTTACCAATCATCATCCGGTTGCATATGTGTTGTTCATTCGAGTATGCCTTCGTTTGGGGCAACATCTAGGCGGATTGACAATGGGCCTTGCAATTTATTCTGTGATACAGATGGGAATTATGGCTCTGGGAATTGGATTGATGGTTCAATGGATACGGACGCGATTTCGATTGAACCGATGGCTTACTTGGCTGATGCTTGTAGTCTTTGGATGTTCGCCATATATTGCTCAGTATTCGATTGCTATCTGGAAAGACCCGATTTTCTCAGTTACAATTGTTTGCGTCACAATCTTGTTATTTGATATACTATATGTAGAAACAGACAAAAAACAAAATATTATAAGAAATATCTTATTACTAATTTCGGTATTGGCTATGATCTTTAGCCGGAATAATGGCTTTTATATTGCAATAGCGATAGTATGTTTGTCAGTGTTCTTGCTGTTTAGAAAAATGACCAGGCAAAAAGGCATACAGATATTGGTAATATGCTTGATAGTAATGATTGCTTCCAAGTTTATTACTGGACCGGTTTATGATGCATATGGTATTGTAAAGGATGATGAAAAAGCGGAAAGTTATGGAATCTTTCTGGCACAGATGGCACGCGTTGTTGTTGAGAACGGAGAACTTTCTGCAGAAGACAGTGATTATATGGGGCGTTTGTTACCTATGGAGGAATATCAGTCAGCTTATACACCATGTTTGGTAGATAATCTGAAGTGGAACCCCAATTTTCAAAAAGAAGTGCTGGAGGATGGATTTTTTCGTACATATCTATCCATTCTGAGAAAGAATCCGCGTATTTGTTTTGAAGCGTGGGAATTACAGACCTTTGGATTTTGGTCGGTGAATCAGAAGTGGGTCAATGGATTTACAGGAAATATCTTGAATGGTGTGCCAAGAAATATCTATCCTGAGTATGGAATGGGGGTAGAGGGAATTGAAACTAAATTGGTAGATAATAATTCATTCTTGACAAAAATGTTCCCATATACAGCACGATGTATACCAATTGGATATATTCATTGGTTATTGATTGGAGTGGCTCTTTTTGCCTTGTTGCGCTTGGATTTTCGCCGGCTTACTGTGCTTGCACCGGCGCTTGGACTTATGGCTACACTTATATTAGCTTCGCCAATATCTTACTGGCCGCGCTATGGACTTGCCCAACAATTACTGTTACCATTATTTATAGTAATGATATTTCTACGAGAAGGAGAACACCAAAATGGACAAAATTGCAGTTTTAATACCTTGCTACAATGAAAGCAAGACGATCGAAAAGGTTGTTACAGATTTTAAGAAAGCCTTACCGGAGGCAACCATTTATGTATTTGACAACAATTCCTCTGATGGTACGGATGAGATTGCCAGAAAGGCAGGGGCGGTTGTTAAGTATGAATACCAGCAGGGCAAAGGTAATGTTATCCGCCGTATGTTCCGCGAGATTGATGCAGAATGTTATGTGATGACCGATGGGGATGACACCTATCCGGCAGAGAGTGCCAGAGAGATGGTGGACTGTGTGTTAAATCATCATGCAGATATGGTGGTGGGAGACCGTCTTTCTTCCACATATTTTGAGGAAAATAAGAGACCTTTCCACAATTTTGGGAATTCCATTGTGCGATCTTCCATCAATAGCCTTTTCCACACCAATATCAAGGATATTATGACAGGCTATCGGGCATTCAGTTATCAATTTGTAAAGACCTTTCCGGTTCTCTCCCAGGGCTTTGAGATCGAGACGGAAATGAGCATTCATGCAGCAGATAAGAATATGTTTGTAGAGAATGTGATTATTGAATATCGAGACAGACCTGAAGGCAGTGAGTCAAAGCTAAATACATACAGTGACGGATTTAAAGTGCTTCGTACCATTGCAAGCCTGTTTCGTACGTATAAACCAATGGCATTCTTTGGCGTGATTGCATTGATTTTGGCGGTATTAGGCGTTGGGTTTATGATACCTGTTTTGGTTGAGTTCAATCATACAGGTCTGGTGGAACGTTTTCCGACTTTGATCGTATGCTGCTTTGTTATTTTAGCGGCGATGGTTTCCTTTTTTGCGGGACTGCAACTCCAGACGATCACGCGAAAGAACCGGCAGGATTTTGAGATGGAACTGCAACATGTGCATTATGAGTACGAACATTTGGAAAAGTAGACTAGACGAACGTTTTATGTGTCTGTATAATAGATAGCAGATAAGACTAGAATCACAGGAAGGTGTTAATCATGGGAAAAATAACAGTAACAGATGATTGCAATGGAATCAAAGGATTGAAGGTCATTGAACCGACCGTTTTCGGTGATGACAGAGGATATTTCATGGAGACTTACAACTACAATGATTTCGCAGCAGCAGGGATCGATTGTCAGTTTGTGCAGGATAATCAGTCAGCATCCAAAAAAGGCGTTCTTCGCGGACTTCATTTTCAGATCAATTATCCACAGGATAAGTTGGTGCGTGTGATCAGCGGAGAAGTATTTGATGTTGCAGTGGATCTCCGCGAGGGTTCCGAGACATTTGGCAAGTGGTTTGGCGTGACTTTGACAGCTGAGAACAAAAAGCAGTTCTTCATTCCAAAGGGATTTGCACATGGATTTATCGTTCTCTCCGATCACGCAGAGTTCTGCTACAAAGTAACCGATTTCTATCATCCAAATGATGAAGGTGGTCTGATGTGGAATGATCCGGATATTGGTGTAGAATGGCCGATGCCGGAAGGTATGACAGCAGATGATCTGATCCTGTCTGATAAGGATAAGGTAAATTCCTCATATAAGGATTATGTTGTAGGTAAATAAAAGCATCGTGAATATGATGAGATGATAAGCCAGCCCGATGGGGCTGGCTTTTTTTGCGCGAAAAATTAAGGCATTGACGCGGAAAATATTGGTAACTGAATAAGACGGGTTATTGTCCTCTTGAAATTTTTGAAAGGAGGACAGTGACTTATGGATTTATTTGAAGTTATCGAAAATTGGATTAAAAGCCTGGGAAGACACTAGGCGAATAAAGGTACCCCTTTTTTCAGTCAGTTGCTATAATATAGTTAAATATGAAAAAAGGGTGGATGATTTATGGGTATATTTTTCTTATTTGTAAGTAATGTAGAATATATAGGACTGCTAGTTGTTTTAATTGCGTTGATTTCAGATGCACAAATTCAAACAATTAGAAGAAATTGGGGTATAGCAGGAACACTTTTATTGCTATTTACACTGATGTCATATGATATTAAAAATGCAAATATACAACTTGCGTTATATATAGTGCTCATTATCATTATGATAAAATTGTTATTGCTTAAAAGGAATAAAAATCTCTTTTTGAGTGTGGTTTTAGCAGCATTGTTGATTAGTATCTCTTCACAATTATTACGCAATATGGTGTCAGTAGGAGTAGCAGGATTAAATCTACAAATTTCATCGCAGAGCGAAAAACTGCTTGCTCGCCTTATTCTGTGGGTATTTGTTATCGTAGTCTATTTATATATAGTGAATAATTATCCAGCAGAACTGAAAAATATACCCTTGAAATATATGATTATTTTTATGGTTGTCTTGATGGCAGATTGTATCAGTATAACCTTCTTTGGGGAGTATATTCTGGATGACATTCGTTTAGAACATGGTTGGATAGCGGAAGTGGCATATATCCTCATGAGTCTCGGTGTCTTCGTCCAACTCGGACTTCTCATCGCTCTCTATTTTTCGCGCAACGCCTACCGTACCCAGCAGGCGCTGGCGACAAAGTATCTGGAAGAACAAGTGGCACATTATCAGTATCTGAGTGAGCGCGAGCAGAATACCAAGCGCTTCCGTCATGACTTCAAGTCGCATATGGCTATGGCGAAACAGTTATATGAGGAAGGCAAGCGGGAAGAGTTTGAAGCCTATTTCCACAAGATGACAGAGCAGATCGCCGCCATTGGCAATCGTGTGACCGTCAACAACGATATAGCGGACGCCATCATCAACCGCTACTATGATGAAGCGGCACTGGCAGGCATTACCATGGAGGTGGAAGGTCACTTCCCGGGAGAATGTTATGTGTCTGCTTACGATCTTTGTACCGTCTTATCCAATCTTTTGAGCAATGCTATAGATGCAGAGAAAGAAGCGGGCGGTAAGACCATATACTGCGGCGTACGTTATGATGAGACACAGATTTTAATTGTAGTGAAGAATGATTATGTCAATCCGATCAAAAGGACTGACAATCGGTTTGTATCAACGAAAGGAGATTTACGACATCAAGGGTTTGGGATTGCCAATATCAATGAGGTGGTCCGTAAGAATAACGGACACATCTTTTATGATACGGCAGATGCCCGGTTCGTCGTTCGGTTAAGTTTATGCAATATGAAGCAGAATTCTTAAAGATTGCGGTAGTGGACGATGAACCACTATGGCAACAGAAGACAGTAGATGTGATCGAGAAGAAATATGGTCTGGATGCACCACATATCGACCGCTATTCCAGCGGCAGGGAACTTTTAGACCGGAACACCTATTACGATATTCTGTTTATGGATATCGAAATGGAGGGGCTGGATGGTTTTGAGACAGCAAAACGTTACCAGAAGCAATATGAATATGCAAAGATAGCCATGCTGACATCCCATACCGAGTTGAGCCGCAGAGGCTATGTGGTCAATGCTTTTCGATACATTGACAAAGCCTGCATGGAGGCGGAGATCACGGAGGCGCTGAGTGCAGTGCGCAAAGCCAAAGAAAAGGAGCGGTGTATTGAGGTTAATATCGTAGGACTCGGAACCATGCCGATTCTGATAAAGGACATTATCTATGTCAATATGAACCGCAGAAATATCCTGATCCACACGCGAAAAGGGGACTTCATCAGTTCTTGTACCATGCACGAGATGGAGGATCTGGTAAAGGGCTGCGGCTTTTACCGGAGTCACCGTTCCTATCTGATCAATTTAGATGAGACCATCAATTACGAGGGTATGAATATCATCATGAGTGATGGAACCAAGGCATATCTGAGCAAGGATAAACAATCCGAATTTAAAGAAAAACTGTTGGCACGCAAATTTGAAATGGCAAACGGATAAGATGTGATTGCAGAGATTGACGCAGAAAACGACAGGTTTCGCGCATGCAGACTGGAGGGAAACGAGAAAAAATGATAAGGTTTCCGTGGGTTATGAAGTTGATATAAGGAGACTGGGCGTTATGGACAAAATTACGATTGCTATCGCGGATGACCAAGAGATCACAGTGGAGATGCTATCCAATATCGTGGCATCGCAGGATGATTTCGTTTTGGCAGGAACTGCCGGAAATGGAGAGGAAGCATTGGTCTTGGTGCGCCGGTGCAAACCGCAGATCTTATTGCTAGATATGATCATGCCGCTGGTGGACGGAAAAGAAGTAATGCGGCAATTGCAATCGGATGAAACTATATCACCAGACACCAAAGTGATCGTCGTTACCGCGGCAGACAGGCGGGCATTAGCAGAAGAAATGTTTGCGCTGGGGGCTCTTTATTATATTATCAAGCCTTTTGATTCGGAGACGATCATTCAAAGCATTCGTGCGGCATTGGGTCGGGAATTGATCTTGGAGAGTTCGGAAAATGCAGGCACGAAAGAAAACACACCGGGCAAGCCCTTGGAGCATCGCATTACGGAATTGATGCTCCTCTTGGGGGTGCCGGCGCATTTGCGTGGATACCAATATTTACGAGAGGCCATCTTTATGGTGGCGACCAGACCGGATACCAGGCATCAGATGGCAAAGATCGTCTATGGACAGATAGCAAAAAAGCATGACGTGTCGAACTACACAGTAGAACGGGCGATACGTCATGCTATTGAGATAGCCTGGAGCAGGGGGGATATGGATACCATGGATCGGATCTTCGGCTATACCGTACAGGCATCCAAAGGAAGACCGACCAATACGGAGTACATTGCTGCCGTTGCGGATTATCTGATCTTGGCAACCACATAACCGAATTTGACCCACTGGTACATATCATTGTAATCATAACTGTCGACTGTGATCGTCTCACCATACGCGGTGATCGGTTCCAGACGGCAGGGTTCTGTTTGACGAAATCGCCGGATATACAAACGGCGATTTTTCTTGTTGAGAAAAAGTCCGGTGTCACCATCTCTTGGAGGACGCTGGCAGACCAACAAAATATCGCCTGCATGATATGCAGGATGCAAATGGTTGGTCGTGACGCGCACACCACAGGTAATCTCATCCCCATAAAAGGCGCGGTAAGGTGCTACATTAAAATATTCCACATTGGAGGTATCGTAATACATGCCATCTTCCATATTGCCAAGGATGGTGTAAAGAGGCAGGAGTTCCTCCGGCGTGTCCTTTGCTTGGGCGATGGCCTCTGGTGACTGGGCAGCGATCGCGCGTTCCATTGCAATAGAGGTACGAATCGCCTGCTGACGCTCTTTGGACAGTTGACGGTAATCCATGAGAAGACTCATCTCGGGTACAATGTCGCCACAGAGTTCAAAGAAAAATTTCCCTGTCGTCTGATAGACCAGATAGGCAACATAAATAGGGATTTTGGCAGATTTGCCGGATATCATATACTTATAAGAAGAAAGGGACATCTGTAACTTTTCCGCCATCTGTGCTTGTGTCCATCCGAGTTCTTCTCTTGCTTTTTCCAGATTTTCGATAAAATTTTGTGTAATTTCAATATTTGTCATCGACTTTTATCTCCCCGAAGTCTAAAATTTCTACTTACGTTACCATTATAATTGAGTAAAGTACAAAAATCTAGGTGAGATTTTCGACTTTTGGGTCTGATATAATACACAGATGTGAAAAAGTCCATAGGGAAGATGGAATCATGGAATGTTACTTGAGTCAGTATGGATAGGGTGTTAAAATGGTAGCACGAAAAGACGAGGTGGCATAAATGATAAAAAATAATGCAAAAACGATTGCAATCTTAATGGCAACCTACAATGGTGAAAAATATGTAGAAGAGATGTTACGGTCGCTGGAAAAACAGACAGAAGATGATTTTATCTGTTATATCCATGACGACGGTTCGACAGATCAGACGATGCATATTCTCAAAAAGTGGGTGGAAGATCATCCGTATCACTTTATGATCCTTGAGGGTCAAGCACAGGGATCTGCAAAGGATAATTTTTTTTGGATGCTTGCGCAGGTGGAATCCGACTACTATATGTTCGCTGATCAGGATGATGTATGGATGCCGGACAAGGTCGAGAAAAGTTTCAAAAAGATGAAACAGACAGAGATGCTTTGTCAGGACAAATACCAGGCATTCTGTGTTTTCACGGATATGCAGGTGGTCGATGAGAATTTGCATGAGATTGCCCCGTCTTTCATCCGCTATATCGGACGGGATCCTTACCGTACGTCTATGGCAGAGATCATCATGGATAACCCGGCGGCAGGATGTACCATGCTGTTTAACCGCCCGCTGCGTGATGCGGCGTTAGAGTTGCAGGACCCGACCAAGATTGAGATGCATGATGTATGGATCTTGGCTTTGGCGGCGGCATATGGCACAGAACATGTCGGAGTAGTGGATGAGGCCTGTGCATATTACAGGCAGCATGCCAACAATGAGATGGGAGCCAGGACGGAGAGCAAGGCAGATAAGATCAAGCGCAATCTGATAGATTTATGCAGCGGTCGTTTTATGCAGCAGAAGCGTGCTTTTTGCAAAAGGGAAGGGATCTGGCAGGGCAGATGTATTTGGTTGATGTCCTTCCGGAAAAACAAAAGAAAATATTGGAAGAATTTTCCGAGATCGGAAAATTGTCCAAATGGCAGCGTATAAAATTCTACAAAAAATATGGTTTTACGAGAAATCAGGGAACCGGATGGATGTATCTGTGGATATAGGTCTGCTTTTTCGTAAACGGTGGGAAAAAGGAGAACATGAAAAATGAAGAAGATCAGGGTTGGTATAGCAGACGATAACGAACTTTCGCGGCAGATGCTTCGTGCGATCGCAGAAATGGACACAGATCTGGAGATCGTTGGCGAAGCGATGAGCGGTGTGGAAGCCCTGGCTTTGGTAAAGAGCCAGAAGCCGGATGTCATGTTATTGGATGTTGTCATGCCCTTAGGGGATGGTTTAGAGGTTTTGAGTCAGGTAAAAGAGGAGGAAGATATTCCGACCAAGTTCATTATGGTCAGCGCACTTGGGGACGAGCGTGTGGCGGCTGATGCTTTTGCCAAAGGGGCAGAATATTATATTGTCAAACCTTTCCACGCGGATCTGATTCTGCGCGAGATCAAGCGGAGTGTCGAAGACCGGATGCAGGGGCAAAAACAGAATGTCTTAACGCGTGTCTACAGTAATCCGCAGACGGATGAGGCGGCATGTATCCGCAGGGAGATCACCAGACTCCTGCTGGCAGTCGGTGTTCCGGCACAGTTGAATGGTTATCAGTATCTGCGCGAAGCCATTTTTATGACTTTGCAGAGTGTTGAGTATATATCATCTGTCACAAAGCGCTTGTATCCGAGTCTGGCAGACCAGTTCGGTGTGACGGCTGCTAGCGTCGAGCGTGCGATCCGTCATGCGATCGAGACATCCTGGGCGCGCGGAAGTGTGGAGATGATCGATTACATTTTCGGTTATACGGTGGATGACTGCAAGGGGAAACCAACCAATTCGGAGTTTATTGCCATGCTGGCGGATCACATCCGCATGGGCTATTGCAAGTCGGCATAAGAGGTCAGGCAAGGTTTTTGACACTCTCTTACAAAAGTGGTAAAATGCATTCATTCTGTAGATAAATACTCCCTGTAGGAGGGAATGGATGAGAAAAGAAGATATATTTGATCGGGTTGTATCCGTATCATGGCTTGGCTGGTTTCGTCCGATTTATTACAAATATCGGGAGATGTGGCTTTATGCCTTATTTGGATTAGGTACAGTACTCATCAATTTATTTGTATATTCCTTATTTACTGAGACGATAGATCTTGGTGTATTAGTGGCAAATGCGATCGCTTGGATCTTTGCCACTTTGTTTGCGTTTTATACGAACCGCCGCTGGGTATTTATTTTTCACCCCAAGGGCGTGTATGCCTTTTTTGTGCAGTTGGGCGGATTTTGCTTAGGACGTCTGCTGACACTTGGCATCGAGGAGATGATGCTATATTTCTGCATCGAGGTTTATCATTTGCCAAACATGTTGATCAAGATGTTGGCGCAGATCATTGTGATCGCACTCAATTATGTGTTCAGCAAGTTGATCGTATTCCGTGGGAAAAAGTAGGAGAGTCAGATATGACATTGATACACAAAAAGGAGAACCGCTTTGTATGGGCGGTCTTTTGGATCAGCGTGATCGTTCGAACGGTGCTGGGATGTTACTATCCCCGTACCGTTAATTGTTATCCGGACGAGGCTTTATATTTGTCGGCAGCAGCCAGTCTGTGGAACCAGCACAAGGTTTTGGCATTCAATCTGCCGACAGACTTTGGAAAGATCGGTTATTCGCTTCTGATCGCACCGGCATTTGCCTTTTCAAATCTCAGGGTGCGGACTCTGGTCATAGGCTTTATCAGTGCGCTGGTCATGTCCTTGGGACTTTTTCCGGTTAATGCTCTGGCAAAGAAACTTCTGAAAGAGGAAAGATTTCGCAGATGGAGTCTGCTTTTTTATGCCCTGTCTGCGACCATGACCTATTCTATGACCTATGCCAGTGAAGTCCTCTTTATACCGGTCATGGTACTTTTGATCTATTTGATCTATCAGTTGCTGACAGATGCCTGGCATGGGAAAAAGAAGATACTCATGCTGGTTGTGACGGTGCTGGTCTGGCTGCTGGCATATCTGGTCAAGGAACTGGTACTTGTGATACCGGTGGCATTGGTCTTATATTTTGTGACAGACCGCCTGCTGGGCTGGAGACAACGGAAAGGGATGGAAAAGGACGACGTGGCACCGGGCAAAAAGCAGACCTGGAAATTTCTTCTGGCACTGCTTTTGATGGCGGTCGCCTGTATCGGGATCTACCTGTTTTCCAATGCGGGAACACAGTATTATCAACTGGGATTTGATTTGACGCTTTTACAGGAACGATTCTGGTATCTTTTATACGGAACCCTCTTTTTTATCGTGAGCACACTGATCGCCTTTTTGTTCTTGCCGGTACTTTATCCGGTCATCTTTGGCAGAACGATGGAGAAAAATGCCAGAAAGTTATGTCTCTTTCTGGTCTATGTGATCGTGGTTACAGCGGCAGTTGTGTCCTATACGATCTATATCTATGAGGATTATCCAAGCCTGACCCCACGTGCGCATATCCGCTATGTGGAGTATCTTTTTGTGCCGTTTTTGATCCTTCTTTTTCATCTGCTGGAACAAAAAAGACCGGTCTTTGCTTTTCGCCATGTTTTGGCGTTAGCGGCAGCCCTTGGCCTATGTCTGGTCTCCTTTGTCGGCTTTAACGGACAGACGATCGACCATACCATGCTCTTTTTCGTTCAGGTATTTTCGCAGGACGGACATACTTTTTTGCCATACAAGGCAAGGCTTTGCGTGCTGCTTTTGATAGTAATAGTGGCAATTTTTACCTATCTGTTTTATAATAAGAGCAAGTTTTTTATCACATTATTATTGTCGGGAATTTTGATCGTATCACTTGGCAATAATATATTATCCACATATGTCCAGTATAAAACACATACGCATACGCAGGCGGAAACGACCGAGGCGGAGCAGGTATGTGATTTTGTGCGGGAACATGCGGATGTCGGTATTGGGGTCATAGAGCCGGTTACCCATGAAGAATTGCTCGACACATTTCTGATCGATTGTGATAATGTGCGCAATATCGGTATTGCCGGGGGCTGGTATTTTGCCCTGACGCAGGGGAATATCCAAAAGTATGGTTTGTGGAGTGAGGGCGAAGTAGCCAAGTATGCCGGCTACGAGGCACCGCAGACGCTGGATTATATTTTGGTGTCAAATAATGCCTATACCATAGAGGAAACCGATGCTATGACGCAGGTGGCGGAGTATCCGAATCTGGGCTATACGCTCTACAAGTTAAAGGATCCTACGCATTTGCCGGTCATGTATGGTGGGACGGTAGAATAGATACGATCTATACCAGATATGAGATAGGAGAGGTATCGTAATGACAAGAAATGAAGCAGAAGAGATTTTAAAAGAACACGGACAAGAACATGTCCTCAGACATTTTGATGACTTATCCGCGGAGGCACAGGAGGGACTTCTGACCCAGATCTCCGAGGTGAATTGGGACGATCTGGCACTGGCAGGTGTGCAGGAAAAGGTTCCGGTAGGAGAGATTTCTCCGCTCAGTGCCGTGGATATTGATGAGATCAATGCGCGCCGTGCAGAGTTCGAGGAAGCAGGTTATGAGGCAATCCGGGCAGGCAAGGTTGCAGCGCTTTTACTGGCAGGCGGTATGGGAACGCGTCTGGGGCTGGACAAGCCAAAGGGCGAGTTAAATGTGGGCATCAACCGTACTTTGTACTTATTTGAAAGCCTCATCCACAATCTGATGGATGTGACAAGTGTTGCCGGTAAGAGTATTCCGCTTTACATCATGACCAGTGAGAAGAACAATGACGAGACGATCCGCTTTTTCGAGGAACACGACTATTTCGGTTATCCGAAAGAGGATGTCGCCTTCTTCGTACAGGAGATGGCAGCGGCTGTCGACTATGATGGCAAGTTGTTATTAGAGGAGCCGGGACGTCTGGCAACATCACCAAACGGTAATGGCGGCTGGTTCTCATCTTTGAAAAAGGCTGGATTGCTGGAAGATGTACATAAGCGTGGGGTAGCATGGATCAACATTTTCGCGGTAGATAATGTCTTGCAGCGCATCTGTGATCCTGCTTTTGTCGGAGCAACCATTCTCAGTGGCAAGGTCAGCGGCAGCAAGGTGGTCCGCAAGGTAGACGCTTATGAGAAGATGGGAGTTCTCTGTCTGGAGGATGGAAAGCCATCTGTTGTGGAATACTATGAAATGAGCAAGGAAATGGCAGAGAGCATCGATGAAAAGGGAGATTTGCTCTATGCTTTTGGAGTGATCTTAAATTACATTTTCCGTGTAGATAAGTTGGAAGAGATCGTGGGACGCCATCTTCCGGTACATGTGGTGGAGAAAAAGATCCCATATATTGACGAGGCGGGGAATCTGATCAAACCGGAGTCACCAAATGGCTACAAGTTTGAAACACTGGTTGTAGATATGATCCGTATGATGGATGATAATCTGCCTTATGAGGTCGTCAGAGAAAAGGAATTCGCACCGATCAAGAATTTACATGGTGTGGACTCTTTGGATTCGGCAAGAGAATTATTGGAGAGGAATGGAGTAGAGTTATGATGAAAGTTTTCATCTGTCCGGAATGTGGATGGATTCGCACAGTATCACGCAGAAAAGAAGTTGAATGTCACAAATGCAGTGGCGTGCAGATGCTGCCATCCCGTCTGACCTTTGTAGAATACTCACAGATGAGCGACGAACAGCGCGAAGATTACGCGCAGTCTTGGTTGTTTATCCACGGCAAGGCAAAGGCATAAGAGATTTTTACACGACAGAGAAAACACGCAGGGAGCATGAAAGCATCCTTGTAGGGAGTTATGGGCGTACAGGAGGCATGAATGTACCGAGACGAAAAACGTAGTTGGATGAAGCATCTGGATTTTACGATCTTAGATATGCTCATGATGGAGTTGGCGCTCATTTTGGCGTATGGCTGGCGCTTTGAGCATGCATGGCTTTTTAATCACGAATTATATGTGCGTATTGCGGTGATCGCGCTTTTGATTGATGTGTGTGTGGTCTTTTTTTCAGAGGCATACACGGGTATCCTGCGGCGAAACAAGTATCAGGAATTACGCTCGACTGTGACGCATTGCGCCGTGGTCTGGGGCGGTGTTCTGGTATATATGTATGCGACAAAGACCTCTGTGGAGTATTCCAGACAGATGCTCTTTGTCTTTTTGGGTCTTTTTATCATCCTGTCCTATTTTAGCAGGGTGGTCTTAAAAAGAGTCATCCGCAAGCGCAAGTTGGAAGATCAGAATAAGGCATGGATGCTGGTTGTGGCAGATATGCATACGGTAGAACAGTGCTTAAATGAGATCGCACACGACAAGTACACGGATTTTAAGGTGTCAGGTGTCGTTGTTATTGATAAAGATATGCGGGGGCAGACGATACAGGGGATCCCGGTCGTTGCCAGTGCGGATACTTTTATGGAGTATCTGCGGACCAATGTGGTGGACGAGGTCTTTATCAACAGCAATACCAGATCTTCGTCTGAGGCACTTGCGGCAGAGATGGTGGAACTTGGCATCACGGCACACATCAGCCTGATCAATACCAAGCAGATGGTTCCAAACCGTCGTATTGAAAATTATGGAAGCTTCATTGTCCTGACATCCAGCATGCACATTGCCAATGCCAGACAATTATTTGTAAAACGCCTGATGGATATTGCAGGCGGTATTGTGGGTCTGGCACTGACGGCGATCGCTTTTGTTATCTTTGCACCTATTATCAAGATCCAGTCACCGGGACCGGTCTTTTTCAAACAGGTGAGGATCGGCAAGAATGGCAGACGCTTCAATTTCTACAAGTTCCGTTCCATGTATGTAGATGCAGAGGAGCGCAAGGCAGAATTGATGAAAGATAACGAGATGAGCGGCAATATGTTCAAGATGGAAAATGATCCGCGTATCATACCGATCGGTCATTTTATGCGAAAGTATTCCATCGATGAACTGCCGCAGTTCTGGAATGTCCTAAAAGGCGATATGAGTCTGGTGGGTACGCGTCCGCCGACAGAGGATGAATTTTTAAACTATGAATATCATCACAAGGCAAGACTGGGGATCAAACCGGGGCTGACCGGTATGTGGCAGGTCAGCGGACGAAGCGACATTACGGATTTTGAAGATGTGGTCGCATTGGACACCCAGTATATTTCCAACTGGTCCTTGGGACTGGATATCATGTTGTTATTTAAGACCATTGGTGTTGTACTTACGGGAAAGGGATCAAAATAATGGAGATGCCGGGAATTTCAGTCATTGTTTGGCTGCATGAAACGAAAGAAGCATATTTTCGTGATCTGTTGGAATCACTGGTTTCCCAGACCTATGACAGATGGGAACTTTATGTGTTGGATCAGAATCCGGCCTATGGTTTTTCTTCCATGGTAGCCGAATTTTTCCCAGAAGATGACCGGGCACATTACAGACAATTAAAGAATTCTAAGGGGAGAGCCTATGCGTATAACATAGGCTCTCATTATGTGATGGCAGACTTTGGCAAAAAAGGACGTGACCTGGAAGGTAACTACATTTTCTTTGTAGGACAGCACGATAGACTACAGCCGGATGCTCTTTTGCAGATCGCCGGCGCATACAACCGCTTTATGCAAAAGCAGGAGAAAGCACCGGAGCTGATCTATATGGATCACGATATGCTGGTAGGACAGGATCGCATGGAACCGCATTTTAAACCGGAACTGAACATGGAACTTTTGCGGCATTGCAATTATATTGGGCAGCATTTCCTGGTTTCCTGTTCGGCGGCATATGCCTTGGGCGAGTTTCGCCAGCAATTGTCTTATGCCTGTGTCTACGAATATCTGCTCCGGCTGGTGGAAATGGGGGGAGCAAGTCTTCGGATTCCTATGCTTTTATATCATGAGAGAATGCGGGAAAAACTACTGCGGAAAGAGGAAAAAGTCTGGCAGAAACGTTTTGCGGCAGAACACATCCTTGCGGTAGAAGCATCTTTGCGACGGCAGGGTATCCTGCTGGACGGTTCGATCACGCCGGCAGCCGGTGGAGCATGGTGGCAGATTCCTTACGATGGCAAGGGTGTGGCGACACAGCAGCGGGACTATATGTTTTTGCATGAGCCATCGGTGCGTGCCCTGACACGGTCGAATTTGCAGAAAATGTACGGGCATTTGTGCCGGAAGGATGTTGCTGTTGTGGGAGTACGCTTTTTAAAAGGCGGATTTGCCATGGAAAACTGTGGCTTTTTATTTGATGCGCAGGGAGATATCTACCCTGCATTTTACGATACGAAGATCTATCAGACGACATACGATAATCTGGCAGGCATTCCGCGGGAGGTCAGTATGGTCGATTTCCGCTATTGCATGATCGATGCCAAGGTTTATCGAAAACTGGGAGGACTGGATCCAAAACTTTCCGGCAGAGACCAGATGCTGGATTTCTGCCTGCGTGCAAAAAAAGCAGGCTATCGTACGATCGTAGATCCGGGGATCATTGTCAAAAGTCCCGGCAAACAGGATGAGAGCAGTCGGGTTTCGCATGAAGCAATGCTGGAAAAATGGGCAGATCTGCTGGCAGAGGGAGATCCTTACTATAATCCAAATCTGCCGATGGGATTACTCAATTATCGCCTGGATGCGATCGGATCCGAAGAGGAGAGACTGGCATAGCATCTGTGAATAATGAGTGGTATTTCTTGACGACAAACTTGTTATGGTATAAAATTCTAGTTTGATATGTGCAATTTTGTAAAGAGGATTCCACAAGGGAGAATAAAATGGCAAAAAAAGAGATATACAATATAGAAATGCCGCAGGAGACATCCGACAGAAGGCGCAGTAGTGGCAGCCGTGGTGGCTCACGCCGCGACCATGAGGAAGAGGTGCGTGGCAAAGGCAAGAAGGGTAAAAAAATGACCCGCAGCCAGAAACGGAGAAAGAGAAGAAAGACAATCCTCATCATTGAGGTAATTGTTTTACTTTTGCTCTTGGCAGGTCTTTTCCTTTGGTTAAAGGTCGGTCTGATCAACTGGGATGATCTGAAGAACTTAAAGACAAATAATCTGGATGAAGAAACACAGGATCTTTTGGATGACTATACGACGATTGCCCTGTTTGGTGTGGACAACCGTGCGAACGGTAATTATGATTCCGGTAACAGTGACAGCATCATGATCTGCAGCATTAACAACAACACCAAGGAAGTAAAACTGGTATCTGTTTACCGTGATACCTGTCTGGATGTGGATGGTGATGAGACATTCCGTAAATGTAATTATGCATACAATCATGGCGGACCGCAGGAAGCCATTGAGATGCTCAACCGCAACCTGGATCTGAACATTCAAAAATATGTATCCGTTGACTTCTATGCACTGGCTGAGGCGGTAGATGCCTTGGGCGGCATTGAATTGGACATTACGGATGAAGAAGCATCTTATATGAATGGTGTCGGCGGCTACATCGCAATGACCGCTGAGATCACCGGACGAAAGGGCGGCAATGTATCCGTTGGTCATCAGACGGTCAATGGTGTGCAGGCAGTTGCCTATTGCCGTATCCGTTATACCGCAGGCGGTGACTTCGGTCGTGCGGAGAGGCAGAGAACCGTCTTAGAGCAGATGGTGGCAAAATTAGATGGCGCAAGCCTGAGTGAACTGAACAATCTGGTAGATGCCGTATTTGATGATATCGGCACCAACTTTACCATGACGCAGATCATTTCCATGGCAACATCCATGAAAGATTATCAGTTGGCAGGAACCGCAGGATTCCCATTTGCTAAGCGAACAGGTAACTTTGGTTCGCAGGGAAGTCTGGTCGTACCGTGTACACTGGAATCCAATGTAAAATATCTGCATGCATATCTGTTTGGAAATGAGGATGCACAGTTGTCTGATGAACTGGTCAAGATCAGTGATGATATCGTAAACTTCACCGGTTACACGCAGGATGATGCGTTGGATTACGGCTTCTAAATCTATAGAAAAAAATCCGAGGGAATTGCCCTCGGATTTTTGCGTTCCTAAAGAATGCGGATTGGATGGGCGCGTGTACAGTTGGGGCTGAACCAAGGGGGAGGCAGGGGAGGATGTATTTGAGTAAAAATTCGTCGTATCTCTGAAAGAGACTGTTTGTTTGAAAATGAACTGTCTCTTGCACAACTTCGACAGGCGCTGGGATGTGTCCGCCAGTGACAGATATTCAGGGGGCGCCGCGCATAAGAGATGCTAAGGACTTGCGATCCAACCTATAGAAAATTGTGGTAACCGGAGCAAACGAACGTCCTGTTCGGTTGCTCCTTTCGGGTACGTCCATGTACCCTCATTACCTAGTGATATCAAGTCCTAAGCATCTCTAATACGCTTTGCATTCATATCTGCCACTGGCGAACACTATCCCGAAGCCTGTCTAACTTTGCAAAGACAGTTCTAAAAGATAAAAACAAATAGTCTCTTTCTAGAGATACAGAATTTTATGACACATCCTCCCCTGCCTCCCCCTTGGTTCAGCCCCAGCTGTACACGCGCCCATCCAATCCGCCGCTTCACAAGACTTCAAAAAATGTCCTATCTTTCATCACAAAGTTATCACATTTAACCCCTACACTAAGTGACATAAGCAAGGAACCGAAAGGAGACGATACAAATGAGCGAGTTCGATCAGAATACACAAGGCGAGAACACGCAGAATAATAATGGAGAACAGGCGAGTTCCGTTTATTCTTATAGCTACTCTGACATCAATCAGGGAGAAAATGCTACAGCAGATCAGCAGAACCGGCAGACCTATACGAGCGGTGCAGGGACCGGCTATCAGCAGAATGCTTATCAAGACCAGAATACCTACAATTACAATCCCTATGGCGGACAGAATGCAGGTGGTCATGAGAAGCATCATAGAAATGGCAATGGCAAGATCAAACAATTCTTTTCCAAGGGCAACTTTGGCAATAAGTTGCTGAAGGTCGTTGCAATAGCCCTTGTCTTTGGTTTGGTAGCAGGCGGCACCTTTAGCGGTGTGACCTACGCAGTCAGCAAGAAGACTGGTGTAGATCTGACAGCGGCAACAGCAAAGACACTGACGACCAATGACAGTGTGGACAGTACCGCAGTTTCTACGGCAACGACGGTATCCGATGTTTCCGACATTGTAGAAAATGTTATGCCGGCGATTGTGGCAGTTACCAATATTTCCTATACGGAATATCGCAGCATGTTTGGGCAGACCAAGACCTACGAGAGTGAATCCGCAGGATCCGGTATCATTGTCAGTCAGGATAATGATTATCTTTACATTGCAACCAACAATCATGTAGTATCCGGTGCAGAATCACTGACGATCACCTTCAACGATGGCAGTGCAGCCCCGGCAACCATAAAGGGAACAGATTCTTCTCTAGACCTTGCAGTCGTAGCAGTTGCGCTTTCTGATGTGGAAGACAGCACTATGGATGCGATCAAGGTGGCAACACTTGGCAATTCCGATCAGGTACAGGTTGGTGAATCCTCTGTTGTTATCGGTAATGCACTTGGCTATGGACAGTCTGTTACTACCGGTGTTATCAGTGCACTCAGCCGTGAAGTTCAGTTAGAGGATGAGTCCGGCAACACGGTCACCAGTACCCTGATGCAGACCGACGCAGCCGTAAACCCTGGTAACAGTGGTGGAGCACTTCTGAATATGAAAGGCGAGGTCATCGGCATTGTTTCTGCAAAATATTCAGATACCAAGGTTGAGGGCATGGGCTATGCCATTCCAATCTCTACTGCAAAGGATATCATCGAGACCATCATCAACCAGGAAGTAGTTTCCGATGATGAAGCATCTTACTTTGGCATTTCAGGTGTGGACGTTGCCAGCGATGTATCAAAGCAGTATGATATGCCGACCGGTGTGTATGTCACAAAGGTAGCGGCCAACAGCGCAGCAAGCAAGGCTGGCATCCAGAAAGGCGACATCATCGTATCTTTCAATGGCAGAGAAGTAAGTTCTATGGATGAGATATCCAATGTGATGCAGTATTTGAAGGCAGGTACCAAGGTGGACGTTGTTGTGGCACAGGCATCCAACAACTATGAAGAAAAGACCATGGAAGTCACGCTTACCAAGAAAAAATAAGGCAGGAAGAATATGGGAGGGGCGAAAATTTCTGATAAAGAGATTTTCGCTCTTTTTTTGCTTGTTGCAGGCAGGCTATTATGATAATATTTAACTTGGTAAAGAAGTGTTATTTTCTTTACGAACAGTAGGATGGAGGTCTAGCAGATGGAGAAGAAAAGAATCGTAATTGCATTAGGTCATGATGCTTTAGGGACAACACTTCCGGAGCAGCAGAAGGCATTGGTCAAGACTGCAAAGGCAGTGGCTGAATTTATCAAACAGGATTATCAGGTGGTTATCACCCATAGCAATGGCCCACAGGTCAGTATGATACATACGGCTATGTCTGAGTTTTGCAGATTATACCCGGAATACACCGCGACACCGATGTCGGTATGTTCTGCGATGAGTCAGGGATATATCGGATATGACTTACAGAATGCGATTCGTAGTGAACTTCTGACCCATGGAATATACAAGACGGTTTCTACCGTTCTGACGCAGGTCATGGTAGATCCTTATGATGAAGCTTTTTACAAACCGAGCAAGGTGATCGGGCGTGTGATGAGCGAGGCAGAGGCTGCGGAAGAAGAAAAGAAAGGCAACCATGTTGTTGCTGTTGAAGACGGCTATCGACGTATCGTGGCAACACCAAAGCCAATGGATATCGTGGAGATCGATGCGATCAAGGCACTTTGCGATGCAGGACAGGTCGTGATCGCCTGCGGTGGTGGCGGTATCCCGGTATTGCAGCAAGATAACCACTTAAAGGGCGCAAGCGCAGTCATTGAAAAAGATACAATCGCCGGACAACTGGCAGATCAGTTGGATGCTGATATGCTTGTTATCTTGACCGGTGTAGATAAGGTGTGTCTGGGCTTTGGCACAGATCATGAGAAACCTCTGGACTATATGAGCATTCAGGATGCGAAAAACTACATGGCAGCCGGTGAGTTTGAGGAAGGCACAATGCTTCCAAAGATCCAGGCGGCAGTAGATTACATTGGAGATTCTGCGATCCGCAAGGTGCTGATCACAAAACTCTCCGCAGAAGATGCTGCGATTGGTGGCGAGAATGGCACCATGATCGGCAAATAAGAATTGAGAATAGGGATAGGAAAAGGAAATGGAACAGGTCAGAAAGACAAAGATTATTTGTACAATGGGTCCTTCCACAGAAAAGGAAGGCGTACTGGAAAAGTTGATGTTGGCAGGTATGAACGTTGCCCGTTTTAACTTTTCACACGGAGATCACGAGGAACAGATGGGACGTTTGACCCAACTGCGTGCAACACGAGAGAAATTAGGCTTGCCGGTAGCGGCACTTTTGGATACCAAGGGACCGGAGATCCGTCTCCGCGAGTTCGCAGAAGGCAAGGTTATGTTAGAGGCAGGACAGACCTTTACGCTGACGACAGATGAGATCATGGGTGATGAGAACCGTGTCTCTGTCAGTTACAAAGATCTGCCAAAGGATGTAGCACCGGGGACACATATTTTGATCGATGATGGTCTGATCGAAATGACAGTTACGGATGTTACCGATACCGATATTATCTGTAAGGTCATCAACGGTGGTAAGGTGTCCAATAAAAAGGGTGTCAATGTACCAAATGTGGAACTGTCTATGGATTATGTCAGCCCGAAGGACTACAAGGATATCGTATTTGCAGTAAAGGAAGACTTTGATTTTATCGCTGCTTCCTTTGTTAGAACCGCAGCAGATGTCAAGGAATTACGTGATATTTTACATGAGCATGGCGGCGACGACATCAAGATCATTGCCAAGATCGAGAACCATCAGGGAATCCAGAATATCGACGAGATCATTGAAGCAGCCGATGGTATCATGGTTGCCCGTGGTGACATGGGTGTTGAGATTCCGATTGAGGAAGTGCCGATCATCCAGAAGATGATCATTAAAAAGGCATATCATGCCGGTAAAGTGGTTGTTACAGCGACACAGATGCTTGACTCTATGATGAGCCATCCAAGACCAACCAGAGCAGAGGCGACCGATGTTGCCAATGCGATCTATGACGGTACAAGTGCCATCATGCTTTCCGGTGAGACTGCTGCCGGTGATTATCCGGTGGAGGCAGTCGAGACTATGGTGCGTATCGCACTGCGTACAGAGGCGGACATCAATTATATTTCAAGACTGCGTGCCCGCAAGACCAATGAAAAGCCAAGCATTACCGATGCGATCTCGCATACTGCTTGTCTGATGGCTGGCGACTTGAATGCGACCAGTATCGTGACGGTCACCAAGTCCGGGCGAACTGCCCGCATGATCTCCAAGTATCGTCCGCAGAGCCCGATCATCGGTGGCTGTATGTCAGATAAGGTCTGCCGCCAGTTAAATCTTTCCTGGGGCGTCATTCCTCTGAAAGTCGAGGAAAAGCAGGATGCAGATGAACTTTTCGATCATGCACTTGAGCGCTCTAAGGAGGCTGGTTTAATCCAGGAAGGAGATACCGTGGTTCTTACCGCTGGTGTGCCACTGGGAATCGCAGGTACGACGAACCTGTTAAAGGCTCATATTGTGTAACTAATATAAAATGTGCAGTTGGCATAGACTAGCATCTTGTGCAACTGCACATATTTTTAACCTAAACTATATTTATCAGGAGGAACAAAATTATGCCTTGTACTACAATTTTAGTTGGAAAAATGCATCATATGATGGCTCGACCATGATCGCCCGCAACGACGATTCCGGTTCCGGTCATTTTACTCCAAAGAAATTTATTGCCATGGATCCGGCAAAACAGCCAAAGGTATATACTTCGGAACTTTCCCATGTAAAGATTCAACTTCCGGAAGATCCGATGCGCTATACTGCCGTACCAAATGCCTTGAAGGGCGAGGGTATCTGGGCAGCCTGCGGTGTCAATGAGGCACATGTTGCCATGACGGCAACAGAGACGATCACTTCCAACCCGCGTGTCCTGGGAGCAGATCCTCTGGTCGTTTATCAGGAAAAGACTGAGGATACCGAGGAGATTGTCGGAGGTATCGGCGAAGAAGATATCGTCTACATTGTACTTCCTTATATCCGTAGTGCCAGAGAAGGTGTCAAACGTCTTGGCTCTTTGCTGGAGCAGTACGGCACCTATGAGATGAACGGCATCGCTTTCCAGGATCTGGATGAGATCTGGTGGCTGGAGACGATCGGCGGACATCATTGGATCGCCAGACGTGTGCCGGATGATGCTTATGTCGTTATGCCAAATCAGTTAGGCATTGATTATTTTGATATTGAGGATGGTTTGGGTCAGCAGAAAGATTTTATGTGTTCTGCGGATCTGGCAGAATTTATCGAGAAAAATCATCTGGATCTTTCTCTGGACGGCGATTTTAATCCAAGAGATGCTTTTGGCAGCCATGATGATTCTGACCATGTGTATAATACGCCTCGTGCATGGTATATGGAGCGTTATCTGAATCCAAATTCTGCCAAGTGGGATGGACCGGATGCAGACTTTACACCGTTTTCAGATGATATCCCATGGTGCGTGGTACCGGAGAAAAAGGTCACGGTAGAGGATGTCAAATATGTGCTTTCTGCGCATTTCCAGGGGACACCTTATGATCCTTATGCAGCCTACGGCGACAAATCCCTGGCTGGTGCGTATCGTTCTATCGGCATCAACCGCAATGACTTTTTATCTGTCGTACAGATGCGCCCATATGCGACGGAGGATCAGCGCGTCATCCAGTGGATTGCCTTTGCTTCCAATGCCTTTAATGTACTGGTGCCGTTCTACGCAGATGTGACAGAAACACCGGCATATATGTCCAATACGACCAAGGAGGTTTCGACCGACAACTTCTATTGGAACAGCCGCATGATCGCAGCCATGGCAGATGCTTCTTATGGAAAGTCTATTTTCCATATCGAAAGATATCAGGAAAAAGTGGCAGCAAAGGGACATGAGTTGATTGGCAGATACGATGCCTTGATCGAAAAAGAGCAGGATGCGGCAAAACGTCGTCAGTTGCGCCATGAAGCAAATCAGGCGATCGCGGATATGCTGCAGAAAGAAACGGCAGACACACTGGATAAGGTTCTTTATGAACTGAGCAATCAGATGAAAAATGCCTATTCCAGATCGGATGCATAAAAGCAAAAGTCAGGTCATAAGATAAACCAAGTAAGGTCTTGGGGAAACATATGGCTGATTATCAAAAACATAAAAACAATAAAATCAGAGCAGGCCTGGTCGTACTGGGTCTGCTCTGTCTTAGTATAGGGCTGATCGGACAATATCAGACCAATGCGCTGACAACATCGGCGAGCGTTGGCGGCAGGGAACTGCCCATCTACTGTGTCGATACGGACGAAAAGAAGGTGGCATTGTCCTTTGATGCGGCATGGGGAAATGAGGATACGGCGCGGATACTAGAGATTTTGAAAAAGAATGATGTGCATGTGACCTTTTTTATGACCGGAGGCTGGGTCGAGTCCTACCCGGATGATGTAAAAGCCATCTATGAAGCGGGGCATGATCTGGGAAACCATAGTGAAAATCATAAGAATATGTCACAACTGTCTGTGGAAGAATGTAAATCGGAATTGCAGCAGGTGCATGACAAGGTCAAAGAGATCACCGGCTATGATATGTTTTTGTTCCGTCCGCCTTATGGCGATTATGACAATGAGGTCATCACGACGGCGCGTGAGATGGGCTATTACCCCATCCAATGGGATGTTGACAGTCTGGATTGGAAAAATTACGGGGTATCTTCCATCGTGCAGACAGTCACAGAGCACAAGCATCTGGGAAATGGATCCATTATTCTGATGCACAATGGTGCGACCTATACTGCAGATGCACTCGAAACGGTCATCAATTCCTTGCGCGACCAGGGCTATGAGATCGTGCCGATCTCGGAACTCATCCACCGCGACAATTACCATATGGATCACGAGGGAAGGCAGATTAGCGAGCAGACGGAAAAATAAAACAGTTTTGTTAAAAAATATTTTTATTTGCTTTGGCTTGAAAGAGCATAAGTTGATACATCTCTTCCGGTGTCTCCGGACATCCGTCTTCCAGCCACATGCGGATCATGGCAGTTAGCCCGGTGTAGTAAAAGATAGCACAATAATTCGCCTGACGCGCAGAGGTGATACCATGGCGGACGGCGTATTGGTGAATGCCATCTGCATGTTCGAAGGTGGCAACAACAGACAGAAATGGTAACTGTGATACCCGTGTGATATAGACCTGATAAAAGGAGCGGTACTTCAAAATATGTTCAAAGAGCGATAGTATGGAAGCATGGTGGAGTTCGCCCTGTGAGTCCATCTTTCGGAAGTTTGCACAGTCCTCATCCCGCAATTCGAGAAAAAGCCGTTGGGCTACAGCATCAAAAAAATGATTCATATCGCCAAAATGAGAATAAAAAGTGGCGCGTGTAATGCCGGCTTTCTGACAGAGCAGGGAAATGGAGATGTTGTCAAAATCATGCGTTTCTAACAAGTCTAAAAAAGTAGCGCAGATGTGAGCATCTGTTTCCTGAAATTTTCTGTTGTTTTTCGTGTTCATCTATAATCCTCTTATCTTAAATTTGATCAATCTGCTATCTCGCAAGGAGATAGCCATAAACTTATGATGACATCATAGCACGGATTTTGCAAAAATGGCATTAAATTTCGGAAAGTGTGCGAAGTTTTTTGTAGTGATGCAAGGCGAAAATCAGCGCCAGCCCAAGGGCAATAAAGGTCGCAAGCGGCTGCGCCCACACGATACCATGGAATCCGTAAAGGGAATCCAGAAGGTAAAGTGCCGGGATAAAGATCACGCCCTGCCGCAGAAGAGATACAAAAAGCGCATAGGATGGCTTCTCGGTTGATTGCAAAAAGGTGGTACAAAGTTGGTAGAGACCGATAAAAGGTCCGGAAAGTGTGCCAATGCTGATCACGTAGACACCAAGCGGAATGATCGTCGTATCATCCAAAAATGCCTTGACAAGAGTAGTGGAAAAACCACGGCACAAAAGCGTGAGCGCAAGACCGAGAATAACGGTTACAAGGGAAGTTTTTAAGATCGTCTCGCGCATACGTTTCCAATTTCTTGCACCGTAACTGTAGGCGATGATCGGCTGGACACCCATAGCAACGCCGATTTGCAGCATGCCAATGATCATGGTGGCACGTCCGGCAACGGATAAGGCGGCTACATAATGATCGCCGTGTGCGACCAGAAGATTGTTTTCAAAAATGCCGGAGATACTGTTGAGCAGCGTACTGACACCGGAGGGAAGACCGATGGCAAGCACACCGGTCGCAACGCCTTGCCCCAGTGTAAAATCGTGCAGATGAATGGTTACGTGTTTACATTTTCTTATGATGAAAACGATATAGTAAATACTACTGCTGGCGGTGCCGATCAAGGTTGCGATGGCAGCACCCGGAACTCCCATGCCAAGCACAAGAATAAAGATAGGATCCAAAATGATGTTTAATATGGTTCCCAAAAGGTTTCCGACCATAGCAGATACAGAGGCACCTTCACAACGGATGATCTGACCGGTCGCAGTATTTAGCATGGTAAGCGGTGCACCCAGCATGATCAGACTAAGGTAGGAGGCTGCGTAGCCTCTGGTATTAGCACTGGTGCCGATCAGATCCAGAATGGGGGTCTGGAATATGAGAACGATGGCGGTAAAAACAGCGCCGATGAAGATGGAAAAATAAAAAGAAAAACTGGAGTAGTGTGCTACCTTGGAGTCATCTCCGCGTCCCATGGCAACGGAAATGCAGGAAGAAGCACCGGTGCCGATCATACTGCCAAGTGCAGATAAGAGTGTGGTGATCGGCATGCAAAGGGAAAGCCCTGTGACCTTGTAGGGGTCCTTTAACTGTCCGATAAAGTAGATGTCTGCCATGTTATAGATGACCATGATCAGAATGGTGATAACCGCTGGCAGACACATTTTGACCATGAGTTTCCAGATAGATTCCTTTGCAAAAATGTCCGGATTGAGTCTTTGTTCTTTCTTCATGTAAAAACCTCCTATTAGTTAAACAACTGTATAAATAATTATAAGCATTTTTCCAAGAAGTGCAATAGAAAATGGAAAAATCATACAGGAAACCGCTTACTGGGCCGGAAAATTTATGAAATTTTCTAAAGTGAGGCGATTGACACTGTAGTTAGATTATGCTAACATATCACTGTAGTTAGAAAGTGCTAACCATTGTTGCTCACATGGAACAGGCATTTTCTTTTTTGACCGTGAGTTAGCGGATACTAACAAAAGTTTTATTTGTGCACAAAATGAGGAAGGTGAGTAAGATGATGCCTTTGGCTATGGCAAACAACGGAGAAGAGCAACTGATCAAAAAGGTTGGTGGCAAAGAAGAAACGAGATTGTTTCTGGAAAAATTAGGATTTGTGCCGGGATCCAAAGTCAGCGTCGTTTCGGAGGCAGATGGCAATGTGATCATCAATGTTAAAGATTCGCGTGTGGCGATCGGAAAAGAAATGGCACTTAAGATCATGGTTTAAATGGTACGCGTAAGACGTGCTTTTTAAATAAAGGAAAAAGAATGGCAAAGGAAAGGAAGTCACAAGATGAAAACATTACGTGATGTGAAGGTAGGCCAGTCCGCAGTCGTTACAAAATTAAACGGAGAGGGCGCTACCAAGAGAAGAATTATGGATATGGGTATCACAAAGGGCGTAGAAGTATATGTGCGCAAGGTCGCACCACTTGGTGATCCGATTGAAGTTACTGTAAGAGGATACGAACTGTCTCTTCGCAAAGAAGATGCAGCCATGATTGATGTGAAGGAGGACTAAAAGGTGGGAGTACGTATTGCATTAGCAGGTAATCCGAACTGTGGTAAGACCACATTGTTCAATGCCCTGACCGGAGCCAACCAGTTTGTAGGAAACTGGCCGGGCGTTACGGTAGAAAAGAAAGAAGGAAAATACAAAGGAGATAAGGAAGTTACCATCACTGACTTACCGGGTATTTATTCTTTGTCCCCTTATACATTGGAGGAAGTCGTTGCAAGAAATTATCTGATCGACGAGCATCCGGATGCCATTTTAAATATCGTTGATGGTACCAACTTGGAAAGAAACCTCTACCTGACAACACAGTTGGTAGAACTTGGAATCCCAGTTGTTGTTGCGATCAACATGATCGACGTTGTTGCCAAGAATGGCGACCAGATCAATTCCAAGAGACTTGCCGAAGAACTGGGTGTTGAGGTTGTAGAGATCTCCGCATTAAAGGGTACCGGTGTAGAGGATGCAGCAGCAAGAGCCATCGCCGCTACTTCTAAGAAGTCTCAGAAGGCTAAGCATTCTTTCAATGGTTCTGTAGAGCATGCATTTGCTCATATCGAAGAACTTTGCTTACATAACATTGATGATGAGAATCTGCAGCGTTGGTATGCGATCAAGTTATTTGAGCGTGATACCAAGGTACAGGAAAAGTTAGGATTATCACAGGATATCATCGCACATATCGAAAAAGATATTGTTTCCTGTGAAGAAGAACTGGATGATGATGCAGAATCCATCATCACAGGTGAGAGATACAACTACATCGGAACGATTATCAACGATTGTATCAAGAAGGCACATGCGGGCGCCCTTACCACTTCAGATAAGATCGACCGTATCGTGACCAACCGTATTCTTGGTCTGCCGATCTTTGCAGCAGTTATGTGGCTTGTTTATTATGTATCTATCACAACCGTTGGTGGATTCCTGACTGACTGGACCAATGATGTACTCTTTGGCGAGATCATTCCTCCGGCAATTGAGAACTTCTTAGTTTCTATCAATTGTGCTGACTGGTTGCAGGGATTGATCTTGGACGGTATTGTTGCCGGTGTTGGTGCAGTCCTTGGATTCGTTCCGCAGATGTTAGTTCTCTTCATCTTCCTGGGATTCCTGGAGGGATGTGGATACATGGCGCGTGTTGCTTTCGTTATGGACAGAATCTTCCGTAAGTTTGGTCTCTCCGGAAAGTCCTTCATTCCGATGCTGATCGGTACCGGATGTGGTGTTCCTGGAATCATGGCTAGTAGAACGATCGAAAATGACCGTGACCGTAAGATGACTATCATGACAACAACCTTTATCCCATGTGGAGCAAAGTTGCCGATCATCGCTTTGATCGCAGGTGCTTTCTTCGATAACGCAGGATGGGTTTCATGGAGTGCATATTTCGTAGGTATGGCAGCAATTATTTGTTCCGGTATCATCTTGAAGAAGACAAAGATGTTCTCCGGCGATCCTGCTCCATTCGTTATGGAACTTCCTGCTTACCACTGGCCAACCGTTGGCAGTGTACTTCGTAGTATGTGGGAGCGTGGCTGGTCCTTCATCAAGAAGGCTGGTACCATCATCCTCTTATCCACCATCGTACTCTGGTTCCTGATGAGTTTCGGATGGGCAAATGGTTCCTTCGGAATGCTCGAGGCAGAGCAGTTGGATGCAAGTATTCTTGCTAAGATCGGCACTGCGATTGCATGGATCTTTGCACCGCTTGGATGGACACAGGCAGGTCAGGGCTGGAAGATGGCAGTTGCAGCCGTATCTGGTTTGATCGCAAAAGAAAACGTTGTTGCTACCTTTGGTATGCTTTATGGATTTGCAGAAGTTGCAGAAGATGGTTCCGAAGTATGGGGCAATCTGGCGCAGGTGATGACACCGATCGCCGCTTACGGCTATCTGGTATTCAACCTTCTCTGTGCACCATGTTTCGCAGCAATGGGTGCTATCAAGAGAGAGATGAACAATCCAAAGTGGTTCTGGTTTGCAATCGGATATCAGTGTATACTTGCTTACATTGTAGCAATGTGCATCTACCAGATCGGAACACTCTTTACCGCAGGTGTCTTTGGATTTGGAACCGTTGTAGCATTTATCTTTGTGATCGGCTTTATCTATCTGCTCTTCCGCAAGGATAAATATGCAGCAATCAATAAATAAAAATGTGGCTCTTTTGAGCCGGTTTCGAGGTGAATGATATGGGAACAATCATTGTATTACTTGTATTGATCGCTATTGTTTCAGCAATCTTACACAGTTTGATCAAAAAGAAAAAATCCGGGAAAGGCTTATGCTCCGGTGACTGTGGATCGTGCGGCGGTTGTAGTTCTTGTGCTCCACCGGAAAAGAAATATAAATAAAATGTGTGAAAATGCCAGAGGGTTTTGCCTGCTGGCATTTTTCGTTGTTGGAAATAGGGTCGAGCCGGAAGCAAGCAGAAGTGGGCAGGACCGAAGGGGCGGGGAAGAACGCGTCGTGAAATTCTGTATCTCTAGAAAGAGGCTGTTTGTTTTTATTTATAAGAACTGTCTTTGCAAAGTTAAACAGGCTCTGGGATAGTGTTCGTCTGTGGCAGATATGAATGCAAAGCGTATTAGAGGTGCTTTGAACTTGTTATTACCAGGTAATGAGGGTACACGGATGTACCCGAAAGGAGCAACCAAACAGGACGTTTGTTTGCTCCGGTTACCACAATTTTTTGTAGGTCTAATGACAAGTTCTTAGCACCTCTTATGCGCGGCGCCCCTGAATATCTGCCACCGATGGACATATCCCGCCGCCTGTCGAAGCTGTGCAAAGACAGTTCAATTTCAAACAAGCAGCCTCTTTCAGAAATACGACGAATTTACACTCCAATACATTCTTCCCCGCCCCTTCGGTCCTGCCCACTTCTACCTGCTTCCGGCTCGCCCCAGTACATAACGGAAAGAAAGCAGTAGACGAAAGCGCATCCTATGCATTATGATAAGAAGTAGCAAAGATAAGGAGCAAAAAGATGACAGGACAGATCAAATTTTCTGTAGTGGTTTCGGCGTACAATGTAGAAGAATATCTGCCGGGATTGTTGCAGGATCTTTTGGAACAGACCTATAACAACTTTGAGGTGATCCTGGTAGATGACTGTGCTACAGATCAGACGGGAGCGGTCGCGGAATCTTATTTACAGGCATTTCGCGGCAAGCAGGCAGACTATGTCGTGATCCATAAGCCGGAGAACGAGGGGCTTAGTATGGCGCGCAATACCGGGATCTCTCATGCTGCCGGAGACTATATCCTGTTTCTGGATGCGGATGATGGCGTGGAAAAGACCCTTTTGGAAAGGCTCTATCATGCTTTGGACGAGCAGCCGGCGGATATGGTCGTCTTTGGCTACACCGAGGACTACTATCAAAAAAATGCCTTGTCCTATCAGGTGCAGAAGACGCCGGAATTATATTATTTTTCAGATCATATCCATGATGGCGCACAGGGGTGGAAAAGACCGCTTGCCTATGCCTATCCTTATATCATAGAACTGGAGCATGAGACTATGTTTGGCTATGCATGGAATAAGGCATACCGGCTTTCTTTCTTACAGGAACAGAAGTTGCAGTTTCAGAATATCGTCCATATTGAGGATATTTTATTTAATGTGCAGGCAGCAGGAGCATTGCAAAGTCTTTTGACGTTGCCGGATGTCTTGTACCATTATGCCAATCGCGGACAGAGCCGCCTGACGGACAAGTATCTGCCGGAATATTTTGCCCTGCAAAAGACCAGAGTACAGGCATTCCTTAATATGCAGATGCGAAAGATCCAGACGGTGACCGAGGGCATGACCAAAGGAGAGACAGGCGGTTTGGAAAATCTGGACGTTGGAGCATGGCGCATGCGCCTGCATGAAGTCATGGCTGGGGTATATTTCCGGTCTTTCCAGTCATCCATGGTCAGAGGCATACAGCACGGCGACAGCAAGCGCGAGGTCATGGCAAGGGCAAGGGCTGAACTGGAAGGTCCTTTGTATGGCAGACTGCGCCGCCACTTATCGGAGGATGGGCGCGTGGCCAAGATCCTCTATGCCCCATTGGTGCGGGGAGATATCAGCGGAGCCTATCGCAGAGCCAAGGAGATCGACCTGGGCAAAAGAACATATGGCGGAGTATGTAAAGTTAAAACAGAATCGGTAAAAAGAAAGAAACTGACGCGGAATACTTACTTTCCGGTCAGTTTCTTTTTGTAAGGAGTATGAAAAAAAGTTGCGTTATATTTTGCCACGCATCAGATAATCCATGATGCGCTTGGAGTCATCTGCTTCATGGGCGATGATCTCCATTTCCGGGATAGCGGAACTGGAAGAAAAAATGGTCGTCAGGGAAATAAGTTGACACAATTTTGACTTTAAGTTCAAACGGTCGCCATCTGCGGTGACGAGTTCTACCTGTCCTTCACAGGCATCAATGACTTTTAAAAATTCTTCCGGGTTTTCAATATTCATTACTTTCATAAACGGCGGCTCCTTTTGTCTGTATTTGCCAAAGGATATGTACTTTGGCAGGCTTTCTGGCATCATCATACAACATGCAAAAAAGCAGTGTCAACGAAATTGAAAATATTACCCTATCTTCATAAAAAAATGAAAAGACAGGATCTGGACTTTGACATAAGATAATCAGTAAGAGAGTAATGATTACGCTAAAATAGCGAGATATAGGAAAGGAGCAGACATGTTAGAAAAGAAGAATTATCAGTTTTGGTTTTGCACCGGATCACAGGATCTGTACGGAGAGGAGTGCCTGGCACATGTGGCAGAACATTCAAAGATCATCGTTGAGGCTTTGAACAGATCCGGCAACCTGCCATACGAGGTCATCTGGAAGCCGACCATGATCACAAATGAAGTGATCCGCAGAACTTTTAACGAAGCAAATACGGATGCGAATTGCGCAGGTATCATTACCTGGATGCATACGTTTTCTCCGGCAAAATCATGGATCCTGGGCTTACAGGAATTGCGCAAACCACTTTTGCATTTACATACCCAGTTCAACCGGGAGATCCCATATGACACCATCGATATGGACTTTATGAATGAGAACCAATCCGCGCACGGTGATCGTGAATATGGTCATATCTTCAGCCGTCTTGGCATGGAGCGCAAGGTCATCGCCGGCTATTGGGAAGATGCGGATGTCCAGAAGGAGATCGGCGCATGGATGTGTACGGCAGTGGGCGTGATCGAGAGCAGCCATGTCCGCGTGATGCGTGTGGCTGATAATATGCGAAATGTTGCTGTTACCGAGGGCGACAAGGTCGAGGCACAGATCAAGTTCGGCTGGGAAGTAGATGCCTATCCGGTCAATGAGATCGTAGAAGCCGTGAATGCCGTATCACAGGCAGATATTGATACTTTGGTAGAGGAATATTACAGCAAGTATGACATCCTGCTTGAGGGCAGAGACGAAAAAGAATTCCGTCAGCATGTAGCAGTGCAGGCGGGCATAGAGATCGGTTTTGAGCGTTTTCTGGAGGAGAGAAACTATCAGGCCATCGTTACACACTTCGGAGATCTGGCGGACTCAAACAGTTGCCGGGACTTGCCATCCAGCGTCTGATGGAAAAAGGCTATGGATTTGGTGCTGAGGGTGACTGGAAGACCGCGGCTATGGTGCGTGTCATGAAGATCATGACCCAGGGAGTCAAAGATGCCAAGGGAACATCTTTTATGGAGGACTACACATACAATCTGGTACCGGGTAAGGAAGGCGTTCTGGAAGCACATATGCTGGAGGTTTGTCCAACGATCGCGGACGGCAGGATCGCAATCAAGGAGCAGCCACTGAGTATGGGCGAGCGTGAGGATCCGGCAAGACTGGTATTTACATCAAAGACCGGACCTGCTATTGCAACATCACTGGTTGATCTTGGCGACCGCTTCCGTCTGATCATCAACGATGTGGATTGCAAAAAGACAGAAAAACCAATGCCAAAACTTCCGGTTGCAACTGCATTCTGGACACCGCAGCCAAATCTCAAAGTTGGCACCGAGGCCTGGATTCTGGCAGGAGGTGCACATCATACTGCCTTCTCCTATGATCTGAGCGCAGAGCAGATGGGGGATTGGGCTGCCAATATGGGCATTGAGGCAGTTTATATTGATAAGGACACCAACATCCGTCAGTTTAAGAATGAAATGAACTGGAATTCTATTTATTACAGAAAATAAAACAAACATGTGTAATTTCCATCCCGGTGTGTTATACTGTGCTTAGTTGTTTTTGGAGGTAGGTAAAATGACAGAGATGGGGTTTTTGATTTTTTTTGCCATACTGATCTTGTTTGTTGTTATCGTTGCAGTGGTTGTGGTGGTATCGGCAGTGGCAGGCGCGAGCGCAGCGGTTGCCAATACGATCGCAGATGACGACGATGGCGATGCGTGATGGCATGAAGATCGGAAAAATTAAATAAGTGTTTTAGGAACAGCCGTCATTATTTGCAGTAATGACGGCTATTTCATATCCCCTTGAACAATTCACCTGCATAGTATGCTATAATGTAAAAAACTATGATTTGGAGAAAATTATGCAAACAAAGATCATCATTGCCATGCATAAGCCATACAAGACACCGGCAGAATCCGTCTATCTGCCCCTACAAGTGGGCGCAGAGGGAAAGGACAGCATCCTAGGACTTGTGTGTGACAATACAGGCGAGAATATATCAGCAAAAAATCCAACTTACTGCGAACTGACCGGTCTCTACTGGGCTTGGAAAAATCTGGATGCAGATGCCATCGGTCTGGTACATTACCGTAGATACTTTACAGGAAAGAGCCGCTCTTATCGGAAGGCGCATGCAAACGACCTGATGGATTGCGTATTGACGACAGCAGAAGCCGGGGATCTTATGGAGGCTTATGACATCGTCGTGCCGACAAAACGTAAGTATTATATTGAATCCCTGTATTCACACTATGCACACACGCTGGATGCCAAGCACCTGGATCTGGCACAGGAGATCATTCACAGCAAATGCCCGGAATATGACGCAGCATGCAAAAAGGTCTACGCATCAACCTGGGGATATATGTTTAATATGTGCATTATGCGGCGGACCTATCTGGATGCCTACTGCAAATGGCTTTTCCCGATCCTGGCAGACTTAGAGGATGCCATGCAGGATGATCTGAAAAGCATGAGCGCCTTTGAGGCGAGACTCTTTGGACGTGTCAGTGAGATCCTTTTTAATGTCTGGTTGTTAAAAGAGCAAGAGAGCAAAGATGCACCGCGCGTCAAGGAAGTGGCGACCATGCACATGGAACCGGTCAACTGGCTGAAAAAGGGCGGCGCTTTTCTCAAAGCAAAGTTCTTTGGCAGAAAATATGGAGCAAGTTTTTGATGAAAGTAAGTATTATCACTGCCTTTTATAAGGGGAATGCTTATATGGCAGATTACAAAAAAATGATCCGCGCAAACCAGAAAAATCTGGAGAGTGCGGATGAACTGGAAGCCGTGATCATAAATGACAGTCCGGAGGAGAGCGTTGTCCTGCCGGAAGACGGTGGCGATTGCAATATCTGGATCTACGACCAGAAGCAAAACGGCGGGATCCATGCGGCGCGCGTACGCGGGCTTTCTCTCTGCACCGGTGACTATGTGATCTTTCTGGATCAGGACGACCGCTTGCGGGAGGATGCAGTCGCTACCTTTATTGCGACTATGAAAAAATACCAGACGGAGGCAGATAAGGTGCATGCGACGCTGGGGCAGGAATTTTCCCGGACAAAGATCGCGCAGATCATGCATTATCCGGTACTGGTCTCCAATGCTCTTATGGAGCAAAAGGACGGAGAGGTCTTATGGTATCGCACGGATTACCATAAAAAGTTGGTCGGTGATTACAAGACCTATCTTCGCATTGGCAACCAGATCGTTTCACCGGGACAGTGCTTGATCCCAAAGGCTATGATCCCTGCTGTCTGGACACAGCATATAGGAAAAAAGAACGGATCGGACGATTATTTCCTCTGGTTGCTTCTGCTTTGCCAGCGGACACCGTTTTCTTTTGTAGACCAGCCGCTTTATGTGCATGGTTATACGGCACAGAATTTGTCTGCGGACGCCAAGAAGATGGATGACTCCACCTATGAGTTTATTCATGTTCTGGAAGAAGAAAAGGTCATGGATCCCAAAGATATCCGGCTTTTGCGGCGGACGATCTCCTATAAAGATAAGTTTCGAGGTGGCAGCGCCGGGACAAAGGCGTTTTCTACCCTGCGCAATCTGGATATTTTCCTGCCAAATCTGATTTTTAAATGGCGGAGCAAAACACCCTATGGATTTAACCGGGAATGAGAAAAAGGCAGTTGATTTTTCCCCTGTTCCTTATAAGATATTATAGATAAGATGGTAACATAGGCAAGGAGTAGATCCGCCTATGCGGAAAGGAATAATAGATAAAATGAGTAAAGAATTAGCAAAGACGTATGACCCGAGTGGGTTGGAAGACAGACTTTACAAAAAATGGGAGGATAATGGCTATTTTCACGCTGAGGTAGATCGCAGCAAGAAACCATTTACCATCGTGATGCCACCTCCAAATATCACAGGTCAGCTCCACATGGGACATGCTTTAGATAATACCATGCAGGACATTTTGATCCGTTACAAGAGAATGCAGGGATACAATGCCCTCTGGCAGCCGGGGACAGACCATGCAGCCATCGCTACAGAGGTCAAGGTCATCGAGCATCTGAAAAAGCAGGGCATCAACAAGGATGACCTGGGACGTGACGGATTTTTAGACGAATGTTGGAAGTGGCGCGAGGAGTACGGCGGACGTATCATCCGTCAGCTCAAGCGTATGGGATCTTCTGCTGACTGGCAGAGAGAACGTTTTACCATGGATGAAGGCTGTTCTAAGGCAGTCGAGGAAGTCTTTGTTAAATTATATAATGAGGGCTATATCTATAAGGGCAACCGTATCATCAACTGGTGTCCGGTCTGCCAGACCTCTATTTCTGATGCAGAGGTAGAGCACGTAGAGCAGGCAGGACATTTCTGGCATATGAAATACGAGATCGTTGGAGAGCCGGGCAGATATGTAGAATTTGCTACGACCCGTCCGGAGACCATGCTGGGAGATACCGCAGTGGCTGTCAATCCGGCAGATGATCGTTACAAGGATATCGTCGGCAAGACCGTTATGCTTCCGTTTATGAACCGTGAGATTCCGGTTATTGCAGACGAGTATGTAGATATGGAATTTGGAACCGGTGTCGTTAAGATCACACCGGCCCACGACCCGAATGACTTTGAGGTTGGCAAGCGTCATGATCTTCCGGTCATCAATATCTTAAATGATGATGCGACCATCAATAGCAATGGTGGCGAATTTGAAGGCATGGATCGCTATGAGGCACGTAAAGTCATCGTTCAGAAGATGGACGAGATGGGACTGCTGGTTGGTATTGAAGATCATGTCCACAATGTCGGTACCCATGACAGATGTAAGACGACGGTTGAGCCTATGGTAAAGCCGCAGTGGTTCGTTGCCATGGAAGAATTGGCAAAGCCGGCGGTTGAGGCGATCAAGACAGGCGAATTGCAGTTCGTGCCAAAGAATTATGATAAGACTTATTTGCACTGGTTGGAGAATATCCGCGACTGGTGTATTTCCAGACAGTTGTGGTGGGGACATCGTATCCCGGCATACTACTGCCAGGATTGTGGAGAGACTGTGGTTGCACGCGCATCCGAAGCACCGACCAAGTGTCCGAAGTGTGGCGGCGTACACATGAAACAGGACGAAGACACGCTGGATACCTGGTTCTCATCTGCTCTATGGCCATTTTCAACTCTGGGCTGGCCGGATAAGACCGAAGATCTGGATTATTTCTATCCGACCGATGTACTTGTGACCGGATATGACATTATCTTCTTCTGGGTTGTCCGCATGGTATTTTCCGGTTACGCACACACAGGCAAGTCACCTTTCCATACGGTATTGATCCATGGACTCGTGCGCGACTCACAGGGACGCAAGATGAGCAAGTCTTTGGGCAATGGTATCGATCCGCTGGAAGTCATTGATAAATACGGCGCAGACGCCCTGCGTCTGACCTTGATCACCGGTAATGCACCGGGCAATGATATGCGTTTCTATTGGGAGCGTGTAGAGCAGAGCCGCAATTTTGCAAATAAGGTATGGAATGCATCACGTTTCATCCTGATGAACTTAGAAGGTGTAGAACTGACCCAGCCAGAGGAAGCAGATCTTGCCGTTGCAGATAAGTGGATCCTTTCACAGGTCAATACACTGGCAAAAGATGTGACCGAGAATATGGACAAGTACGAACTTGGTATTGCGGTACAAAAGGTCTACAACTTTATCTGGGATGAGTTCTGTGACTGGTACATTGAGATCGTTAAGCCTCGTATGTATCGCAAGGATCAGGATATGGTATCTGCAAATGCTGCACTTTGGACTTTAAAGACCGTCCTTACCGATGCTCTGAAACTTTTGCATCCGTTCATGCCGTTTATCACAGAAGAGATCTTCTGCACCTTGCATCCGGAGGAGGAGACCATTATGCTGACCGACTGGCCGGTATATGATGAGAACCGTCATTATCCAAAGGAAGAGGCTATGATCGACAGAGCCAAAGATGTCGTTCGTGGTATGCGAAATCTCCGTACCGATATGGAGGTACCGCCAAGTCGCAAGGCAAAGATCATCATCACATCGGATGATGCGGCAGTGCGGGGAATCTTTACCGAGATCACAGAGTCTTATCAGACACTTGCCGGTGCCAGTGAGGTATGCGTACAGGCAGGTACAGAGGGCGTACCGGAAGATGCCGTTTCGGTTGTTATCCCGGATGCGGTCATGTATATTCCACTCGAGGATTTGGTAGATTTTGAGAAGGAAAAGGAAAGACTGACCAAGGAAAAAGAAAAACTGGAAAAGGAACTTGCGCGAAGCAAGGGCATGCTTTCCAATGAGAAGTTCCTGAATAAGGCTCCGGCAGAAAAGGTGGCTGAGGAGCGCGCGAAGATGGATAAATACCAGCAGATGATGGATGATGTGCTCGCACGTCTGGCACAGATGAAGTAAGGCACATTATTTTAAGGAGGATATGCAATGGATGCAGCACAAGTAAAGCAGATTCTTACAAAGGTAGATCACACATTACTGCGTGTAGACAGTAGGTGGGAGGAGATACAAGAGGTTTTGGATGATGCAATGCGTTATGAGACTGCTTCCGCCTGCATACCTCCTTCTTTTGTAGAAAGAGCAGAAGCCTATGTGGATGGCAGACTTCCAATCTGTACGGTCATAGGATTTCCAAATGGCTACGCTACGACGGCTACCAAGTGCTTTGAGGCATCCGATGCTGTGGCAAAGGGCGCAAGCGAGATTGATATGGTCGTCAATGTCGGTTGGGTCAAGGAAGGACGTTTTGATGACATCTTAGATGAGATCGATCAGGTCAAGGCAGCGTGCCAGGGAAGACTCTTAAAGGTCATCATCGAGACCTGCCTTTTGACAGACCAGGAGATCATTTCCATGTGTCAGGTGGTGTCCAAGTCCAAGGCAGAATATATCAAGACCTCTACCGGCTTTTCAAAAGCAGGAGCAACAAGAGAAGCTGTATCTCTGATGGCATCGCATGTAACAGATGGCACACTGGTCAAGGCGGCAGGTGGTATCGCATCCTTGGAGGATGCAGCAGATTTTATTGCACTGGGAGCAAGCAGACTTGGTACCAGCCGCGTGGTAGCGGCGGTCAAAGAAGGGAGTCGTAAATGACAACTCCGATGAATCCATATGCCAAGAAACCGGTCATTCGTGTTGACAATAAGGCTATGTTTGCGACGATCCGTTTTCCGGCTCCGGCTGAGGGGGAAAGTGCGCCTCAGTATGATGTGGATACACTGGAGAACATGCTTGCACAAGAGGGGATAGTCTATGGAATTGATAGGAATATGCTTTCCTCTTTGTGCCAGGAGATTCTTTTTGATACTGAACTCATCGTTGCTGTGGGAAAAGAGCCCATGGAAGGGATCAATGGCTACTACGAATATCATTTTAGTCAGGATTTCTCCAAGAAGCCGACCATCCGACCGGATGGATCTGCGGATTTCCTTAGTATCAAGGTGATCGAGGTCGTGCATGAGGGTGACCTGATCGCCACTTACCATCCTGCGGTCATGGGTATGCCGGGCATGAATGTGCGTGGCAAAGAGATCGAGCCGCGCATGATGCGTGATATGCCACCGATCGGTGGACGTGGTTTTCATCGTTCGGATGACAATCTGTACTATTATGCGGATATGGATGGTAAGATCGTCCTAAAGAACAATCGGATCAATATTTCTCCTGTCTATGAGATCGACCAGGATGCGGATATGAGCATTGGCAACATTGATTTCAAGGGTGATGTGGTGATTCATGGCGGTGTCAAAAACGGTATCCGTATTCATGCGACAGGATCGATCACAGTGGATGGTCTGGTGGAATTGTGCGATCTGCGCGCCGGACAAGATATTTATCTTTTGAGCGGTGTCAAGGGTGGAGAACGTACCACGATCCATGCAGAGGGTGCGATTACGGCAGAGTTTATTGAGTATGCCATTGTCTCCTGTAAGGGAATGTTGCACGCGGATGTGCTTTTCAACTGTCTGGTGAATTGTGATTCCAAGATCATCACGACCGCAGGCAAGCGTTCTGCTATCATCGGCGGCTATGTGACGGCGGTGCAGGGCGTATCTTCCCTGGTGATCGGCAATAAGTTTGGGACCGTGACCCATGTTATGGTTGGGATTGACGAGGAGCGCATCAAGGAAATGTCAGATCTTGCAGACAAGATCCGGTCTTTGGATGCCAATATTGCCAAGATCAAACAGGGGATCGAGGATTTTGAACTTCTGGCACAAAAGAAGGGAATTTCCTACAAGGAAGATCCGAGGCGTATGCAGTTGCTGCGTATCCGTATCCGCGATGAAGCGGTGGTTGCGGAAGCCCGCGTGCGTTTTGATGAACTGAAAGCCTTGATGGAGGCAGGACGAGGAGCAACGGTGCGTGCCTATGATACCGTATATTCCGGCGTGACGGTGCGGATCATGGATCAGTATGCACAACTGACGGATTTTCAGAAGCGTGTGGAATTTGTCAAGACCATGACCGGTATCCGCATGGATCCGCTCTTGGATCCGGTTCCGGATGAATAGAGCATCTGCTGACAGATTTTGACGGAATGTTCACAAAGAATCATTATGATAGATAGAAGAAAGCAGTAGTTTGGAGGCTGAAATGATAGATTTTGAAGAAGAACTGAAAAAGTTTGAGCCAAGTATGGAAGTAGAAGAAGCGGAAGAAGAGATCCAGAAGCGAGATCTGACGGATATGACGGATATCCTTCGGCAGATGACAGAGCAAAAGAGAGGGAGATAGAAGCAGACATGAAATGTTATATGTGTGGCACCCTTGTGGATCATGAAAACGTATGCCCTCATTGTGGCAGTGATTTGAAGATCTATCGCACCATTCTGGCATCGTCCAATACCTTGTATAATACCGGTCTGGAGCAGGCGCAGGTACGCGATCTGTCCGGTGCGATCGTTTCTTTGAAAAAGAGTTTAAAATACAACAAATACAATACCCAGGCGAGAAATCTCCTGGGACTGGTATATTTTGAGTTGGGCGAGACTGTCATGGCGCTGAGCGAGTGGGTCATCAGTAAGAACTTAGAGCCGGACAATCCATTGGCAGACCGCTATCTCGACGAGATCCAGAATACACCTGGCATGCTTGATAAGTTAAACCAGACAACCAAGAAATACAACCAGGCACTTTTGTATTGCAGACAGGGCAGCCGCGATCTGGCGACTATCCAGTTGCGCAAGGTATTGAACCTAAATCCTAAATTTGTTGCCGGACATCAGTTGCTGGCTCTTTTGTATATTCAGGATGGCAAGTATAATGAGGCGCGCAAGGAGTTAAATGCAACTAACAAGATCGATGTGCGAAATACCATCACACTGCGTTATTCCAGAGAGGTGCGCGAGAAATTAAAAGAACTCAACCAGAACAAAAAGAAGCGTAAGAAGGATGATCTGGTTTCTTTTCAGGATGGCAATGATACCATCGTTATGCCGAGCAATTCCTTCCGGGATATGATCGACAGCACCAGAGCCAGTGTGGTCAATATTCTGGTAGGACTGGTCATAGGACTTTTGATCTGTTTCTTTTTGGTCATCCCGACCATTCGCCAGCGGGCTTCTGAGAATGCGGCGGCATCTTTGGTCGATACCAATGAACAGTTGACCAACAGTGCATCCAATGTCAGCAGCCTGAAAAAGCAGGTGGAAGACCTCAACAAAGAACTGGAACAATATACCGGAAAGTCAGATGCGGTAGGCTCCTATGAAAAACTCATGGAGGCAAAGGAGGCTTACGACGCATCCAATCTGGATCAGGCAGGGGAGGCACTTTCTTCCGTCAATCGGGATCTGCTTGAAGAAAAAGGGCAGGCGATGTATGATCTGATCCATACGGCAGTCTATGCCAAGGTTTTGGAAGATGCCTATAATACGGCTTATCAGGCATACCAGAGACAGGATTATCAGACTGCCAAGGATAGTTTCGGTCAGGTGGTATTTATCGACCAGACCTATCATAACGGTGATGCGCTTTTTTATCTGGCAGAGTGTCAGTGGAATACCTGGGAGTTTGACAGTGCCATAGAAAATTACCAGAAGGTCATTGAGCAATACCCGGATACATCCCATGCAAGAACGGCACAGGAACGCATAGATTCCTATGCACAATCTAATGGCGGGGATGACAATACTACCAATAACTAAGAGAGAATTTCATATAAGAAAGCATACAAAAGACGTAAGGAAAATATTTCCCTACGTCTTTTTCTATTTCATAAACAGGAAAAATAGGAGGACAAGCAGATGGAATACAAATTTGAAATGGGGCAGGGAAAATTGCGTGTGGTCGTGCCAAAGGAACTTGACCATCATCTGGCAACCCAACTCAAAGAGGAGGCGGACCTTTTGATCGAGACTTATCATGTGAAGACCCTGATCTTTGATTTTACCAATACGGAGTTTATGGACAGTTCCGGGATTGGCGTTTTGATCGGCAGGAGCCGGAATCTGAGTTTTTCCGGTGGACAGGTGGTGGCGACCAATTTGAGCCGCGTGTGGAGCAGATCTTTCGCATTTCCGGTCTGCAACGGCTGATCACTGTTGTGCCGTCAGATCAGGAAAATCAAAAAAGTGAGGTGTAGGCATGGAAAATCATATGACAGTAACCTTTGATGCAATCTCAGAAAATGAGGCGTTCGCACGCATGGTAGTTTCTGCTTTTATGGTGGGGGCAAATCCGACTGTGGGGGAGATGGATGATGTAAAGACAGCGGTATCCGAGGCAGTGACGAATGCCGTGATCCATGGCTATGACAAGAAAACAGGTAATGTCATGATGCGTTGTAGCATGAAGGAAAATCTGCTGACCATCTGTGTGCAGGATTTTGGTAAGGGGATCTTGGATATCAAAAAGGCAAGGGAACCCTTTTATACGACCAAACCGGAACTGGAGCGGTCGGGCATGGGTTTTGCTTTCATGGAAACCTTTATGGATAGCGTGGATGTGATGTCGGTTCTGGGAGTCGGTACGACGGTTACGATGACGAAATGCTTGCAGGATCAGGTCTAGTATGGATGGAATCACGGAAAGAATCGAACGTGCGCAAAGAGGAGATAAGGGAGAAAGAGACAGGCTGGTTGTGGATAATATGCCCCTGGTATGGAGCATGGTGGGGCGCTTTTCATCTTCCGGTAAGGATAAGGAGGAATTGTTTCAAATTGGCATGATCGGACTCATGCAGGCGATCGATCGTTTTGACACTACATATGACGTACGCTTTTCCACCTATGCGGTTCCCCTGATCTTAGGGGAAATCCGCCGTTTTTTGCGGGATGACAACCCCATCAAGGTGTCTCGGACTATCGCAGAACACAGAAAGCAGATCCAGACCTTGCAGCAGGGGCAGGAAGATATTTCTGTGGATCAGATCGTAGAAAAAACGGGATTGACCAGAGAAGATGTTGTCCTTGCCATGGCAAGTGCCAGACCGGTCACCTCCATCTATGAGACTGCCTATGATTCGGGGGAAAGTCAGGTGCTTTTGGTGGACCAGTTGGAGGGAAAGGAAAAGCCGATGGAGGAGGAAGTCTTGGAAGAACAGATCCTTGCCTTGGCCATGCAGGCATTATCCGCGGAGGAAAAAAATCTGATACAAATGCGCTTTTTTGAGAATATGACACAGACAGAGATCGCGGGCAGGCTGGGCATGACCCAGGTACAGGTTTCTCGCAGGGAAAAGAAGATCTTACAGAAAATGCGGGAGTTTATACTTTTTTAATAAAAAATTTCTGATTGCCTTCTTGAATATTCTAGTTTGAACACATAGAATTAAGCATATGCAAATTCGTTTGATTATGGAAGTTTTTTACATAGGAAAAGAAGGAGAAAGAAAAAGATGAAATGGATCAAGGAGCATAAGAAAGTATGCATCATTATCGCGATTGTGGTGGTCGTTGTCATCGCGATCATCATCGGTGTTGTTTCCGGTGGTAAGAAGCAGATGGATAGCAATGAGGAGACGGCGACTGTCGAGAAGCGTACACTGATGGAAAGTGTTTCGGCGACAGGTACTTTTGTGGCGGCAGATGAGGAAAAGATCACTTCCGATACGACCGGCGTGGAGGTTTTAGCCGTCAATGTCGAGGTGGGAGATAGGGTTAGCGCCGGAGATGTCATAGCCGTTCTTGACGGTGCAGACCTTCAGGACAATCTCGCTGATGCCAAGGAGAGTTTGGCGGATACCAATGAGCAGACGCAGCGCACCAAGGATAGTGCTAAACGCAATCTGGAACAGGCAGGAAAGACCAGGGATGAGGATCTGGCAGATGTTGATACCAATATCCAGGATGCCTATGATGAGTGGCAGAGTGCGGAAAACAATTACAATGAATCGGTAGCAGCCTACAATGAGGCGGTGGCGATGGCAAACAGCATTATGGATAAGACAAGCACTGCATATACCAATGCCAATTCACAGGTCAATACTTTAAAGCGTCAGATGGATACGGACCGCAGGACGGCAGACAGCAGAAAGTCCGCCTACGATCGTCTGGTCTCTCAGCGTGAGGATACGATCAAGCGGATCAACGACACCTATCAGGATCAGGTGGATACTTACAACAATACCATGGATTCTACCGAGGATTCCGGCAAGACCCAGCAGGAACGTATTGATGACTTACAGGAGCAGATTGACGGAACTGTAGTAAAAGCAACGGCAAGTGGACTGGTAACGGCGGTCAATGTGGAGGTGGGCGACACCTATAATGGCAGTGTGATCGCAGTGATCGACAATGTGGATTCCTTTGATATCACGACCGAGATCGATGAGTACGACATTAACAGCATTGCGGTAGGGCAGGAAGTCGTCATCAAGACCAATGCAACCGGAGACGAAGAACTTTCCGGTACGGTCAAAAAGGTATCACCAATCGCAACCGGAAGTTCCAGTGGCGATCTTTCCGGCAGTCTTGGAGGACTCGATTTAGGAAGTATCATGGGCGGTAGTGGCTCGTCATCTTTTAGCACAGGAAGCAGCAATGATGACGTTACCTTTACGGTTACCATAGCTTTAAACACACCGAGTGATAAACTCCGTATTGGTATGACCGCAAAATTGAATATCGTTTTACAGAAAAATGCAGATGTTCTTTCTGTACCATATAATGCAGTGCAGACAGATGATGAGGGAACTAGTTATTATGTGCAAAAAGTAACAGGTACAAACGAAGACGGCACTTACAAGACCAAGAAGATCAAGGTAGACAAGGGAATCGAGAGTGACTATTATACGGAGATCATCAATTCCGGTTTAGAAGAAGGGGATCAAGTGATCGTTCCGGCAGCAGAGAAGCAGAATAGTTTAGAGGATATGATCAACCAGTCAAGTTCTATGGGAGGTGTATAATGAGCCGCACGATCATAGAACTGGAAGATATCTTTAAGCGTTTTTATATCGGAACACCAAATGAACTCGAGGTCTTGCACGGCATATCTTTAAAGGTTATGGAAGGTGAATTCGTTGCCATCGTGGGTGCATCCGGCTCCGGAAAGTCAACACTGATGAACATTATCGGTGCGCTAGACCGACCGACAGAAGGCAAATACATTTTGGATGGTGTGGACATGATTGCGGCAAAGGATGCAGAACTTTCCAAGATCCGCAACCGCAAGATCGGTTTTGTTTTCCAGACATACAATCTGATCTCTAAAACCAATGCGATCAAAAACGTGGAGATGCCTATGTTATATGCGGGGATTCCCGGCAAACAGCGCATTGCCCGTGCCAAGGAATTGCTGGAACTGGTCGGTATGGAGGAACGTATGAAACATTTGCCGGAGGAATTATCCGGCGGACAAAAGCAGCGTGTCGCCATAGCCCGTGCCATGGCAAATGATCCGGCGATCATTCTGGCGGATGAGCCGACCGGTGCCTTGGATTCTACGACGGGACGTATGGTCATGGATCTTTTTCACAAACTGCATGAGGAGGAGGGCAAGACCATCGTGCTCATTACCCATTCACCGGAACTGGCAGAGGAGACCGAGCGTATCATTACGATCAAGGATGGAAATGTCCTTGGAGAGAGGAAGGGTACGGCAAGATGATGATGATTTACGAAAATATCCGTCTGGCGCTTTTTAGCCTCAAAGCCAATAAGATGCGGGCGCTTCTGACTATGTTAGGCATCATTATTGGTATTGGTTCTGTTATTGCCATTATGACGGTAGGAGACTCCGTTACCAGTACAGTCGCAGATTCCATGAGTTCGCTGGGGGCTAACAATATCACTGTAACACTGGAAGAGCGAAAAGATGATGAAGAGGCATCCGATGCTATGTTTGGCATGAACTGGGGATCTTCGCAGGATGACAATGCCAAGCAGCCGACACAAAAGGATTATATAACGACGGATATGCTTCGCCAGATGAAGGAAGCCTTTGGAGATTCGATCACTGCCTATTCCATCACGGAACAGGTGGGAAGCGGTTCTATCCAGCAGAATGCAGAGAGTGGAAAAGCCAATGTATCCGTTATGGGAACAAGTCTTGGCTATTTTCTGGCGAATGATGTGCAGTTGGTACAGGGATCTTATTTTAGCGAGGAAGAGTTGGAAAATGGTGCTATGGTAGCCCTGCTTTCGGAAGAGGCGCTGGATGATCTTTTCCATGGAGATGCGGATGCGGCTGTCGGCTCTACCATGACAGTTTCTGTCAACGATAAGTATTACAATCTCATCATAGAGGGCGTTTATGCCAAGGACGAAGATGAGACTATGAGCATGTATTCCATGTTTATGAACAGTGATGCAACCAATCTCTATATTCCGCTAAAGACGGCACAGGATATCAATCATGCCAGTGGTTATCAGACGTTGACCGTGGTTGTAGATCCAAATCAGAATCCGGATCAACTGGCGGCAGATATTGAGTCCTATTTTGACAACCTCTACCGTAATAACCGCGATTTTATCGTGTCGGCGACCAGTATGGCATCTATGGTATCTATCATGGAAACCATGATGAGTACGATCACAACGGCGATTGCTTTGATTGGTGGTATTGCTCTTGTCGTGGGCGGTATCGGGGTCATGAATATCATGCTGGTATCCATTACGGAGCGAACGAGGGAAATTGGTACCCGAAAAGCACTCGGCGCGCCGAATTCCTCCATCCGCCTGCAGTTTATCATTGAGTCCATTGTGATCTGCCTGATCGGGGGCGCGATCGGTATTGTAGTCGGTTGCGTTGGCGGTATTGCAGCCGCTAATTATATCGGAGCCAGTGCGGTACCGTCTGTCAAGAGTATCCTGATCTCGCTTGGATTTTCCATGGCAATCGGTGTCTTTTTCGGTTATTATCCGGCAAATAAGGCAGCCAAACTCAACCCGATCGACGCACTTAGATATGAGTAAGGATAATGATCGTAAAAACATTGGTTTCCGAATTTGTCTGTGCTACAATAAGGTGTAACACCGGATAAAAGAAGTGAGGTATTAGAAGATGTATCGTGAGATTTCAAAGTTAATCATGTATGGTGACATGGATAAGGACTGTATTTTATACCAGTTCGGTGAGATCTTCCGTCACTATGAAAATAAGACAAAGGATCAGGCGCAGTTGATCCAGGACATTTACACGCAGGTCAAGAGACTTCTGGTGGTTGCGACAGATTATGGATTTGACCATAACCTTTGGCACAATTATCTGGCATTTTATCTGGTGACCAATGAAAACCCATTTTCCATCACCTGTGAAAAGGTGGGAGCCAACGATGGCAGTGTGAATCACTTTGCAAAGAACGATTTTGCTGTGATTAAGAATCTCTTTGATTATGATTTTTCAAAAATTGAGGAAGACCTTGGCATTGATTGTTTTTCGCAGTTATCCGATTATCATGCCATCCAGAAAAAGGAACTCATGTATAATAAAAATGTGAGCGAAAAGATCATTGCACTTTCTGCCCAGTTGGAAGCCGCAGAGGATGTGGACGCTTTCTTTGCTGCCGTGACCGGATTTTATAAAGACTATGGTGTTGGCATGTTTGGACTGAATAAGGCCTTCCGTATCAAGGAAAAGGATGGAGGCGATGTTGAGTTTGTTGCCATCAACAACATGGATAAAGTTATGCTGGATGATCTGATCGGTTATGAGATCCAGAAAAAGAAATTGGTCGACAATACCAAGGCGTTCGTGGAAGGCAGAGCCGCCAACAATGTCCTGCTCTTTGGTGATAGTGGTACCGGAAAGTCGACGAGCATCAAGGCGATCGTCAACGAATTTTACCCGGATGGCTTGCGCATGATCGAGATCTACAAGCATCAGTTCAAAGATCTGTCCAATGTCATTGCCAGCATCAAGAATCGCAATTACAAATTTATCATCTATATGGATGATCTTTCCTTTGAGGAATTTGAGATAGAGTACAAATTCTTAAAGGCTGTTATCGAGGGCGGTGTGGAGACAAGACCGGACAATATCCTGATCTATGCCACATCCAACCGCAGACACCTGATCAAGGAGACCTGGAACGACCGTAATGATGTTGAGACGCAGAATGGTATGCATAGATCTGATACCATGGAAGAAAAATTATCTCTCGTCAACCGCTTTGGTGTTACGATCAATTACTCGAAACCGAGCCAGAAAGAGTACTTCCATATCGTTGTGGAACTGGCAAGAAAGAATGGTGTGACCGAGGAACAGATGAGCGACGAGCAGCTGCGTGCAGAGGCAAATAAGTGGGAACTGAGCCATGGTGGTATCTCTGGAAGAACTGCCCAGCAGTTTATCAATTACATATTGGGAACCTTATAGGATGCTCCTGCGAGGAAAGGACGGATGCCAAGAACGGCATCCGTTTTTGTATAAAAGGTACATTCTTTCTGAGTTAAATAAACAATAAAATAATAATAAACACAATACCTTAAAGGATATGTCACTGGACGAAAAACTGGGGCAGATGATCTGCCCGGGAGAGTTTTTCTGTCTGGATGATCTGCTTAAAGGTCTTGCCGGTGTTTGCCGACCGGGGCAAAACGATCCTGCTTGGATGCCTGAATCGTGTTGGAAAATTTGGCAGAGATGTAAAGAAAGACGTAAAAATGAGATTTTATTTGTTGGAAAAAGTAAGTATAATACAGGTAAGATAAGCGAAGAACAAAAGGAGAAGATCAAGTATGGGAAAAGTAGTAGAACAGTTACTCACAGGACAAGTCACCAACCATATGCTCCCATTTTTCTGGCAGCATGGGGAAGATGAAGCCACCTTACGGGAATATGTAAACGCCATCCATGATGCAAACTGTATGGCATTTTGCGTGGAAAGCCGTCCGCACCCGGATTTCTGTGGACCAAAGTGGTGGCAGGATATGGATGTCATTTTAGATGAGGCAAAAAATTGGGAATGAAAGTCTGGATACTAGATGACAGTCATTTCCCGACAGGTTTTGCTAACGGTGCCTTAAAGGATGCACCGCAGGAAGTGTGCCGACAGAGCATTTTCTGTAAATTCCTTTCCTATGAAGGGGATGCCAGAGAGGTGACCTTCCGTACAGAGAAACTGGCAAAGCCACCAAAATATAAACTGAGCTTTATCCGGAAGATGATGATGTCAGGCTCTACCAAGGATGCCAGAAAGTATGATGACGATCAGGTCTATAGCATTACCGCCTATGGACCAAAGGGTGAGGAGATCGATCTTTCCGGCAGTACCACATGGAAAAAGCCGGCAGGCACCTGGCAGGTGGCAGTCTGTGGTCTGTCGCGAAACTTAGGACCACATCGTGCTTATATCAATATGATGAATGAGGTCAGTTGTCATAAGTTGATCGAGGCAGTTTACGAACCGCACTTTGCACATTATGGAGATCTTTTTGGCAATACGATCGCGGGATTTTTCTCGGATGAGCCGGAACTGGGAAATGGTATTTTGTATGCAAAGCACAATGTGCTGGGAACCGAGCAGGATCTGCCTTGGAGTAAGGAATTGGAGGAACGCCTGCAAAAAACCTTGGGCGTAGACTATCGCAAGAATTTACCGCTTCTTTGGAAAAATGATGGAGATCCGCTTCTTACGGCACAGGTGAGAAGAACTTATATGGATGCAGTATCTAATTTGGTGAAAAAGGATTTTTCGGAGCAGATCGGCGGCTGGTGCCGGGAAAAGGGCGTCATGTATATCGGTCATTCCATCGAGGATGATGATACTCATGCCTGCACCGGAAGCGGTTTGGGACATTATTTCCGTGGACTTTACGGACAGGATATGGCAGGCATTGACGATATCGGTGGTCAGGTTATGCCGCAGGGCGAAGAAGAACCGACGACCGGTATGTTTGGACCGCGTAATGGTGCCTTTTATCATTATACTTTGGGAAAACTCGGTGTGTCTGCTGCCTATTTACAAGAAAGCAAGCAGGGACGTACTATGTGTGAGATATTTGGAAATTACGGTTGGAAGACAGGCGTTACCGATATGAAATATCTGGCAGATCATTTTCTGGTGCGTGGTGTCAACAATTTTGTGCCGCATGCTTTTTCACCGAAAGCATACCCGGACCCGGATTGTCCGCCACATTTCTATGCGCACGGACACAATCCGCAGTATCGCCATTTCGGTCACTTGTGCGCATATATGAACCGTGTGGCAAGCCTGATCAGTGGAGGAAAGATCGTACAAAAGGTGGCAGTTCTTTACAATGCCGAAGGCGAGTGGTCCGGTCAGTGTATGCGTCTGGATCAGGTGGCAAGACCTCTTTATGATGCACAGATCGATTTCTCTTTCCTACCTCTGGATCATCTGGATCAGGCAGACAAGTTTATCTATGTGATCGTGCCTTATGCAAAGTACCAGCCGATCGAGACCGCCGGTCTATCCAATGTCATCTATGTGGATGCCCTGCCGGATGCCTATACCATGGGAGAAGATGCCATGCAAAAAGAGGCAGAAAACAAGGCGAAAAAGGCGGATGATTTAGCCGGGGATGCCAAGGTGCTAGCCCTTGGTGATCTCGTGGCATATCTTGAAAAAGAGGATATCAAAGATGCTGTGATCGCACCGGAAAATCCATATATTCATATCATGCATTATCAGACCGACTGTCATATGTATATGCTGATCAATGAGTCGGCGCAGACCTATCGGGGAAAGGTAAGCCTTCCAATGAAAAAGAAAGGCTATGTTTATGATGCGTGGGATAATTCCATTGCAGATATAGATCAGCAGATGACGGATATCGGTTGTCAGGTGTCCTTTGTTTTGGAACCAAGAAAGAGTCTGATCATGGTATTTGATGAGGAAGCCGATACACCATCTTTGGAAGAAAAGACGGTTGGCAAGCGTTTGTCAGACTGCATGTATGAAAAGAAAGAAAAGCAGGAGCAACCGACAGAAATAAAGACATGGAAGCGCAGTATCTGCTCTGCCTTAGACCATCCAAAGTTTGCGGATGCAAAAGATGTCAGCCTGCCGGATCATCTGGAAGAAGAAAAGCCGAAATTCTGTGGTTTTGTGCGTTATGAGACCAAGATCACAAGCGATGGCGGTGATAAGATCTTAGAGATCACAGACGCCGCAGAAGGCCTGGAAGTCTTTGTGGACGGTCAGAGCCTTGGCTTGCAGATCGTACCGGAGTATCTGTATGACTTGAGTGGATATTTGAAAGCGGGTGAGCATGAGATCGTCATTGAGGTTGCCACAACGCTCTGGCGTGAGAATGCCAGTGGCATGCGTGCCAAGATGATGGGCGAGAGCAAGCCGACATCAAAGTCCGGTCTTTGCGGTAAGGTATATCTCTGGAATAAATAAGAAAAGTAAGACAAATGAAAAGACTACAGGGAATGTGGAAAATACATCCTCTGTAGTCTTTTCGCTTGCTTAGATTACAGAAATCTGTCGTAACTGGTTGTCTAAGGCTTTTAGTTCATCATCTGAAATCTTACCATAGGCAAGTAAGTCGCGCAGTTTCATATCGCTGACCATAGAAGTTCCGTTGCTGTCATCGAAAGCAGCACTCATACCTTTTGCCTGCTCGGATAGACCGGCAATCAAAGCATCAATCATTGGTGCTAAGAGTGTAGCAGCTTCTGGAATAGCCATCACGTGTGCAAAAGTACAGTCAACGGTCAGATAATCCAGGTAATTGTCATTGATATGGGCAGGGCAGAGTGGATCTGTCATGCCTTCGAGTGTGCATTCACCAAAAATGTCTTTTAACCAGCCAATACTGTCTTCCACCCAGTGTGGTACACGCGAGCAGATGGTTTGTGGACGTGTGTCCTGAATACTGCTTTCGCATGTGGAAAAACCATGTGGTCCATAAGCATAAATATGACTTTCAAAGGCAACGCCATTGTCTGATAAAGCGCGCATAAAATCAATGGAATTGTTGATTGGAACCATGCTGTCTGTACGTGTTGCAAAGACAAAGCAAGGTGGTGTTTTCCGGTCTACAGCGGAGATAGTCTCCGGTGCATTTGGATTGCAGGCCTGTACATGCTGACTGGTTACGGCATAGCCTAAAATAGCAGCATTTGGGCGGTTCTGTGCAAGTGTTGCGGCAGCGGTTGCCAGATGTCCACCGGCAGAAAATCCGATGACTGCAATTTTATCTTCGTAGATGTGCCATGTATCTGCATGGGAGCGGATCAATGTCATCGCCTGCTCGTAATCATTGAGTGGATTTGGCCATGTGCAATCATCCATAACAGAGTAGCGTAGAACAAAAGCGTGATATCCGGCTTTTGCATAAGCAAAGGCGACAGGGTCAGCTTCGCGGTCAGAACACATCTGATAAGCCCCACCCGGAAGAATCAGTACAGCCGGGCGCTTAGCAACACAGCCGAATCCTTCCCCGCAATCTTGTATGTAAGTTGTCAGTGTGACATTTCTTTCTTCATTTAAGGTCAATACTTCTGTATTCATGAAAAATCCTCCTTGTATCTATCAATCATTTACTAAGATACCATTATAAATGATTTTCTCTTTTTACACCAGATAATATATGAGGCGATGCCGGTGATGGTCTCCGCAATCGGAAATGCCATCCATACACCTGTGGCACCAAAAATACGGCTGAGAACAAATGCAGCAGGCATGATAACAATAGAGTAGCGCAACAAGGAAATCATTAAGGATGGAAGTCCCATGCCTATACCTTCGAGCGCGCCGCAGGTGGTCACGGATATCGCAGAAATGATAAAGCCAATACTGATGATGTGTAGGGCTTCTACGCCAAGCGATAGCGTTGTGGCATTTGTGGTAAAAAGTCCAAATAAGCGCTCCGGCATAATCCAGGAGAGCGTTGTTCCTAATACCATGAGAAATACGGTAAGTACAAGACCGGTTGCATAGATTTTGCGTACACGTTTGCCTTCGCCTGCGCCGTAATTGTATCCGACGAGAGGACGAATACCCTGAACAATACCGGTGGCAGACAGATAGATAAATGTCTGTAATTTGTAATACACCCCAAGTACCATGACATACGTCTCTGAAAAACCGGCTAAAATAGCATTTAACACAGAGATTAAGAAGGACGGCAGCGCCATGTTGAGTGTTGCCGGGATTCCTACGCCGTAGAGCCTTTTCAGAATCGAAGCATCTGGTTTGCAGTCAGCAACAGTAATATGAACAACGCGGGGCTTGCGATAGTAAAAAATGAAATAAGCAACCAGCGTCAGCACCTGACCGGATCCGGTTGCGAAGGCAGCACCCCAGATGCCCCATTTTGGAAAAGGTCCAATGCCAAAAATGAGAAGTGGATCCAAAATAATATTTGTTACAAAGCCTACCAACATGCAGACCATCGTTTCTTTCATCCAGCCGATTGCCTGGAAAATTTTCTCATAGGTAATACCAACGGTGACGACAGGCGCAAATAAAAAGACCAGATTGGCATACGTCAAAGCAAGAGAGAGCACATTGGTATTGTTTGTGTACATGGACAAAAAGCTCTTCATGCCAAGAAGCCCTAAAATGGTTAAAAGAATACCGTGGATGAGGTTGAAAAATACGCCCTGACTTGCAGCGAGATCTGCTGTCTTTTGCTCCTTTGCACCGAGGAAAAAGGCAATGGCAGCATTGATACCGACACCAAAGCCAACGGCGACTGAGGTGATGATATTTTGTGCGGGAAATACAAGAGAGAGGGCTGTCATGGCATCCTCACTCAGCTTTGCGATGAAATAGCTGTCAATGATGTTGTAGAGAGAATTGACTGCCATGGAAACGACCATGGGAAGTGCCATGGAAAGTACTAAGGGAAGTATTTTCTTTTCTTTCATAAACGTTTGATTCATTTTCGCGCATCCTTTCAAAAATAAATATTTTAAAGCATAAAAAATCGCCACAAGTAAAATGCAATGCACATTCTACTGTGGCGAAAAAAGACTATGCCTGAAAAGTCCACATCCTACAAAGAGTATGTAGGTTTTAGGAGTTTATTATAAGGGGAGAAGTTGACAGTGTCAATGATTTAGACTATATTCTTATTAATCTTAGGGGGAATACCATGATAGGGAAAAAAGAAATATATATTGGCTTGAAAAATGAAAGATATGATAGCATCTTACGGATATTGGATGAGAAGAAAATTAAATATGAGGTAAGAGCAATGGAAGAACATCATGTTCTGGATATAAATCGTGGTGGAGCGGTAGGACGTTTTGGCGAAAATAATGAAAGCAATAAGTGCGTAAGAATACTTATATCCAGAAAGGATTACAAAAGGGTAGGGGAGTTATCACAGTAATTTGCAACACAGGACACTTTTTCTAGTTAAAAGGTGTCCTTTTTTTGTGCCCTGACAGGCAGTAGAATACAAGTAGAAATCAAAAATGGGGGTAGCAAATGAAGTATTATTTAGCGATTGATATTGGCGCATCCAGTGGACGCCATATGTTAAGTTGGATAGAAGACGGCAAGATGCGCTTGCAGGAAGTCTACCGTTTTTATAATGGCATGGATCAGGTGGACGGACATCTTTGCTGGGATGTGGGACGTCTTTTTGCCGAGATTGTCGCCGGTATGAAAGAGTGTAAAAAGATCGGCAAGATCCCGACCTCTATGGGGATCGATACCTGGGCAGTTGACTATGTGCTTTTGGATGACAAGGATCAGGTACTGGGAAATACCTATGCCTACCGCGACAGTCGGACGGATGGCATGGATGCCCTAGTCTATGAAAAGATCCCGCAGGAAGATCTGTATGCCAGGACCGGTATCCAGAAGCAGATCTTTAATTCCATCTATCAGTTGATGGCACACAAGACACAGGAGGCAGAACTGCTTGGAAAAGCCAAGACTTTCCTTATGATCCCGGATTATTTCCACTTCCTGCTCACAGGTGTAAAGAAGCAGGAATATACCAATGCATCCACGACTCAACTGGTCAATGCCAAGACCAATGATTGGGACTATGATCTGATCGCAAAACTGGGTTATCCGAGAGACATCTTTTTGCCGATCGAAACGCCGGGTACAGAGGTCGGACATTTGAGCCGGACGATACAGGATCAAGTGGGCTTTGATTGCAGCGTGGTACTTCCGGCAACACATGATACGGGGGCGGCGGTCATGGCAGTGCCGAGCCTGTCGGACGATACGCTCTATATCAGTTCCGGCACATGGTCTTTGATGGGAACGGAATTAAAGACAGCAAATTGCAGCCCGGACAGTATGGCATGCAATTTTACAAACGAGGGTGGCTATGACCATCGCTATCGTTATCTGAAAAATATCATGGGACTTTGGATGATCCAGTCGGTACGCAAGGAGTTATCCCCGGACGAGGGATTCGGTTCTATCTGCGAACATGCGGCAACTGAGACAATCACATCGATCGTGGATGCCAATGACGACCGTTTTTTAGCACCGCAGAATATGACAGCAGAAGTACAGGCGGCTTGCAGGGAGTCCGGACAGAAAGTACCGGAGGGCATCTATCAGGTGGCAGCCGTGATCTACAACAGTCTTGCCAAATGTTATGCCGATACGGTTAGGGAAATCGAGAAGATTGAGCATGTGACCTATCCTTGCATCAACATTGTAGGTGGTGGTGCCAATGCTGCTTATCTGAATGAACTTACGGCAAAGGCTACCGGAAAAACGGTCTATGCCGGTCCAACGGAGGCGACAGCCATCGGCAATATCATGGCGCAGATGATCGCCGCAGGCGAACTGCAGGACTTGGCAGAAGCAAGAAAATGTGTATTCCATTCATTTGAAATAAAGGAGGAAAAAGGATGTTAGTTGAAACAAAAGCAAGAGTTGGTGTATTTGCCATCGCATTGGGAGCCTATTTACCACAGTTCCCATCACTGGTTCCTGAATTTGAAGGACAGTTTGCAGATTTTAAAAAGACCATACCGGACAGTGTCGAACTGGTAGACGGCGGCATTGTCACAACAAAAGAGGCAGCCATGGTAGCCGGAGACAAGTTCCGCGCAGCAGATGTTGACCTTGTTATCTTACAGATGCTTACCTATGCGACCAGCTACAATATGCTTCCGGCGATTCGTGATCTGAATGTGCCGGTCGTACTGGTCAATGTGCAGAAGAAAAAAGCACCGGACTATGCCAATACAGATACAGCCACCTGGCTGGGCGAACTTTACGCCTGCGGCGCTGTTGGTGAAATGGTTGCAGACTTGGAGCGTGCAGGAAAGAGACATGCCGTTATCACAGGTGTTGTTGAGGGCGGCGATCCTGAGGTGGAAAAGCAGATTGCTGAGTGGTGTACCGCAGCACAGGTAAGACGTAGATTCCGCAATACCAATATCGCCCAGATCGGTCGTCCATATCCGGGTATGATGGATCTTTATATCGATGAGACCAATCTTTACAACCGTATGGGCTTATATACCAAGCAGTTTGACTGGGAAAAAATGTGGGCGATCGCCGACGACATCACAGATGAAGATGCTATCCGTGCCAAGGCAGAAGACATCTTAGATACCTTTGACATCGAAGGCGGTGCGACAGTTGAGACGGTCTGGGAAATGGCAAAATATGTAGTGGCTTTTGAAAAATGGGTCAAGGACGAGCAGTTAGCACTGGTTGCTTCCCATTATGACGGTTTTGCACAGGCGTTGCCGGAAAACTGGATTCTATGCTGATCCCTGCATTTTCTATGCTGATCAAGCAGGGGACGGCATGTGCTGTAGAGGGTGACATCAAGGTTGCTATGGCGATGAGCATCTTAAAGACCATTGCCGGAACCGGTCAGTTGTCCGAGATGTACTCTATCGACTTTAACGAGGACATCTGCATTATCGGACATTCGGGCTCAGGTGATGCCGATATTTCCGTAGACAGAAAGCCGACCATGAAGATCGTACCGGTATTCCATGGCAAGACAGGCGGCGGTTATCTGACCCAGTTCTATCCACCGGCAGGCGATGTCACTTATCTTGCCATCACACAGGATAAGGACGGACATTTCAAGTTTGTTGTGGCAGAGGGTGTCAATGAGAAAGGACCGATCTTTACGTTTGGAGATACCAATATGAGAACCCGCTTCTCTATTGGTGCCAGAGAGTTCTGCAATCGCTGGAGCGAGGCTGGTCCGACACATCATATGGCAGCAGCCATTGGCAGACATATCGATGTCATTGAAAAGGTTGGAAAGATCTTAGACATTCCGGTAGAGGTTGTTTGTAGATAAAATATATTTATGAAGAGAGAGGAAATAAAAATGAAATTTTTAGACGCAGAATTTGTACAGGGATTTATCCGTATGGCCAACGATGGCTGGGAACAGGGCTGGCATGAGAGAAATGGCGGTAACCTTTCTTACCGTGTAAAGCCGGAAGAAGTAGAGTCTGTCAAAGAGAACTTTGAGCCAAAGGAGTGGCAGCCGATCGGCACAAGTGTGCCAAACCTTGCAGGAGAGTATTTCCTTGTAACAGGCAGCGGCAAATATTTCCGCAATGTCATCATTAAGCCGGAAGATTCCATCTGCATGATCGAGTTGGACGAGGCAGGCGAGAATTACCGTATCGTCTGGGGGCTTGTCAATGGCGGCAGACCAACCTCTGAACTTCCAAGCCATTTGATGAACCTGGAAGTAAAGAAGTTACAGGATCCGAAGTATCGTGTTGTTTATCATGCACATACGACCAATATCATTGCCCTTACCTTTGTTCTTCCATTGGAGGACAAGGTCTTTACAAGAGAGTTGTGGGAAATGGCAACCGAGTGTCCGGTCGTATTTCCGGATGGTATCGGCGTTGTACCTTGGATGGTTCCGGGCGGCAGGGAGATCGCTGTGGCGACCAGTGAACTGATGAAGAAATATGATCTTGCCATCTGGGCACATCATGGTACTTTTGCAGCAGGCGAAGACTTTGATCTGACCTTTGGCCTTATGCATACGGCTGAAAGTCTGCTGAGATCTTAGTCAAGATGCTGTCTATGCAGCCTAACAAACGTCAGACTATCACACCGGATGATTTCCGTCATCTGGCAAAAGATTTCGGGGTAACCCTCCCGGAAGAATTCTTATATGAAAAATAAGATCGTATATAAGATAGGTAGAATATAGAAGAAAAAAAGAAGTCCGAAAATGCTAGTCATGTTCGGACTTCTTTGTTATAATGGGTAGGCTTTATATAGAACAGAGGAGGATAGAAGGAGTTAAAGTGCAAAAGACAGTAGGAAAAAACAGCATTGATTTTGGGCAAGATGGGATCATGCACATCCTGTTTATTTTCAGGCGATCGGCGCACCCATCAAGAGTTCCGTTCTTACGATCGTCAGAACGGTAGTCCTCTTTGTGCCTTTGGGCTGGGTGTTTGCACACTTTGGCTTAAATGCATTTTGGCTGACCTATCCTCTGACAGAAATAATTACGACGATCACAGGTTATGTACTATATCGAAAGCAACTTAGGCAGATGAAACCTGCTAAATTGGGTTAAGAAAGGAAACATTATGGACAAAAAAGAATGGAAACAGGCAAAAAAAGCCTACAAAAAGGCAAAACACCGTGCAATCCGTCCTTGGAAAGGCATGAGCATTTTTTCTGCTATCTTTGCGGTTGTCTTTATCGCAGTCTTTGTCATTTGCTCCACATTTGACAATACCTTAGCAGCCTTTACCAGCGGTACTTTCTGGAAACTGGAAAATGAGGATGCGGATGCACAATACTTCACATCAGATTTTGACAAGGTGGAGGACAATGTGGCATACGGCACAGACTTATGCCAGCGTGTGGAAGCAGAAGGGGCAGCCCTTCTCATGAATGAAAATGACGCACTTCCTCTGAAGGAGGGAGCCAAGGTCAGTACTTTCTCCAATTCCAGCGTAAATATCGTTTATGGTGGAACCGGATCAGGAAATATTGACGCATCTTCCGCAGATACCTGGAAAGATGCCTTGGAGAGTGCGGGATTTTCGGTAAATAAGAAATTGTGGGATTTCTATGAGTCTGGCGACGGTGCCGAGTATGCATCCGACCGTGGCGGTACGGTAACGACCGCAGGTGCAACGACATCGGAGGTACCTTGGAAGGTATACACGGATGATGTCAAGAAATCCGTAGAAAAATATGGTGATGCAGCCCTTGTTATGATCTCCCGTGTGGGTGGTGAAGGCGCTGATGCAACCTATGATAAGAGCAATTATCTGGCATTGGATGACAATGAAAAAGATATGCTTTCCAATCTGGCACAGATGAAAAAAGACGGACAGATCAAAAAGGTCGTTCTTTTGATCAACTCCGCTAATGCTTTACAGGTAGATTTTTTAAAGGATAACACCTATGACATTGACGCAGTACTTTGGATCGGCGATGTCGGTATCAGCGGTATCAACGCTGTTGCAGAAATTTTGGCAGGTAAGGTCAATCCATCCGGTAGTCTGGTAGACACCTACTGCTATGACAATTATTCATCACCGGCAATGGCAAACTTCACACCGGTACAGTATGAAGGCTACGAAGAAGGCGTGATCCCGGACAGTGCGGATACCTATATGATCTATCAGGAAGGTATCTATGTCGGTTACAAGTATTATGAGACCCGCTATGAGGATGGGATTATGCAGACCGGTTCCGCAGGCGATTATGTTTACGGTGACAATGTGGCATTCCCATTTGGTTACGGTCTTTCTTACACGACTTTTGACTATAGCAACTATAGCCTTTCTTATGATGAGGCAAATCATCAGTACCATGCCAAGGTTACCGTGACTAATACCGGTAAAGTGGCTGGCAAGGAAACCGTACAACTTTATGTGCAGTCTCCATATACCACTTATGATGTCGAGAATAAAGTGGAAAAGGCATCCGTATCTCTGGTCGGCTTTGATAAGACACAGGAGTTGGAGCCGGGCGAATCTCAGGAACTTGAGATGGTCGTAGACGGCGCAGACATCGCATCTTATGATGCTTATGGCGCAGAGACTTATATCTTAGATGCAGGTACATATTATTTTACAGCAGCAACCGATGCCCATAATGCCGTAAACAATATTCTGGCAGCCAAGGGCTACAGTGCAGAAAACGGTATGGACGGACAGGGAAATGCAGCCCTTGTAGGCTCATGGAACAATCCGACATTGGATACCACGACCTATGCGGTTTCTGCCAACGGTACAGAGATCACCAACCAGTTGTCTGATTCAGATCTTAACCTCTATGAAGGTACAGAACAGAATGTGACTTACCTCAGCCGTAGTGACTGGGAAGGAACCTGGCCGACAGATACCGTAAAGATCGCCCTGACAGATCAGTTGATCGAGGATCTGCAACTGGTACAGTATGATGCCTCAGATTATGACGAGGTGGAAATGCCTACCATGGGGGCAGCACAGGAACTGACCCTTTACGATATGATCGGTCTGGATTATGAGGATCCACAGTGGGATGCTTTGCTTGACCAGTTGACTTTCGATGAGATGGTTTCCCTGATCGGCGATTCCTTCCATTGGACCATGCCGGTAGAGTCTGTACAGGCACCGGGATCCCGTGATGAGAATGGACCGCAGGGACTGACAGCCTCCCTCTTTAATGCAGATTCTTCAAAGATGGCTGCAACAGCCTTTACCTCCGAAGATATCATGGCTGCAACCTTTAACCGTGACCTTATGACGGAGATCGGGAAGGTAATCGGTAACGACTGCCTGTCTGCAAATGTAGCCATTTTATACGGCCCTGGAAACAACATCCATCGTTCCCCATATGGCGGACGTAACTTTGAGTATTATTCCGAAGATGGATTTTTGTCCGGTGAGATGTCACTTTATGAAGTGGCAGCCATTGAGTCTAAGGGCGTGCATGTCGTTATGAAGCACTTTGCCTTAAATGACTGTGAGCAGGATCGTCTGGGACTTGGTGTATGGCTTCCGGAACAGGCAGCCAGAGAGATCTATCTGAAAGCCTTCCAGGCACCGATCGAAGAAGGAAATGGCGGTGGTGTCATGGTTGCTTACACACGTTGGGGTGCGATCTGGTCAGGCGGCAACAAGGGCTTGATGACCGGTATCCTGCGTAACGAGTGGGGCAGCCAGGGACTTACCATCACCGATAATGTATTGACTAAGTATGTCAATGGTGTGGATGGTCTGATGGCAGGCGGTATCTCTACCTTTGATGCCATGCTTCCATACATCACCAACCAGTTGCCGGAATATGAAAATGATCCGGTTGTGGTCAGTGCTATGCGCGAGGCCTGCCACCATGACTTATATGCGATTGCCAATTCCGTTGCCATGAACGGCGTGGGAGAGAACACTCTGGTCAAGGCAGTGGAACTGAATCTGGTAAGAATCGTAAGAATTGTTATGATCGTCTTTATCCTCTTGTTTGTGGTATCTTTGTTACTCTTTATCAAGAAGAAAAAGGAATTTAAAAAGAGTCAGGCTTACGCTGACTTTCAGGAAGCAAAGAAAGCGCGCAAGCAAAAATAAATACAATCCTATAAAATGATGTAGAAAAAGATCCGAGGTCAAAAGGCTTCGGATCTTTTACCATATTTGTCCGGTTGCCGTTTTTTATGGGGAAATCCTTGGCACATTCTTTTCCAAGCCTTGCGAAATTAGGAAAAATCGTGCATTATATAAAGATGAAATCAGGAGAGAAAGGAAAAAGACATGTATCGGATTGCAGTAGTCGAAGATGAAGAACAGTACAGGGATGAAGTGTGTCAGTATATTCAAAAATACGAAGAAGAGCATAAACTGGAGTTTTTGGTCACGACCTATGCGGACGGACAGGAGATCGTGGATGATACAGAGGCGCGCTATGACATTATCTTTTTCGACATCGAAATGGCGCAGTTAAATGGCATGGATGCAGCCAAAGTGATCCGTGGGCGCGATGCAGATGTGGTCATGGTATTTATCACGAATATGGCACAGTACGCCATCGAAGGCTACGAAGTGGGCGCATTGGATTTTGTCTTGAAACCGATTGACTATTATGGCTTTGCCTTTCGATTGGAACGTGCTATCGGCCGTGTGCAAGGCAAGCGTGATAACTTAGAGTTTGCCATCAATACGCAGGGCGGTATGAAAAAACTCAATTCTAACGATATTTACTATATAGAGATAGAAAATCGATTTTTACATTATCATACAGCAGAGGGAGAGTTCGCCCAGCGTGGTACTTTGCAGAGTGCGGAAGAAATGTTTAAGGATTATCATTTTGTCAAATGTAATCATTGGTATCTGGTCAATCTCAAATATGTGACCGAGATTGAAGATAATGTGGTACATGTTGCCGGTGCGCAACTGGAGATCAGCAGACGAAACCGGGCGCACTTTTTGAAGGAAGTGACAGACTACATCGGAGGAGGCTTTTAACATGAATTTTTTACCCTATGCCAATCTATTAGAGCAGGTCTTTGTGGTACTGTCCGGTCTGGTCTATCTTATACCTTGCAGAAACGTGAACCGATCGAAGTTCGTTTTTTATCGGGACTCATCATGGGGGCGCCCTCATGGTTGGACCAGCGGTGGTCTTGCCGCAGAATGGTTCAACAAACTTTTTGCTTGTGGCCTTAGATCTGGTCGTTATGTCTTTTGTCGTCTATTATTGTGCCACCATAAAAAAGAGTGCGGCTTTTTATGTTGCGATCTGGTCCCTTGTGACTTCGCAGTTTTTTATGAATTTATGGCATGTTCTTTATCAGTTGTCTCCTTTTCGCAATAATGGCAGTCTGGCTGCCTTGCTCTGGGGCGTGCTTGGATTCTATGCCGTGGGGCTGGCGATTGTTGGGCTGACAACGGCGAAGTGTATGCCGGAAAAGGGAAAGTACCATATTGGACCGCGCCAGATGACATCCGCAGTTTTGTTCTTAGCAGTTTTTGAAATGCTGGATCAGATGATGCGCATCGTGCATTTTGGCAGATATAATCTCATGTATTATGTGGTACTGCTGGTCGTACAACTTTATTGTGTGTCCCTGCTTTTTATCCAGTCGGAACTTTTCAAAAAGTCTGCCTTGGAAAAGGAACTTTTTACCATGAATATGCTGATGAAGCAGCAGGAAGAACAGTATGAGATCACGCGCGATAACATCGACATGATCAATCAGAAATGCCATGACCTCAAGCATCAGGTTCGAGCTTTGCGGGGACTTGCCGATGATGAGAGCAAGGAACGTTATCTGAAAGAATTGGAGCAGTCGGTCGAGATCTATGGTGCGATCGTCAAGACCGGAAACGATGTATTGGATACGATTCTAACGGAAAAGAGCCTTTCTTGTCAGGCAAAGGGCATCAAGATCAATTGTATCGCGGACGGTAGCAAACTGGAATTTGTTGATCCGGTCGATCTCTATGGTATTCTTGGCAATGCCGTGGATAATGCCATGGAGGCGGTGGAAAAGATCTCGGATGCCAGAATGCGTCTGATTGATATTGCCATCTTTACCAGAGACCGTTTTCTGGTTATCAATATCACCAATCCTATGACCGGTCAGGTGAAATTAAAGAATGGACTGCCGGTCTCTACCAAGCCTCACAATGGCTATCACGGCTATGGGCTGCGCAGTATCCGGCATAGTTTGGGACGCTATGACGGCACGATGAGCGTGAACGTATCTGACCATACCTTTGAACTGAAAATGCTCCTGCCTTTGCCGTAAAAGGTGGGCAGACCACTTAGGGAAGTCTGACTACCACTTACGATAAGTATGTTGTTATTTGTTTTAGGAGCGTTTAAAATGCACATATACAAGCATGTTTTATAAAGGAGGAAGTATGAGAAATAGCATTTCCCTGAACCCAAATTGGAAATTTTCTATAAAAGATCAGCCTGCTATTGAGGTCAACATTCCACATACTTGGAATGCCATAGATGGACAGGATGGTGGCAACGATTATTACCGTGGTATCGGCACTTACGAAAAGACTTTTGCAAAGCCTGACTTTGATGCCAATACACAGGATGTTTATTTGGAATTCTGTGGTGTCAATGCGACGGCTACAGTCTTATTGAACGGTCAAAAAGTCGCTTCTCATGACGGCGGCTATTCTACTTTTCGTGCCAATGTGACAGCGCTTTTGCAGGAAGAAAATGATCTTCGCATTGCAGTGGACAACACAGTCAACACGAGAGTCTATCCACAGAAAGCAGATTTCACCTTTTATGGTGGTATCTATCGTGATGTCAATCTGCTGGTGGTATCCAAGAATCATTTTGAATTAGATTATTACGGTATGTCTGGTATGCAGATCACGCCGGAGGTAAAGGGCGATGCCGCAGACATCAACATGGAATCCTATGTGTATCTGGAGGAGGGCGCAGATGCCTCTGTTTACACTGTAGAACTTTCCATTTTAGACCATGAAGGACAGGTCGTTTTAAAAGAAGAAGTATCGCTTGCTGATTTTACCTTTGACCAGCCTCGCTTTGGCGCTATCACAGACGAAAACTGGCTCAAGGGCAAGGGGCGTGCCGCTGACCTTGTGGCGGATGTCAGCGTGGATCTTTCCCATACAGCCAGGCAGGCAGCATCCCATGTATTCCACATGGACCAGCCGCATTTGTGGAAGGGCGTGGTTGACCCGTATTTATATACCGCTAAGGCAAGCCTGCTATTTCACGGGCAAGTTCTAGATGAAATCAGCCAGCGTTTTGGCGTTCGTTCTTTTGCAGTATATCCGGATAAAGGATTTTACCTGAACGGAAAGCCATATCCGCTTCATGGCGTTTCCCGCCATCAGGATTTCAAGGGCATCGGAAATGCCATTCCCAAAGAGCAGCACAAGCGTGACATGGAACTGATCAAGGAGATCGGAGCCAACACCGTGCGTCTGGCACATTATCAGCATGATCAGTATTTCTATGATCTGTGCGATGAGGAAGGTATGGTTGTATGGGCAGAAATCCCATATATTTCCGAGCATATCCCGTCAGCCCGTGCCAATACGATCACACAGATGCGTGAACTGATCTTACAGAATTACAATCATACCTGTATTGTGACCTGGGGACTTTCCAATGAGATCACGATCTCTACCAAGAATAAAAAGGACATGTTAGACAACCATCATGTTTTGAATGATCTTTGCCATAACATGGATGCGACAAGAAAGACCGTACTTGCCTGCTATGCTATGTGCAATCCGTTTGGCAAGGTCGTACATATCTCCGATATTGTAAGTTACAATCTCTATCTGGGATGGTATGTGCCGGGCTTGTTCTTGAATGATATTTTCTTTGCCATCTTCCATACCAGATATCCGAAGCGCGTGCTGGGCTATTCTGAGTATGGTGCAGAGGGTATGCCAAACCTCCACAGTGAGCATCCGCACAGAGGAGATCACACGGAGGAATATCAGGCAAGATATCATGAATACATGGTACGCTGCTTTGCCAGATTTCCATGGCTTTGGGCAACCCATGTGTGGAATATGTTTGATTTCGCGGCAGATGCCAGAGATCAGGGCGGTGAGCCGGGCATGAACCACAAGGGACTGGTGACCTTTGACCGCCAGACCAAGAAGGATTCCTTCTACCTTTACAAGGCATACTGGAATGCAGAGCCTATGGTCCACATTTGCAGCAAGCGCTTTGTAGACCGTAAAAAGAACCGTATCACGGTCAAAGTCTACTCCAACCAGCCGAGTCTGCAATTCTACTGCAACGGAGAACTGGTTGCGACAAAAGAGGCAGATCATGTCTTTACCTGCAAGATCGATTTGAAAGACGGAGAAAACGAGATCCGCGTGGTAGCAGGAGATCTGGAAGATACGGCAACTTTTGTACGCACAGACACGCCGGCAAATTACAAACTTTCAAAGAAGCGTTCTAAGAGCGCGAACTGGGTATAGAACAGATATTTATTTAAGGAGGTTTATTCATGAGTGAAAAACAAAATGTGGAAGCAAGTGGACTGAACCGCGCAAAGCCGTATCAGTTGGTACTGTTTCCTCTGAACAATGGTGCTACCAATGTCTACTATGTATTGGTACTTTCCTACATTGCGACATTCGGTTCTAACGTACTTGCACTTGGACTGATGTTTGCATCTATTATGGTAACAGCCATGCGTCTTTGCGATGCTATCACCGATCCGATCATTGGTGCATTGATCGACCGCACTAATGGCAAGTTCGGAAAGTTCCGTCCATTTATGGTGATCGGAAATCTGATCATGGCAGTCAGCATCATCTTACTTTATATCGTAACGCCGTATATTCCGGCAGATATGATGCCGCTGCGTTATGTAGTCTTTGTACTTTTGTATTTTGTATGGGTTATCGGATACACTTTCCAGACTTCCTGTACCAGATCCGGACAGACCGTACTTACTAACGATCCAAAGCAGCGTCCGCTCTTTACCATCTTCAATACGGTGGGATCTTTAGTCGGTATGGGTGTGATGCAGTTCGTTGCGCCGATCCTGCGTGCCAACGTTGCGGATTACTCAAGTGCAGACTTTTACCGTGTATTAACACCAATTGGTGTTGTTATCTCAATCGTTTTGACCCTGCTTGCCGTGATCGGTATCTGGGAAAAGGATCAGCCGAAGTACTTTGGTGTCGGTGGAGAAAAACAGAAAAAAGTCAAAGTTTCCGAGTACATCGAGATCATCAAGAACAACAAGCCGATGCAGCGTCTGATGATCGCCGGAGCCGGATGCAAACTTGCGCTTTCTATCGCGACAAATACAACGGTTCTGTGTATGCTTTATGGTTGTATGATGGGCAATTATGACAGCCTCTATCTGCCGATGATGATCTTAGGCTATGCAGCGAGTGTACCATTCTTCCTTTTGACCGTCCGTACTTCCCAGAAGAAGGGACAGAAAGCATCCTTAGTCCGTTATGTATCCGTAGCACTTGTCTGCTATGTGGGCGTACTGGCACTCCTCTTATTGTGGAATCCGTCAAATGGCATGAATCTGGTATTCCCGAGCGTCAACGTATATACGATCCTCTTTATCATCTGCTTTGGTGTGGGTTATGGTGCTTACTATGCAACCGCCGATATGCCGATCCCGATGGTAGCGGATTGTTCCGACTACGAGACATATCGTTCCGGCAAATACATCCCAGGAATCATGGGAACTCTGTTTTCGCTGGTAGATAAACTGGTATCTTCCCTGGCTGCAACGGTCGTAGGTATCGCCGTAGGTGTGATCGGACTTTCCAATCTGCCGACCGCAGATACGCCATATGCACCGGGCATGAACTGGGTTGTTATCGTTCTCTTCTGCCTGATCCCAATGATCGCGTGGGCAGTGACCCTGATTGCTATGAAGGGCTATTCTCTGACCGGAGATCGCATGAAAGAGATTCAGGAAGTAAATGCCAAGCGTAAGGAAGCCATCGCAGAAGGCATGAGCTTAGAAGAAGCAATGGAAAAATACAAATAAATTTCACAAATACCCCCTTGTCTTGGCAGGGGGGCTTTTTGTATATTAGAGATAGAATTTGTTGGGACAAAAAGAGGTGGGAAGATGGAGACATTTGACTTTTATTTTTTTACACTGACAGCAGAGCAGTTGATGACCTGTCTAAAGACTTTGCAACTGGCGGGCATCTTTATTCCGGTGGTCAGTATCGTTGTGATCTTACAAAAGGAGCAGAGTAAGGGGGCAACCTATCTCATGCTTGCCAATGCCGCCTGTTCCATTGTCAACTGTGCTTATCTGATGATCCTGGAAACGGACAATTCTCAGGCGTTGACGACGGCGTACCGCATGGAGTATGTCGGCATCTCACTTTTCTTTTTCTTCTTTATCCTCTTTATGATGGAATACCAGCATATGCGCTTTTCCCGCGTCGTTTCGATCGGGTGGCCTCTGTTTGAACTGATCGAGGTACCACAGATGTGGATGCGGTCTTCGACTCATATCATTTTAAATGAGGAAGGACAGGAGTTAGACCAGGCGGCGCAGAAAGTGTCAGAGGCAGTTGGCAATATTGCGGGTGCAAATGGCAACACATCCGATGCAGTTCAAAACGGGCAGCGTATGATCGGTGAAATGGGCAAGGAGTGGATGGGAAATGTGCATATCTCTCTGGATGAGCGCCTTGGCATGTATCAGGTCAATATGGATGGCGGTGTTCTCTACTATGTACGTTACGGCTTGATCGCATCCATGCTCTTATTCCTCTTTGTCTATACGCTTTGCCGTTTTATCAAAATGAAGAATAAAACCGAGCGACACAACCTTTTTCATCTGATGCTGGCACAGGGCTTCCTATTGGTCATGCTCATCTTTTCCCAGTTTGCAGATATTCCTTTCGATATCATGCCGATCGCATCCTCCGTCGTGATCTGCGTCATGACCTTGAGTGTCATGGTGGGTGAATTTTTCACGGTGACTGACCAGGGGCGTGACTGGGTATTCGAGCATACTAACGATGTCTTTTTGATCGCAGATGATGCCTACGGTTATCTGGATGCCAACCGTTATGCCAAGAAACTTTTTCCGGTCTTACGCCGTTTTCACAAAAATCAGGAACTTCCGGAGGAAGTTTTGCAACTCTTTCAGACGACAGAGGATGAGGTGGAACTGGATGGCAGATTTTACGAGCGCCGTCTGGCGACCTTATATCAGAATGAAAAGCACAAGAAAAAGATCGCGGGTTATAGCCTGATCTTAGTGGATGTGACAAAGCAGTTACAACTGGTGCAGGAGGCAGAGGCTGCCAACGAAGCCAAGTCTGCCTTTCTTTCCAATATGTCACATGAGATCCGTACCCCGATGAATGCCATTGTCGGCATGACCGAGATCATGCTGCGTGGGGATGTGACGGAGGAGCAGGAGGAGTACCTATCCAATATCAAAGTATCCGGGGAAGCCTTTTAAATATCATCAATGACATTCTGGATTTTTCCAAGATCGAGTCCGGCAAGATGGACTGGTAGAAGAAGACTATGCACCCATGTCTATGATCAGTGATCTGGGCATTATGTTTTTGACCAGAATCGGTGAGAAAAATGTGGAACTCCTTTACGATATTGACCCGACCCTGCCAAAGACTTTACATGGGGATGGTCTGCGCGTGCGCCAGATCATCATCAATATCTTAAACAATGCCGTCAAATTTACAGAAAGAGGCTATGTGAAACTTTCGATCAAGGTGGAGGATAAGACGGAGCAGGATCTTGTCCTTGCCGTGAGTATCAAGGATAGCGGATCCGGCATCCGCGAGGAAGACCAGAAGAAACTTTTCCAGTCCTTCTCTCAGGTTGACAGCCGGAAAAATCATTCCAAAGAGGGAACCGGTCTGGGGCTTGCCATTTGCCGTCAGTTGGTTGAAATGATGGGGGGACAGATTGGTGTCAGAAGCACTTACGGACAGAGCAGTGAGTTCTACTTTACCATCCGCCAGAAGATCTCAGAGGAGAGTCCGGTTGCCAGTCTGCCGGAGGAGAAAAAGACCCTGCAGATCGGTGGTGCTTTTTCCAATACCTATTTGCAGGAGAACTTCGAGCGTCTGGTGCGTGCCTACGGCATAGAACCGATCGCGCCGGATGTCATGGCAAAAGACCGCCCGCATGTAGACTTCCTCTTTACGGATACCCTGGTCTACGAGGAGCACAAGGATGCCATCCATGGTTCTTTGTTGGGAGATAAGCAGATCTGCGTTCTGCAAAATCCGGTACAGGAGGCTTTGCGGGATGCCAAGGTCATGGTCATGAACAAGCCGCTCTATTCGCTCAACTTCTGTCAGGCGATCCGCAGAGAGAGACAGGTGACCTACGCGGGCACTTCTGCGGTCTTGAATTTCAAGGCACCGGAGGCAAAGATCCTTCTGGTCGATGACAATAAGCTGAACTTAAAGGTTGCGATTGGTTTGCTGGCACCTTTGCAGATGCAGATCGACACGGCAGAAAACGGGAAACAGGCGCTGGAAATGCTGGAGGCGCATACCTATGATCTGGTCTTTATGGATCACATGATGCCGGTCATGGATGGTGTGGAAGCCACCCGTCGGATCCGTGAGTGGGAAAAGGGCAGTCAGGAGCATGAGATCGTGATCGCCCTCACGGCAGATGCCATGAACGGCGCCAAGGAGGAGTTTGTAGCGGCAGGCATGGATGATTTTGTGGCAAAGCCGATTGAGATCAAGGAGATCTGCGGCAAGTTAAAACAATATCTGCCTGAGGATAAGATCATCAAGACAGAGGATGTGGCAGCAGAGGAGGAGGAGGAAGAACTGCCTGTCATTGAAGGACTTAATGTAGAAGAAGGCGTGCATTACTCGGGAGGCAAGAAACTTTTCTTGAGCCTCTTGGGAGACTACTACAAACTGATCGATACCAAGACGAAAAAGATGCAGCAGTGTCTGGCAGATGGTATGATCCGGGATCTGACCATCGAAGTCCATGCCCTCAAGAATACCTCCCGCATGATCGGTGCAGACCGTCTGTCTGCCCTCTTCAAGGAAATGGAAGACCTGGGCAATGCCAATGACCGAAAAGGACTTGAAGAAAGACTGCCGGAAGTATTAGAATTATATACAAGTTATAAAGAAGTCCTGCGTTCTTACGGAAGTCTGGACGAGGCAAATTTACAGGAGACCTCAAAGGAAGAACTGAGCCGTATCTTAGGTCAGATGGCAGATGCTATGGATGACTTTGATCTGGACGGCGTAGATGCTGCCATGGCAGAATTGGAAGGATATCGTATGCCGGAAGATCTGGCAGAGGATATGGACGCACTGCGGGCAGCGGTTGCGGATGTCGCCATGGAAGAAGTCATGGATCTTTGTCATGCCATGGTGGATAAGTTGGGGTAAAAAAGAAAAGTAAGTGGAGAAAATGATGAAGGAAACGTATAAGATTTTGATCATATCAGAGGTACAGGGATATATTATCATGTCTCTCAAGGATAAGATAAAAGAGGCGGGCTATCAGGTAAGCGTGGTCGATCCGGATGTGGCACAGATCTCAGCCGAGCGTGATACCATCGGCGCCTATCTGATCTATGGATCGGACGGGATCGGAGATATGCAGCAGGCTCTGATCTATCTCAAAGACCAGTCAGCCGAGCGCGACATTCCCATCTTTACGGTGGGAAGCAGGGAAGAAAATGACGCTATCGGACGTGTGATCTCAGGCCACCTCATCCGTCAGTTTTTTGAGCGCCCGGTCAATGTCAATGAATTGGTGGAAGTTATCGATACCTATATCGCAAAGTTTGGCGCACAGCACAAGAAAAAGGTTCTGGTCGTAGATGATTCCGGGGCAATGCTGCGCAATGTCAAAGGCTGGCTGGAAGACCGCTATCAGGTCATCTTAGCAAATTCCGGTGCCATGGCGATCAAGTATTTAGCGACCAACCGCCCGGATCTGGTACTGTTAGATTATGAAATGCCGGTCGTAGATGGCAGACAGGTGCTGGAAATGATCCGTACAGAGACAGAATTTTCCGATGTTCCGGTCATTTTTTTGACAGGTAAGGATGATAGGGAAAGTGTGATGCAGGTCATGGCACTCAAGCCGGAAGGCTATCTGCTCAAGACCATGGAGCCGGCAAGGATCATCGCGGAAGTCGATGCTTTCTTTGAACGCCAAAAGGCAAAATTATTTGATTAAATGATCTCTTCGACATAGAGATCCAGACGTTTGGACAGATCTACAAATTCTCCGCTTTCTAATTGGATGAGAGGGCGGAGAAGTTTTTTTGTGTCGATCATGCTGATCTTGCCCTGACTGCCATCGCTCAGACGGACAGAGTTGCCAACATAGGTCTGGGCGATATGTTCCAAAAAGGTCAGGATGAATTTGGGGTTGTATTCGGTTAGTCCATTGCTTTCAAAGAGGGCGATCACTTCAAAAGGACAGACTGCCGAACGGTAGCAGCGATCCGAAGTCAGTGCGTCGTAGACATCCGCAATGGCTACGATGGAAGCAAAGGTGTCAATACGGTCCCCGGTAAGACCGAAAGGATAGCCCTTGCCGTCAAAACGTTCGTGGTGCATGAGAGCGGCATTCTTGATCCGCTTGTCGATGCGCTCCTGTTCCATCATGCGGTAGCCTAAAACCGTATGTGTCTTCATGATCTCATATTCTTCCGGTGTCAGCCGGTCAGGTTTTTCCAAGATCTCATCCGGGATCTGTACTTTTCCCACATCATGTAAAAGCCCACACAGGGTCAAAACATCCAGATTGGCTTCATCCAGATCTGACCACATACCGATCAGGCGTGAAATGACGGCGACATTGATGCTGTGCACATAGGTGGAGTCGTCCAGATCACGCATATTGTGCAGCATATCCAGTAAGGAAAAGGAAGCACGATTGTGGTCGAAAAGTTCCAGCGTGTCCTGTAAAAGGGCAGACGTATCCAGATGCGCATCGCCGGCAACAAAACGACTCAACTGTTCCTGAAAAATGCTGGCACTCTGCGTATAATGCTCCCTGAATTCTTTGAAAGATTCGCTCTGGCGGATACGTTTGGCGTAAGTCGGTTCGCTACGGTCTGCCTTTTCAAAGGACATTGGATCAATTTCATTTGGCAGGATCGTAACGGACGGTACATGGTAGTATTTCATGTGCTGGATCATCTGCTGACTTAAAATGGAGCCTCTGAGAACGATCAACTGTCCACGGGGCGTAAAGACATCAGCCGCAACGATCATGCCGGGTTGTAATTCGTTCAGTGGATAGGTAACCATGGCAAGTTTCCTCGCTTTATCTACTAATATCGATCATTTTAATATGAAGAAATTATAACATGTTTCCCTCTTTAATAAAACCTTAACAAAAGTAAAATATTTATGCAATACTGACGCTCTATGATACTACCTGTAACAAACAAAGAAAGAAAAATTTAAAAATAGAAAAGGAGCAGAAAGATCATGAGTAGAAAATATTTAGTAACAGGAGCAGCAGGATTTTTGGGAAGCACGGTATGCAGGCAGTTGGTGGAAGAAGGGGCTGACGTGAGAGCCTTTGTTCTGCCAAACGATCCGGCAGCAAAATATATCCCGGAGTCCGTGGAAGTCGTAGAAGGAGATCTGTGTGACAAGAAATCCTTGGAGCCATTCTTTGCCGTAGAGGAGGGCGTGCACACGGTAGTCCTTCATGTGGCAAGCATGGTAACGACCAATGCAGATTACAGCAAGAAATTGGTTGACGTTAATGTGGGCGGCACCAAGAATATCATTGCAAAGTGCTTAGAGCATAAAGAATGTGACAAACTTGTCTATGTCAGCAGCACTGGAGCCATCCCGGAAGCACCAAAGGGAAGAAAAATCCGTGAAGTAAAGAAATTCGATCCGGATCAGGTCGTAGGCTGGTATTCCAGAACCAAGGCAATGGCAACACAGGCGGTTTTGGACGCAGTCACGGAAAAAGGTTTAAATGCCTGCGTCGTTCATCCAAGCGGAATCCTTGGACCAAATGATTTCTCCATCAGCGAGACGACCGGAACCATCATCCGTATCATCAACGGAGATATGCCGATGGGTATGGAGGGATCCTTTAACCTGTGCGACGTCAGAGACTTGGCAGACGGTGTGATCGCTGCTGCAGATAAGGGGATGGCAGGCGAGTGTTATATCCTTGGAAACGAGGAAGTGACCATGCGCCAGCTCAGTGACATGATCGCGTCCGAGACAGGCTGCACACCGATCAAGCATTTTCTGCCATTACCGGTAGCAAAGGGAATTGCGAAGATTGCAGAAAAGACAGCCGGTATATCCGGAAAGAAACCGGTTATGACCGCCTTTGCCGTATATAATTTGGAGAGAAACAATACGTTTGACTACAGTAAGGCGAAGAAAGTATTAGGCTACCATACCCGCCCATATACCGAGACCGTTCGTGATGAAGTACAGTGGTTACAGCAGGAAGGCAAGATCAAGACTGCGTAAATCCCGGGAAAAGAAGTAAACAGAATTTTACGAAAAAGCAAGAAAATTCTGAAAAACTCAAATCGTGTGAAAATTCTCGGGGGGGGGTAAAACTATACCATAAAATTTAAAAACGCTTGTTGAAATATCTGACAATAAATGGTAATATTTTCATGGGTTACAAGACCTTTGAGTAGGACAGCAGAGGCTGAAAATCCTTTGTGCTGCGCAGGAGGCATAACAAAGGATGAAGCACAGGAGGATATTACATGAAAGATAAGATGATTTCTCAGGAATTATTGGAGATATTGGGAGAACCCCAAGAAGCAATCACACATGAGCATACATCGGACAATGAAGGGGAAAAGGAAGTTTTCCTCTTCTTTGAGCGCGCAGCAGAATTGTTTTCTACCTGCATGAATGATTATCTATATGTTTGGGATCTGGAACATGACGTTTATTATATTACAGAGAGGGCAGTGGCACGTTTTGACCTGCCCTCTAATATTTTCCAGAATGTAGATGAGGTGCACAAACGTGTGGTTCACCCAGATGATTATAATCTGCTACTTACAGATATGAGCGAGATGCGCAGTGGGCGTAAGTCCTGGCACAATCTGCGTTATCGCTGGATGAGTGTCAATCAGGAACCGGTCTGGATCAACTGTCAGGGGCGTACGATCCGTTCGGAGGATGGCAAAGTCTTTCTTATGATCGGCTGTATCAATGAGATCGGTGAGAAGAAAAAGGCTGACAATGTCAGCGGACTTCTGGGTGAAGTGACCTTTCAGGAGCAGATAAAGCAGTTCCATAAAATGCCGCGATGCTATATTTTACGTTTGGGGATTGATGATTTTAAAAATATCAATGAAACGCTGGGCATAGGTTATGGCGATCACGTTCTTTTTGATGTTGCTACCTGTATCAAGGATTGTCTGGAACCGGGGCAGGCCGTTTATCGGATGACATCGGATGAGTTTGTGGTCTTTGATCTTATCAGTAAGACCAAAGAAGATGCCAAGGCTTTGTATAGCAATATCCGATATCATGTGGCACAACATATCAAGGAGCACGAATATGAGGCTTTATATACCTTGTCTTGTGGGGTGATTTCTGACGCAGATTTAGAAACGCTGGACTACGAACAGATTACCAAGTTATCGCAGTTCGCCCTCAGTCGCGCCAAGGAGCGTGGTAAGAATCAGCTGGTATTCTTTGATCGAGAGGATTATGATACCTTTGTTGCCAACCGGCAGATGACGCGCAATCTGCGAAAGGCGGTTTCAAAGGAATACCAGGGATTTGAGTTGTATTTTCAGCCGATTATGCGTGTGGGATCCGAGGAGATCTTCGCGGCAGAAGCCTTGCTTCGCTATCGTGATGCCGAGGGAACACTTATTCCACCATACCGTTTTATTGATCAATTGGAGGAAAGCGGTCTGATCGTGCCGGTTGGCAGATGGATCATTGATACCGCATTGCGGGCATGTGTGGAATGCCAGAAGATACGGCCTGATTTTAAGGTCAGCATCAATTTCTCTTATGTACAGATTTTAAAGAGTTCTGTTTATGAGGATCTGACAAGCGCAATAGAAAAATATCATTTGAAGCCGGAGAGCGTCATTGTGGAATTGACAGAAAGCGGATATCTGGCGCGCAACTCTATTGTGACAAAACTCTGGAGAAGATTAAAAGAATATGGTGTGCAGATGGCACTGGATGATTTCGGTACGGGCTATTCCAACCTGATCAACTTATCCCAGATGCAGCCGGATATCTTAAAGATCGACCGTGAGTTCACCTGCAAGGCACTGAATAGTGATTACGAACACCAACTTCTAAAGCAGATCATTGAGATGGTTCATAGCCTCAATATCAAAGAAGTGGTCGAGGGTATCGAGGAAAAGGACGAGTTAGACCGTATTACGGCGATGGGACCGGATTATATTCAGGGCTATTATTACAGTAAGCCTTGTCCAATCGACGATTTCATGGACAAGTTTATTGATAAAGAGTAGATGGAGAAGATCTATGGGGGATATAGGAAGATCTGCAGAGCAGGTAAAAGATAATACAATGCATGCCATAGACACGACTGGTCTGTCCGATCGTGTCTTTGATGTGTTTGCAGCGACGGCCAAGAGAGGATATCTCTTCCTCTGCAATATGAAAACCAATGCGTCACGCTGGTCCAGACGTGCTATGGCGGATTTTGATATGCCGGGAGAATATATGTATGATGCCGGCGCTATCTGGGAAAAACGGATACATCCGGACGATCTTGCCATGTATCAGGAGAGCATGAAGCGTATTTTTGATGGTACAAGCATGAGTCAGAACCTTATGTATCGTGCAAAAAACACTGAGGGCAAATACGTCATGTGCTCATGTGAGAGTTCTGTCTTCAAGAGCAAGGACGGGGAGATAGATTATTTTGCCGGTACCATTACTAATTATGGTATCATGGATGAGATTGACAATGTGACACATCTTTCCAGCAAATCCGCCTTTTTAGAGCGCTTGGAAGAAATGACAGAGGAAGATAGGTCAACTACGGTCATGATGCTGGTCATTGACAAATTGAGCAGTATCAATACCTTGTATGGCTACCGCTTTGGAGACGAGGTGCTGCGGTTTTTCGGGGCAGAACTGCAGAAGATTGTTGGTGAACGAGGAACGGTCTATCACATGGATACGTCCATGTATGGGGTCTGCATGCATGATATGGATCGGGCACAGACCAAACTGCTCTATGATGCAATTCGAGCCATGGCATATCGGGGGTTTGACATCGGTGACAAGCATGTAACCTGTCGTGTGCTGGGGAGCGCTGCTATTTTTGGCAATGCACATGGAGAGGTAGATCGTATTACAGCGAATCTGGGTTATGCGATCGGACAGTCCATGACCATCTATCATGGAGATATTGTTTTTTACAATATGGAAAAACATAAGCATGAATTTGGCGATCGGGATATGATCGGCACGATCTACCAGCAGATTATGACTGATTTTTCCGGATTTTCCCTCTACTACCAGCCGATCGTAGATGCCAGAAATAATCGGATCATAGGTGCAGAGGCTTTGATACGCTGGCAGGATGACAAGTATGGATTTGTATCGCCAGACCGTTTTATTCCTTTTATTGAGCAGAACGCCTGTATTTTTGAACTGGGTAACTGGGTTATATGGCAGGCTTTGCAGGATGCAACAGAGATGCGTCAGATCATTCCTGATTTTATTATCAATGTCAATATTGCGGCTCCCCAGTTGGAGCGCAAGGAATTTCGGCAGGAGGTCTTAAATGCCCTGCATGATACGGCATATCCGCCGGAAAATCTCTGTCTGGAACTGACGGAACGCTGCCGAGAACTGGATACTGACTTCCTGCGAGGAGAGATCGAATTTTTCCGCAGTCAGGGCATCCGGGTTGCCATGGATGATTTCGGCACGGGCAATGCTTCTTTGCAACTGGTCTTGGAACTGCCTTTGGATGAGATCAAGATCGACCGGTCTTTTGTGCAGAATATACAGAATCAGCCTATGAATCAGATCATTGTATCGGCAATTGCTGATGGGGCAGGGACGATTCATGCAGATCTCTGTATTGAGGGTATTGAAGATCAGGCGCTGGAGTTGTATCTGCAGCAGTATCATCCAACCTATTATCAAGGTTATTACTATTCCAAGCCGGTGGCTAAGGGGGATTTCTTATCCTTGATTTCATCTTAGGAAACCATTATAATCGTATGGATAGATGCGCATAGACAAGCAGAAAACGTGCATACTATATTGACAGCAAATACAAGACCAAAGGAAGATTATGATATGTGTGGAATAAGTGGATTTATTGGAAGAAGCAAAGAGGATTGGGATCGAGAAGCCGTCTTAAAGAAGATGATGGACAAGATCATCCATCGTGGACCGGATCAGGAGGGCATGTATGTCAATGATCAGGTGGCGCTGGGCTTTCGCCGGTTGAGTATCATTGATCTGGATCACGGTATGCAGCCGATGTTTAATGAGACAGGGGATGTCGTTATCGTATTTAATGGCGAGATCTACAATCATCTGGAATTGCGTGAGGATCTGATTGCCAAGGGGCATGTCTTTGCTAACAATGCAGACACAGAGAGCCTGATCCACGGCTATGAGGAGTACGGTGTAGACCTGCTTTCCAAGGTGCGTGGTATGTTCGCTTTTGTGATCTATGATATGAAAAAGGATCTGGTATTTGCCGCTAGGGATTTCTTCGGCATCAAGCCGTTTTATTATACACAGCAGGATGGAAATCTGGTATTTTCATCTGAGATCAAGAGTATTCTGGCATACCCAAACATCAAGCGCGAGGTCAATGAGGCAGCCTTAGAGCAGTATATGTCTTTCCAGTATTCCGTATTGCCGGAGACCTTCTTCAAGGGGATTTTCAAGTTGCCGGCAGGACATTATATGCTCATGCAAAACGGCGAGATCGAGATCCATCAGTATTACGATCCGCTCATGCAGCCGGCAAAAGAACCGGAGTCTCTGGAAAAGACAGTAAACGAGATCGAGGAGATCGTACACGAGTCTACTATGGCGCATATGATTGCAGACGTAGAGGTCGGCGCTTCGCTTTCCAGTGGTGTGGATTCCTCTTATCTGGTGGCTGAGTTCCCGGGAGAAAAGACCTATACCGTTGGATTTTTGGATAAAGAGAGTAAGTACAACGAGATCCGTTACGCAGAGAGCCTGACGGCAGAACTCGGCAAAAAGAACATCAATAAGACCATCAGTGCGGATGAGTATTTTGACAGCATTCCAAAGGTTATGTATTACATGGATGAGCCTTTGGCAGATCCGTCCTGTATCGCACTTTATTTTGTAGATGAACTGGCAGCAAAGGACATCAAGGTTGTCTTGTCCGGTGAGGGCGCAGACGAATTTTTCGGAGGCTACAATATCTATCATGAGCCTTTGTCTTTGGCTGGTTATCAGAAACTGCCATTGGGACTCCGCAAGGGCTTGGCATCCATTGTCAAGAAACTGCCTAATTTCAAGGGCAAGAACTTTATCATTCGTGGAAGCAAGAGCGTGGAAGAACGCTTTATCGGCAATGCCAATCTTTTCTCTGTGGAGGAGCGTGAGGAGATCTTACAGACCAAACTGACCCATGTGACACCACAGGAGTTGACGGCACCTTACTATGAAAAGTGCAAGGGCTTGAATGACATTGCAAAGATGCAGTACATTGACATGAACTTCTGGCTGCAGGGGGACATCCTTCTGAAAGCGGACAAGATGAGTATGGCACATTCTTTGGAGGCACGTGTTCCGTATCTTGACATCAAGGTATTTGAATACATAAAGAATCTGCCGATCGATTATCGTGTGACAGATGAGGCAACCAAGAGAGCCTTTCGTATTGCGGCAAAACGCCATTTGCCGGAGTCGACGGCAAATAAAAAGAAACTGGGATTCCCGGTTCCAATCCGTGTGTGGTTGAGAGAACCGAAGTATCTGCACAGGGTTGAGGAGGTATTTTCTTCGGATGTAGCGGCACAGTATTTCGATCAGACCCTTTTGACGAAGTTGCTGGCTGACCACAGAGATGGCAAGGCTGATAACAGCCGCAAGATCTGGGCAATCTATGTATTCTTAGTATGGCACAAGATTTATATTGAGTCTGATGAGGTAGACATTCCGGCATAGGATGAAAATAAAAGACCCGACAATCTGCTAAGCGCTATGGCGCTGACAGGTTGTCGGGTCTTTGTTTGTATGACAGAAAATGCTGCTTATCCGATGCGGTAGGACGCGACCTCCTGCATAAGGGCATGGTCTTTGACGGATGGTGTGAAGGTGACCTGCATATAAGTGCCGTCATTTTGGTATTCCGTCTTGGCGACTTCGCCGGCTTCCGAGATCCTGTGCACAAGCGAACCCTGGCTGTAAGGGATCAAAAGTTCCATGGTCACAGGCTTGCCAAAGAGGTTGGATAAGATCAAGTCGGCAAGGGCATCCATGCCAAGGTCTGCACCGGCTGCCATATGGATATGGTTTCCGGTAACGATCGGAAGATCATGAGCAAACTGAGGCAGGCGGTCTGCCTTGTTGTAGACGATGAGCATAGGAATATCGCCGGCACCCAGATCATTTAAGGTATCCTGGGTCACGCACATATGCTCGCGGTAGTAAGGATCTGATACATCCACCACCTGCAGCAAAAGATCGGCACCGATCGCCTCCTCCAAGGTGGAGCGGAAGGCATCGATCAGATGATGGGGAAGTTTATCAATAAATCCCACGGTATCGGATAGGTAAAAGGCAGGCTTGCCGGGAATGGTGATCTTGCGCACCGTAGTATCCAAGGTGGCAAAGAGCATATCTTCCTGCAAGACTTTTTTGTGGGAGATGTCTGTGATCTCATCATTGCCGTAGTGCGACAGCATGGCGTTTAAAAGGGTGGATTTGCCTGCATTGGTGTATCCGACCAGTGCCACGGATGGGGTCTGGGAAGCGTTGCGGCTCTTGCGCTGGGTCACCCTTTGCTTTTTGATCGTCTGGAGTTCTTTTTTACACTCAGTAATGCGGTGGCTGATATGTCTGCGATCCAGTTCCAGTTTCTTCTCCCCGGCACCCTTGTTGGAGCGTGATCCACTGCCGCCGCCCTGCCTTGACATGGCGGTTCCCATACCGGATAAACGAGGCAGAAGATATTGGAGTCTTGCCAGTTCTACCTGTAATTTGGCTTCGCGGCTGCGCGCTCTGGACTGGAAGATCTCAAGGATGAGTGCTGTGCGATCCAAGATGGGAAGTCCGATCTCGAGGTTTAAGTTGCGTGCCTGCGATGGGGATAAGGCATTGTCAAAGATGATAAGGTCTGCATCCAAATTGGCAGCAGCCTCCTTGACCTCGTGCACCTTACCGGAACCGATATAGAGCGCCTGGTGCGGGGCATCCAGGGATTGTGTGATGGTAAAGACCGGCGCAATATCACAAGCCTGACAAAGACTTTCCAGTTCTTCTAAGTTGTGTTCAAAAGAAGATCCGTCATTTAATTGTAAGCCAACGAGAATGGCTCTATCTTTTTCTTCGTTCATGTTTTGTGTTCTCATTTCTTTTTTGTGTCTTTTATCATACCATAAATCCCATGCTTGTGCTATGATAGGATATTATGTGGCGTAAAAGCCGGATATCTGTGAGGTGATCGAATGGAAAAAACAAAATGTTTGTATGATAAATTCCCATATGAAACGGAGTTTGATGCCAATGTCCTTGCGGTAAAGGCATTGAAAGAGGAACAGGATCGTTACGAAGTGATTCTGGATCAGACCCTCTTTTTCCCGGAACAGGGGGGACAGACACCGGATCAGGGATGGTTGTCTGTTGGACACGGACTGCGCCCGGCGATCCGGTGCAAGGTCCAGGATGTGCAGATTCGGGACGGTGTGATCGTGCATGTCATAGAACAGAAGTTGGAGCCGGGAGATCAGGTGCATGGACAGATCGATTGGGATTATCGCTTTTCCAACATGCAGCAGCACACGGGAGAACATATTTTTTCCGGTATCGTGCATTCTACCTTTGGCTATGAAAATGTGGGATTTCATCTGAGTGATTCTGTGGTGACCATGGACTTTGACGGCGTCTTGTCCCCGGAGGATGTGACGGCGATCGAAACGCGGGTCAACCAGGTGATCGCGGATGATCTGGTCTTGGAGATCGCTTTCCCGACACCCCAGATGCTAGAGAGCATGGAATACCGCAGCAAAAAGGAATTGGAAGGTCAGGTGCGGATCGTTACGATCCCGGGAGTTGATGTCTGTGCCTGCTGTGCGCCGCATGTCAGACGTACCGGAGAGGTCGGCGGACTCAAGGTCATGCATGTGCAGAATTATAAGGGCGGTGTGCGGATCAGTATCTTATGTGGCTTCCGTGCGTTGGATGCTTTTCGGCAGAAGACAAAGACTGTGGATGAAATGATGGGATTGCTCAGTTCATCGGAAGAAGAACTGAGAAGTCATATCAAGCGTTTACAGACAGAAAACCAGAATCTGGCGTATGCCCTCAGGCAGGCACAGGAGAAGATCCTGGCGCAGGAGGCAAAAGGTCTGGATGCGGATGCAGAGGATGTGGTCCTTTTTGCGGATGCCTGTGATAGTAAGGCAATGCGCAGCATCGTCAATGACATGGTAAAAGACCATGCGGGCTACTGTGCGATCTTTGCGGGCGGTGATGAGCAGGGATATCAGTTCATCGTGGGAAGCCGGACGAAAGACTGCAGGCAGGAAGCCGCGCATCTGCGGGAGACTTTCGATGCCAGAGGCGGTGGCGGAACGCAGATGATCCAGGGAAGTGTCCGGGCAGCCAAGGTACACTTGGCAGAAAACTGGATGGCTTAGTTTTTTGATAGAAAAAATAGATAAAATCAGATAGCATAAACGAGTGGAGGATAAAAAGATGAAAAGAGCCTATGAAAGATTGTTAGACTATGTCGTGGTATATACGACAAGTGACGAAAAGAGCCAGACTGTGCCGTCAGCAGAAAGAGAGTTTGATCTTGCGCACAAACTGGTGGCGGAGATGAAGGAGATCGGCATTGCAGATGCCCATGTAGACGATAAGTGCTATGTCTATGGTACCCTTCCGGCGACGCAGGGCATGGAGGATAAGCCGGTGATCGGCTTTATTGCGCATATGGACACGGCACCGGATTTCTGCGGACAGGGAGTTAAGCCTGTCTTACATGAAAATTATGACGGTGGGGATGTCGTGCTTGGCAAGAGCGGCAGGACTTTGTCCGTCAAGGATTTTCCACATCTGAAAAATTATGTGGGCAGAACCCTCATCACGACCGATGGCACAACTTTACTTGGCGCAGACGACAAGGCGGGCATTGCAGAAATCATGACGGCAATGGAGTGCATTGTGGCAGACAAGATCCCGCACGGCAAGATCTGTATCGGCTTTACCCCGGATGAGGAGATTGGCGAGGGGCAGATGCTTTCGATGTGGCGCATTTTGGCGCAGACTATGCCTATACCCTGGATGGTGATCTGGAAGGCAACATTGAATATGAGAACTTTAATGCTTCCGGTGCCAAGGTAACCGTGCATGGCAATAATGTGCATCCGGGCAGTGCGAAAGATATCATGGTCAATTCCCAGACTCTTGCCATGGAATTTCACAGTATGCTTCCGAAGGAGGAGGTACCGGAAAAGACAAGCGGATACGAAGGTTTTTATCATCTGACCGATATGCAGGGAGATGTGGAAAAAACGGAACTTTTATATATCATTCGTGATCATGATCTGGATAAATTTCACGCCAAGGAAGAAAATATGCGCCGTATTGCCAGAAAATTAAATGAAAAATACGGACAGGGAACAGTGGAACTGGAGATTAAGGAGTCTTATCGGAACATGCGCAGCCAGATCGAAGGATGTATGGAGATCATTGACTGGGCAAAGGAGGCCACCAGAATGGCTGGTCTGACACCAAAGACGGTTGCCATCCGCGGAGGCACAGACGGCGCCAGACTTTCCTTTATGGGCTTGCCATGTCCGAATCTGGGTACCGGCGGTTATGGATTTCACGGTCCTTATGAACACATTACCGTTGAGGGGATGGATGTCTGCACAGATATTGTATGCAATATCGTAAAAAGTGTATAAATATACCGTTTAATAAGAAGAAACTGGTAATAAATGAATAGATATACAGTTTGTGAATATTATGGAAATCCTGCGGGGCAAAAAGCCCCGCAAACGCCGTAAATACGCGAAAAAACAAATGTGTTGAAAATGTGATAGGCATGAAAAATTGGTGTAGACTTTAGCACAACACTGTGCTATAATAACTCTCGATTGAACGCAATGGGGCGGAAGCGAAACGCTGTTTTTGCGTTCTTTTTAGGTATTAAGATTTACCTTGGAAGGAGAAAATTAACAAGATGTTAAAGTACATTGTAAAGAGAATAGCGCTTGCAATTGTAACGATCTGGCAGTAGCCACACTTACTTTCTTCCTGATGAACATGGTTCCTGGTGGACCATTCCTTTCAGAGAAAGCGATCAGCCCGCAGGCAACGGCAGCGCTTGAGGCAAAATATGGCTTGGACAAGCCATTAGGTGAGCAGTATGTCACTTATATTTCAGGGGTGGCTCACGGAGATTTTGGTGACAGTTTAAAACAGAGAGGGCGTACCGTCGCAGGTATCATTCAGGCGAAGTTCCCGGTATCTGCAAAGATTGGTGGGATTTCTGTATTGGTTTCCCTGATACTTGGGGTACTGCTTGGAAGTATCGCTGCTTTGAAGCGTGGCAAGTTCCTCGATAGTCTGATCAGCGTCATATCGACCATGGGTATTGCGGTGCCAAGTTTCGTTATCTGTACCGTGCTGATGTATTTCTTTGGTGTGAAGTTCAAGATACTTCCTACCATGGGACTTTCTTCATGGCAGAGCTACATTATGCCGGTCGCAGCATTGGCATTTTACCCGACAGCATATATCATGAGACTGATGCGTTCTTCTATGCTTGATGTATTAGGACAGGATTACATGCGTACAGCAAAGGCAAAGGGTCTTTCAGGTAAAGTACAGTTGTTTAAGCATGCGCTTCGTAATGCTATCTTACCGGTAGTTACCTATGTAGGACCTATGCTTGCTTACACAGTAACCGGTAGTTTCGTAGTTGAGAAGATCTTCACGATCCCGGGACTAGGCGGCGAATTTATCGGAGCCATTCAGGGACGTGACTATACACTGATCATGGGAACAACAATCTTCCTTGCAACCCTTATCATTGTCATGAATGTGGTTGTAGATATCGTGTATAAATTGATCGACCCACGTATTACACTCAAGTAAGGAGAAATGAGATGAAGAAGAATCCATTAAGTTTTCAGTTAGATTTGAATCCTGATGATTTTCTCCCTGCATCTGAGGAGGAAAAACAGAGTCAGGTCATCATGCGGGAAAGCGTTAGTTTCTGGAAAGACGGTTTCCGCAGATTGAGAAAGAACAAAGTGGCAATGGTATCTATCGTTGTTATCATTTTGGTCATGATTTTCTCATTTATTGTTCCATCGTTCTATCCATATACATACGATGAGCAGATCAAGGGTGCCAACAACCTTGCACCGTTTACATATTCCGCAGACGAGCAGGCAAGAATCGATGCCGGGGAATCCGTATTCCCACATGTCTTCGGTACAGATAAGATGGGACGTGACTACGCCATCCGTGTTATGATGGGCAGCCGTATCTCACTTCTGGTAGGTTTGATCGCTACAGCGATCATCCTGGTGATCGGATCTATTTACGGATCTATCGCAGCCTTCTTTGGCGGCTGGGTCGATCTGATCATGATGAGAATCGTAGATATCATATATACGGTTCCTGACGTGCTTTTGATCGTACTTTTATCTTTCGCTTTGAAAGATCCACTGAACAATCTGGCAAATGCACCTGGATTTAAGTGGGTACAGACAGTCGGAACCAACCTGATCAGTATTTTCATCGTATTCGCACTTTTGTACTGGGTAGGTATGGCACGTATGGTACGAAGCCAGATCCTCATGTTAAAGGAAAGCGAGTATGTTACCGCAGCTCGTGCACTTGGTGTCAGCAATGGTAAGATCATCAAGAACCATCTGCTTACCAACTGTATCGGTACATTGATCGTTACAACAACCTTGCAGATCCCATCCTCTATTTTTACAGAGTCTTTCCTGAGTTTCTTGGGAATGGGTGTTGCAGTTCCGCTTCCTTCACTGGGAAGTTTGGCAAGTGATGCAATCAATGGTATCGGAACTTATCCATACCTTTTGTTCATCCCTGCTGTTGCGATCAGTTTGATCATTTTGAGTTTTAACCTGTTAGGTGATGGACTTCGCGATGCATTCGATCCGAAGTTAAAGAATTAGAAAGGGGACGCGTCATGGCAGAAGAATACTTAGTAGATATAAAGAACGAGCGTCTTTCCTTCTTTACTCCGGCAGGAGAGGTTAAAGCGCTTAACGATGTATCCATTCATTTAAAAGAGGGAGAAGTCCTTGGTATCGTTGGAGAGTCAGGTTCCGGTAAATCCGTTACGGCATATTCTCTGATGGGACTGACGGCTCATCCTGGTAAATTGATAGGTGGTACATTACAGTTTAACGGTCACGAGATTGAGGAAATGGGTGAAAAAGAGATGCGCAAGATCCGCGGTAAAGAAATCTCTATCATTTTCCAGGATCCAATGACCAGTTTGAATCCGGTTTACACCATCGGTAATCAGATCACGGAGGTTATCCGTCTGCATACCGACAAAGATAAAAAACAGGCATATGCCCGTGCAAAAGAATTGCTGGAACTCGTTGGTATCAACGAGCCGGAAAAGAGATTAAAGCAGTATCCGCATGAGTTGTCCGGTGGTATGAGACAGCGTGTTATGATCGCTATCGCACTTGCCTGCGAACCAAAGTTATTGATCGCAGATGAGCCTACAACCGCATTGGACGTTACCATTCAGGCACAGATCCTGGAACTGATGATGGAACTCAAGGACAAACTCGGCATGGCGATCATCATGATCACACATGATCTGGGTGTTGTTGCTTCCATGTGTGACCGCATTGCGGTTATGTATGCAGGAAGAATCGTCGAGTATGGTACAACAGATGATATTTTCTATCGTCCACACCATATGTATACCAAGGGATTGATCCGTTCTATCCCTAGACTGGATACCAAGGAACATGAGAGACTGGTTCCGATCGAAGGAACTCCAGTGGATCTTTTGAACCCTCCGGCAGGTTGTCCTTTTGCACCTCGTTGCGAAGCATGTATGAAGATTTGCCTGCGCGAGATGCCACCGGTAACCCAGTTTGATGATGTTCACTATACACAATGTTGGCTCAATCAGAAAGAAGCCATGGAGAAGGGAGAAGCAAATGAGTGATAAATTTATCGAAGTAGAACATTTGCGTCAGTACTTTCCAGCAGGAGGCCATGGTAAGAATAAAAAGTACATTCAGGCGGTAGATGATGTTTCTTTTAGCATCAATCGTGGCGAGACACTTGGTCTTGTAGGTGAGTCTGGATGCGGTAAGACTACCACAGGTCGTGCACTGTTGCGTTTGTATCAGCCAACAGGCGGGCGTTTTACATATGACGGAGACGTTGTATTTGATGTAGAAAAGAATCAGTGGGCACAGATGCTTCCATATCGTAAGAAGATGCAGATTGTGTTCCAGGATCCATATGCTAGTTTGGATCCACGTATGACAGTTGGAGATATCGTTGGTGAAGCGATCGATACACATAATCTTGCTGCAAATAAACAAGAAAGATATGAATTAATTATTGACATGCTTCGTAAAGTTGGATTAAACTCTGAACATGCGAACCGTTATCCACATGAATTTTCCGGTGGACAGAGACAGCGTGTTGGTATTGCAAGAGCACTTGCAGTCAATCCAGAATTTATTGTCTGTGATGAGCCGATCTCCGCACTGGATGTATCCATTCAGGCACAGGTCATCAACATGTTTGAAGACTTGCAGGAAGAAATGGGTCTGACCTATCTTTTCATTGCACATGATTTATCTGTAGTAAAGCATATCTCAGATCGTATCGGTGTTATGTATTTAGGAAGAATGGTAGAACTGGCAGACAGTTATGAATTGACAACACACCCGGTTCATCCATATACAAAGAGTCTGATTTCTGCGATCCCGATCGCAGATCCAAAGATTGCAAGACAGAGTAAACGTATTGTTTTGGAAGGGGATGTACCAAGTCCTTTAAATCCACCTTCCGGATGTCGTTTCCGTACCAGATGCCCATATGCCACAGAACAGTGTGCGCAGGAAGTTCCTGAATTCAGGGAGATTTCTCCGGGACATTATGCAGCATGCCACAACCTGGATAAGGTACAGTAATTTATGGTAAACCTTGCGAGGTTTTTCCCCTCGCAGTGTTTATATAAACCTGGCAGTATAAAAGAAACTGCCCATATTTAAGGAGGAAAAAATATGAAAAAGAGAGTGATTTCCTTATTACTCGTTGCTGCAATGACAGTAGGTCTTGTAGCATGTGGATCATCTTCAGGAGATGGTAAGAAGTCTAGTGCTTCATCAGATGAAAAGATTTTATCTGTTGAGACTGGTCCAGATCCAGAGACAGTTGATCCAGCACTTAACTCCGCAATCGACGGTGGTGAGATGATCTTACACGCATTCGAGGGTCTTTTGAAACTCGATGAGAATGGCGATCCAGAAGCTGGACAGGCTGAAAAGTGGGAAGTATCTGATGATGGACTTACCTACACATTCCATTTAAGAGATGGTCTTAAGTGGTCAGATGGTTCTGATTTGACAGCAGAAGATTTCGTTTACAGTTGGCAGCGTGTCTGCGATCCTAACGTAGCAGCTCCATATGCATCAACTGTTCTTGGAATGGTTGAAGGATTTGATGAGGCAGCAGCTGGAGACATCGAAAAGCTTGGCGTTGAAGCAAAGGATGACAAGACATTTGTTGTACATCTTGCAAATCCATGCCCATACTTCGAATCTATTGCAGCATTTGCTACATTGAATCCTGTTCAGAAGGCAACAATCGATGCAAATGGTGATGCTTGGGCAACAGCAGCAGATACATATATTTCTAACGGACCTTTCTATGTAACTGAATGGGTTCCAGGATCTTATGTATTAATGAAGAAGAATCCTAATTACTGGGATGCTGATTCTATTAAGTTAGACGGAATCAAGTTCAACTTGATCGAAGATGCAAACGCTGCATACAGCGCATACCAGACAGGTGAATGTCAGATGATCAAGGATGTTCCTACAGAAGAGATTCCTTCACTTAAGGATTCTGATGACTTCCATGTAGAGCCAATCATCGGAACATACTACTTAAGCTTGAACCTTCAGAAAGAGCCATTTAACAACAAGCAGGTTCGTCAGGCACTTTCACTTGCTATCGATCGTGACTATGTTGCAAACACTTTGATGCAGGGAACATATTCTCCAGCTGGTAATCTTGTAGGACCAGGATGGAAAGATACAGATGGTTCTGATTTCTCTGAGAACGCTAATGGCGGTAAGGAATATATCAGCACAACAGATTATGATGCAAACCTCAGAAGGCAAAGGATCTCTTGAAAGAAGCTGGATATGCTGATGGAAAGGGAATTCCAAAGATCACATATTCTACAAATGATGCAGGATATCATAAGGTAGTTGCTGAGTACTTACAGAAGGCTTGGGGCGAACTTGGTATTGATGTTGATGTAGAAGTCGTAGAATGGGCTTCCTTCACACCAATGCGTCGTAATGGTGATTACATGTCATCTCGTAATGGTTGGGTAGGTGACTACTCTGATCCATCTAATATCCTTGAACTGTTCACAACAGACAATGGTAACAACGATGGTAAATACAGCAACCCTGAATTCGATGCAGTAATCGAGAAGTCTAGAACAACTACAGACGCAGCAGAGCGTTCTGCAGCACTTCACGAAGCAGAAGATATGCTTATGGATGATGCTGCATGTATCCCAGTTGCATACTACAATGATTTCTATCTCATGAGCGACAAGGTTACAGGTGCATGGCATGCATCTAACGGATACTGGTACTTCATGTACGCTGACATTACTGAGTAATCCGTAGGAAATTTATAAAATTTTTCAAAGAGCTGTCCACAACTTGGACAGCTCTTTTTTTACAAATTTTGCAATCCAGAAACATCGAAGATTTTGCGAGGTGCGGATTGCAAATTTTGTGGAAAACATTGCACAAGTTGTGGTGTTGGTAAAAAAGTAAAACAAGAAATTTGTTTCGTGCTATACTCCAACTTGTAAGTTATGTAGAAAAAGATGTCTAGGTGGGCATCGTAATATTTTAAATAAAAGGAGAAGAGAAATGGATTTGAATTTAAGACCAGCAAGTGAGTGCAAGTTTGACGCAGTTTCATTGGGTGAAGTTATGTTACGTCTGGATCCGGGCGAAGGCAGAATTCGCACCGCAAGACAGTTCCGTGCATGGGAAGGCGGCGGAGAATACAACGTAGTTCGTGGTCTTCGCAGATGCTTTGGCATGAATACCGGTGTTATCACAGCATTTGCTGATAACGAAGTAGGTAAGTTGATGGAAGATTTCATCCTTCAGGGTGGCGTTGATACCTCTCTGATCAAGTGGATGGATACAGACGGAATCGGAAGAATCTGCCGTAACGGTATCAACTTTACGGAGCGTGGATTTGGTATCCGTGGTGCTGTAGGATGTTCTGACAGAGCAAACACAGCAATCTCTAAGGCAAGGCCGGAAGATTTCGACTTTGATTATATCTTTGGTGAACTTGGTGCTCGTTGGTTGCATACAGGCGGTATCTATGCAGCACTTTCAGAGCAGTCATGCGAGACTGTTATCGCTGCGATCAAGGCTGCTAAGAAGTACGGCACGATCGTATCTTACGATCTGAACTACCGTCCATCTATGTGGAGCGCTATTGGCGGACAGGCTAAGGCTCAGGAAGTCAACAAGGAGATCGCTAAGTATGTTGACGTTATGATCGGTAACGAAGAAGACTTTACCGCATGTCTTGGATTCGAGATCGAAGGAAATGATGAGAACTTAAAGGAACTCAACCTTGACGGATACAAGAAGATGATCAACGAGGCTGCTAAGACATATCCTAACTTCAAGGCTGTTGCTACAACCCTTCGTGAAGTTAAGACAGCAACTGTAAATGACTGGAGCGCAATCTGCTGGGCAGATGGTGAGATCCACAAGGCTAAGGATTACAAGGGACTTGAGATCATGGACCGTGTAGGTGGTGGAGATTCCTTCGCATCCGGACTGATCTACGGTCTTATGACAACCGGCGATGCTGAACTTGCAGTTAACTACGGTGCAGCACATGGTGCACTTGCTATGACAACACCTGGCGATACTACTATGGCTAGCAAGAAGGAAGTAGAAGCAATCATGGGTGGTGCTGGAGCTCGTGTGCAGAGATAGGCCGAAAGCAACTTAATGAGAACGAACTTCCATATCTTAAAATACAACATAAATACTATGTCACCCCGCAGGGACTTTTCCCTGCGGGGATTTTTCTTTTTGCCGTAAAGTGATAGAATGATAGGAAATAGTGTCTGAAATGTAGAAGGAGACCACATGTACCGCATATTTATCGTAGAAGACGACCCGACCATGGCAAACGCCATGAAAGAAAAGATAGAGTCCTGGGGCAACGAAGCCAGGATTGTAGAGCATTTTCAAAATGTTATGACAGAATTTACGGCGTACGACCCACATCTTGTTTTGATGGATATCATGCTTCCGTTTTTTAATGGATATCACTGGTGTACGCAGATCCGCCAGGTTTCGCAAGTGCTGGTCATATTCTTATCGTCAGCTTCTGATAATATGAATATTGTTATGGCAATGAATATGGGGGGAGATGATTTCCTGGCAAAGCCCATCGATCTGGATGTGATGATGGCAAAAATCACAGCAATGCTTCGGCGGACATATGACATGGGAAACCAGCTTCCTATGTTGGAGCATCGGGGTCTGATGCTGGGATTGATGGATTCTACCATTACCTATGATGGACAGAAAATCAAACTGACAAAGAATGAATTTCGCATTTTGCAGACATTGATGGAGCACAAAGGTGAAATCGTCAGTCGTGATACGCTTATGATGCGTCTGTGGCAGATGGATGATTATGTAGAGGAAAACACGCTGACCGTCAATGTGAATCGCCTGCGTAAAAAATTAGACGGCATTGGCCTTCATGACTATATTGTGACAAAGGTTGGCGCCGGCTATCTTTTGCCATTGGAATAGGAGGTCATATGAAAAAATATTTACAATATCGCCGTGGATATATATGTATATGGCTGCTTCTTTGCATTGTTCCTATCTTGATTCAGATGCTTTATGGTCAGGCACTGGAGAGCGTTTTGTATGGAAGCGGTCTGGCAACTGTTTTGGTATTGCTCTTTATGGTGCATGATTTTTCGCAATTTCGTGAGAAAGAGGAAAAAAGAAAACAGATTGCGCAGAATATGGGAAGCAGGGAATTATGCTTGTTTGATACAAAAAATCCGGTAGAAAAAGAGTATCTTGATTTGCTAAGTGAGCTTACGGAACGCTACTGTAAACAGGCAGAACAAATGCAGAACGCCACAAAGGAAAGACAGGAGTATTATACGACGTGGGTGCATCAGGTGAAGACGCCGATGGCAGCGATGAATATGCTGTTGCAAAAGGAAGACACGCCAGAAAGCAGACAACTGCAGCTGCAGCTTTTCCGTATGGAAGAATATGTAGAGATGATTCTTCATTTTACAAGATTAGAGGAATCGGGAACGGACTTTGTTTTTGATGCGTATGATTTGGATGAGATGATACGAAAGACCATCCGTAAATACGCGTCTGTTTTTGTGCAAAAAAAGATTGCTATCTGTTATGATACCGTCGCAGCACATGTGCTTACCGATGAAAAATGGTTTTGTTTTGTGTTAGAGCAGGTGCTTTCCAATGCACTCAAATATACAAATCATGGAAGTGTAACCATTGCCATGGAAACGCCGGGACTTCTTACTATTCGTGACACAGGAATTGGGATCGCACCTGAAGATGTGCCACGCGTTTTTGAAAAAGGATATACGGGGTATAATGGCAGAGCAGACCACAAATCCACCGGTCTGGGATTATATTTATGTAAACGGACAATGGACCGACTGCATCATGGTATTTTATTGACATCAACTGTGGGCGAGGGGACAACCGTTACGCTGGATCTTCGCAGAGAAGAGCGGGTAATAGAATAATTTTTGCTATCTTACAAAAATGTCACATAAGAAGCCTTATATGTCACACGATTCGATGGTTGACTTATAGGGCTTTTGTTAAAGTATGCTTGTAATGAAAAAAGATAGTGCGCACGCAGGGGATGCGTGTAGGACAGGAGGAAAATATGGCTATGTTAGAAGTAAATTGTCTGGAAAAGATATATAAAACGCGTCTGGGCGGAAATCAGGTGCAAGCATTATGGGATGTTTCTTTTTCTGTGGAGCAGGGAGAATACGTGGCAATTATGGGAGAATCCGGAAGTGGTAAGACAACACTTTTGAATATTTTAGCAGCACTCGACCGACCAACGAGCGGCAGTGTTCTTTTAGATGGATGTGATGTTACCGATTTACCGGAAAAAGAAATTTCCAAATTCCGTCGTGACCATTTGGGATTTGTATTTCAGGATTTTAATTTGTTGGATACCTTTTCTTTGAGAGATAACATTTATTTACCAATGGTGCTCGCAGGGAAAAAACCAGAAGAGATGAAGGCAAAAGCAGAGCCTCTGGCAAAAAGACTGGGCATAGAGGATGTTTTAGATAAATTTCCATATGAAGTGTCTGGTGGACAGAAACAGCGTGCGGCAGTGACACGTGCACTCATGATGGATCCAGAACTGCTTCTCGCAGATGAACCGACAGGAGCTTTGGATTCGAAGGCAACAGATGAATTATTACAGGTATTCTCAGAGCTGCATGCGGCAGGGCAGACGATCTTGATGGTAACCCATTCGACAAAAGCAGCATCGCATGCAAGTCGTGTCTTGTTTATTAAAGATGGCGAAGTGTTTCATCAGTTGTATCGTGGCAACAGTACGAATGAGGAAATGTATCAAAAGATTGCCAATACACTGACACTCTTGACGACAGGCGGTGATGAAAATGAGTAAAGGATTTTACCGCCAGCTGGCAAAAACGAATATGAAAAAGAATGGAAAAATATATGCACCCTATATTCTCAGCGTGATCGCTGCGGTGGCAATGTTTTACATTATACAATCGCTGGCACTCAATCCGGGATTTGAGAACATGCTCGGTTTTAATACGATGAATTCTATTTTGACATTTGCCTGCTGGGTTGTTCGGATTTTTCTTGTGATTTTCTTGCTATATACGAACAGCTTTTTAATCAAGCAGAGAAGAAAAGAGTTTGGTGTTTATCATATGCTTGGCTTAGAGAAAAAACATCTGGCAATTACCTTGTTCTGGGAGAGCTTAGGTGTACTTGCGATAGGACTTTTCGCAGGAATCCTTTTTGGCATGCTTTTGGATAAACTTTTGTATGCCGTTCTGATACGCATGTTAGGTTTTTCGGTTCCGCTTGGCTTTTTTGTATCGCCACTTGCGATTGGACGTACGGTGCTCCTATTTGTTGTCATAATGGCACTAAATTATTTTTATGATATCGCGCAAATTCATGCGACATCGCCGATCGAACTTTTGCATGGCACTGATATGGGAGAAAAGGAACCACGTGCAAAATGGCTGCTTGCCATTCTTGGATTTATACTTTTGGCGACAGGCTATACTATTTCGCTGAAAATAGAAGATCCGGTGTCTGCAACTGCTATGTTTTTCGTAGCCGTTCTCTGCGTCATTTTTGGCACATATCTGCTATTTACAGCGGGGAGTATTGCGTTACTAAAATTGTTGAAAAAGAAGAAAAGCTTCTATTATAAGACAAACCATTTTGTGAGTGTTTCCGGTATGATGTACCGAATGAAGCAAAATGCCGTAGGGTTGGCTCACATTTGCGTACTTTCCACCATGGTGCTTGTGATGATTTCGACGACATCTTCCATGATATTTAGTATGCACGATATTTTATATACGCGTTATCCGATGCAGAACATGTGTTATGTTTCCGGTACAAGTCGCAGTGACGATCAAAAGATGATAGAAGCCATTCATCAGATGGCAAAGGAAACCGGTTGTGATGTCAAGGATGAAATATATGCACGCGGTTGTATTATTTATACCCGAAGACAGGGAAATGCATTTGAAGCGGATGCGACTGCCATGGGGATGTCTGCTAAAATCTTGTTTTGCATAAATCTGGAGGATTATAATAAGAGCATGCATACAAAGGAAACGTTGGAACCGGGAGAGGTTTTGGTATATGCGGCTCATGAACACTATGGAAAAGATACGATTGAGATTATGGGACAGGATTATCGCGCAAAAGAAGTGAAAAAGGCACCTTGCAATGGCATATTGGCATCTTATATGTCAAGTGAATATTACATTGTTTTCCCGGATGAAGCAGCGGTAGAGCAAATAGCAGAGCACATACCATATCAGTATGATGACAGTTTTAACGAGTTGCGATCATATTATGGCATTGATATTGATGGAAATGCTGATCAGCAATGGGAACTTTATAAGAAAATACAAACGTATCCATCCGCAAACATGAGCAGCTTTTCTGTGGAAAACCGAAAAGTGAATGAGAAAGCAATAAATGCTCTTTATGGTGGCTTGTTCTTTACGGGTGCATTTCTCGGTGTACTCTTTTTGATAGCAACGGTTTTGATCATTTATTATAAACAGCTATCGGAAGGCTATGATGATCGGAAACGATTTCATATTATGCAGCAGGTTGGTATGACGCATGAGGAAGTATCCTCTGCCATTCGTTCCCAGGTATTAACTGTATTTTTCCTGCCGCTTGTGACTGCCTGCATTCATACCTGTTTTGCTTTTCCGATTATCTGTCGCATGTTGTCGCTCTTTAATATGCGTAATACAACGCTTTTAGTCGCATGTATGGTTGGATGCTTTGTGGTATTTGGTATCATCTATGTGCTGGTGTATCTGATGACTGCCCGGACATACAATCGTATCGTACAGGAATAACCGAAAAGCTTTTCCATTGCGTGCACTTGACAGAATATGCTATAATCGAGAACGGATATATTGTAGCAACGATGGATGAAACAGTATAAGATATAGAAAGCATCTGATTTGATTGGACGGTTTTTATATATACACAAGTGTTAAGGAGTAAAACAATGGTCAAAGTAGTAAAATTTGGTGGAAGTTCCCTGGCAAGTGCAGCACAGTTTGCCAAGGTAGGAGATATTATCCGCGCGGATGAGACACGTCGTTATGTTGTGCCGAGTGCGCCGGGAAAACGTAATGCAAAGGATACGAAAGTAACAGATATGCTTTATTCCTGTTATGCATTAGCAGAAGCAGAGGAAGACTTTAAGGGTGCACTGAAAAAAATTAAGGAACGTTACAATTCCATTATCAATGGACTGAATCTGACACTTTCTCTGGAAGACGAATTCAGAATAATCGAAAAAAACTTTGCAGATAAAGCCGGAGAAGATTATGCAGCCAGCCGTGGTGAATATTTAAATGGTATCATTATGGCAAACTACTTAGGCTATGAGTTTATTGATGCGGCAGAAGTGATCTTCTTTGACGAGAATGGAAACTTTGATGATTATAAGACAGATAAGGTGATGGCAGAACGTCTCTCGCATGTAGAAAAGGCCGTGATTCCAGGCTTTTACGGAAGTGATAGCAATGGCAATGTAAAGACATTCTCCAGAGGTGGATCTGATATTACAGGATCGATTGTATCGAAGGCCGTACATGCCAGCGTATATGAGAACTGGACGGATGTTTCCGGATGTCTGGTTGCAGATCCTAGAATTGTAGAGGACGCGCAGCCAATCAGAGTGATTACTTACAGAGAATTGCGCGAGCTTTCTTACATGGGAGCCTCCGTGCTGCATGAAGATGCAATCTTCCCGGTACGCAAAGCGGGCATCCCGATCAATATTAAGAATACCAATGCGCCGGAAGAACCGGGAACTATGATTGTAGAAAGCACCTGTCAAAAGGCAGATTATACCATTACCGGTATCGCCGGTAAGAGGGGCTTTGTAGCAGTCAATATTGATAAAGATATGATGAACTCAGAAGTGGGCTTCTGTCGTAAAGCACTGGAGGCATTTGAAGAGAATGGTATTTCCATTGAGCATATGCCATCCGGTATTGATACCATGACGGTCTTTGTTCATCAGGAAGAATTCGAGGGCAAGGAGCAGCAGGTTATTTCTTCCATCCGTCGTCTCGTAAATCCGGACATCATTGATCTGGAAGCGGATCTGGCACTGATCGCTGTCGTTGGCCGTGGCATGAAGTCTACCCGTGGTACAGCAGGAAGGATCTTCTCTGCACTGGCACATGCCAACATCAATGTTAAGATGATCGATCAGGGATCTTCCGAGTTGAACATCATCATCGGTGTCAGCAACAATGATTTTGACAATGCAATTAAGGCTATTTACGATATCTTTGTGATGACACAGATCTAGATATATGGATCTTTTAAGGCACCTTTTGATAGGTGCCTTTTGTTTGTGAAAAATATCCATTTGCGTTTCAGATATACTTTGTGAAAATTCGCCCTTACATTTTTTGCCAAAAGTTGATAAAATATATATGTATATAGGTAAAATGTGTGTAAATTGTCGTGGACTCGATGGAGTTGTCGAAATTGGTGAAAGGATGTGTCAAGATGTTTGAAGTGGGCGAACGAGTAGTGTATGGTCATCATGGTGTATGCGAGATTGTAAAGATCGACACCCTGGATATGCCGAATGTGCCAAAAGACCGGCAGTATTATTATTTGTCGCCGACGACAGATGGCACCAGCATCATGTATGCACCGGTGGACAATCCCAAACTTTCCATTCGCCGGGTTATGACCAAGGATGATGTCATGTCACTGATCAAGGCGATGCCGCAGATCGATATGTTAAACGTGACCAATGACAAGCAGCGTGAGAACGAATACAAGGAGTGCATCCGTAGTCTGGACGGCAAGGAATGGGTTCGTCTATTAAAGACCGTACGGGAGCGTGGACGCGGACGCATGGAAAAGGGCAAGAAGATGACTGCCTTAGATGAGCGTTACATGAAGATGGCGGAGATGCAGTTGTACTCGGAGATTTCCGCGGTGCTGGAGATCCCCCGCAATCAGGTGGAGAACTTTATCGAAGAACATATGGTAGTCGCATAAAATAAAGAAAGAGTAAACAGCAATCCCCAGATGGAAAAGATCCGTCTGGGGATTTTTGTGACGATTTTGTGAATTTTCAAAAATTATTAGCACTCACTATTGACGAGTGCTAATAAAGGTGCTATAACATAATTGTCAAAAGAAAAGACATTAAAACAATGAGATAAGAAAACAAATAGTTTTGATGATATGGAAGGAGCGATGACTTATGTTAATGCCTAGTATTTTTGGAAATGATTTTATGGATGATTTCTTTGTATTCCCACAGGAGAGAAAGACCACACCGACTGCTAAGGCAAACCTGATGCAGACGGATGTCAAAGAAACAGAGACAGGTTACGAAGTGGTGATTGATCTTCCGGGATATAGTAAGGAAAATGTAAACGCGGAATTGAAGGATGGCTATCTGATCATCAGTGCTACAACGAGCACGAATGACGAGGAGAAATCCGAAGATGGCAAGTACATTCGCAAGGAGCGTTACAGTGGTTCCTGCCAGAGAAGTTTTTATGTAGGTGAAGATATCACCCATGAGGACATCAAGGCGAAATTTGAAAACGGTACTTTGAAGTTGGATATTCCAAAGAAGGAAGCCCAGCCGAAGGTAGAGCAGAAAAAGACGATCGCCATTGAGTGATCGATGATAGGAACAAAAGAGGCTGGCTACAATCCGTAGCCAGTTTTCTTTTAAATAAGAAAGTAGGTGAGTTGGGATGTCTGCCAAGAGAGATTATTATGAAGTCTTGGGTGTCGACAAGAAAGCAGATGAGAGTACGATAAAGAAAGCGTTTCGGCGATTGGCAAAGAAATACCATCCCGATACCAATGCGGGGGATGCAAAGGCGGAAGAAAAGTTTAAAGAGATCACAGAAGCCTATGATGTCTTGAGTGATAAAGAAAAAAGAAAGTTGTACGACCAGTTTGGACACGCTGCCTTTACAGAAGGCTTTGATCCGAACCAGGCAAGTGGTTTTGGCGGCTCCGGCTTCGGGGGAACCAAGTTCTATCGCAATGGTGATGGCATGGAGTTTCATTTTGAAGGCGGCAATATGGATGATATGGGAGATATCTTTGATTCCATCTTTGGAGGTGCTTTTGGTGGTGGTGGCTCCGGTTTTGGCGGCAGATCTCAGGGCTTTGGCAACCGTGCAATGAAAGGAAAAGATCTGCATGCAGAGATCACCATATCCTTTGAAGATGCAGCCTTTGGCTGTGACAAGCAGATCACGATCTCTGATCCATCCGGCAGACAGCCGCAGACTTTGTCGGTGCATATTCCGGCAGGAATCGATGAGGGGAAGACTGTACGACTTGCAGGAAAAGGTCAGCCGGGCATAAATGGTGGCAAGAATGGTGATCTGATGCTGGCAGTCCATGTGCTTGACAGTAAGGCTTTCCGTAGGGAAGGCATGGATGTCTATTCGACCATCCGTGTGCCATTTGTAACGGCAGCCCTGGGCGGATCTGCCAGAGTCCACACCTTGTACGGCGATGTCGAGTGTCAGATCAAAGAGGGCACCCAGTCCGGCAGCAAGATCCGTCTGAAAAATAAGGGTATCGTCTCCATGCGGAATGCGCAATTCCACGGCGATCAGTACGTGACCGTGGAGGTCGATGTGCCGAGACATCTGAATGCGATGGCAAAACAAAAATTAAGAGAATATGCAGGTGCAGAAAGAGCGTCTGCGTGATAAGATAAGATTTAGGAGGTGAAGCATATGAACATCCAGAAATTTACACAAAAGTCAATGGAAGCAGTGCAGGACTGTGAGAAATTGGCATATGAATATGGAAATCAGGAGATCGAACAGGAACATCTTTTGGTCGCTCTTTTGCAGCAGGAAAATGGACTGATCCCGCAGATGATCGAAAAGATGGAGATACAGTTAGAACATTTTAAGGATAATGCCATCCGGCATCTGGAGGCAAGGACAAAAGTCTCCGGGGGGCAGGTCTATGTCGGTAAGGACTTAAATCAGGTACTCATCCATGCAGAGGATGAGGCAAAGGCGATGGGGGACGAGTATGTCTCCGTCGAGCACCTTTTCCTTGCCATGATCCGTTACCCGAATCGTGCCATCAAGGAAATCTTTAAGGAGTATGGCATTACCAGAGACCGCTTTTTACAGGCACTTTCTACCGTGCGGGGCAACCAGAGGGTGATGACGGACAATCCGGAAGCAACCTATGATACCTTGGAGAAATACGGTTATGATATGGTCGAACGTGCCAGAGACCAGAAACTTGATCCGGTCATCGGACGAGACGCAGAGATCCGCAATGTGATTCGTATCCTATCCCGTAAGACCAAGAATAACCCGGTACTGATCGGTGAGCCGGGTGTCGGCAAAACGGCAGCTGTAGAGGGTCTGGCACAGCGAATTGTCCGCGGGGATGTACCGGAAGGACTGAAGGACAAGAAGTTGTTTGCCCTGGATATGGGTGCACTGGTCGCCGGTGCAAAATATCGTGGTGAGTTTGAGGAACGTCTGAAAGCTGTTTTGGATGAGATTAAGAATTCCGATGGCGAGATCATCCTCTTTATCGATGAACTGCATACCATCGTTGGTGCCGGAAAGACAGACGGTGCCATGGATGCGGGCAATATGTTAAAACCAATGCTTGCGCGTGGAGAATTGCATTGTATCGGTGCAACGACTCTGGATGAATACAGGGAATACATTGAAAAAGATCCGGCGCTGGAGCGACGTTTTCAGCCGGTTATGGTGGATGAACCATCGGTCGAAGACACCATTTCCATCCTGCGTGGTCTGAAAGAACGTTATGAAGTATTCCATGGCGTTAAGATCACAGATGGTGCGTTGGTTTCTGCGGCAACTTTATCCAACCGTTATATCTCAGACCGTTTCCTGCCGGATAAGGCGATCGATCTGGTCGATGAGGCGTGTGCCTGATCAAGACGGAATTGGATTCCATGCCGACAGAGTTGGACGAACTCAACCGTCGTATCATGCAGCTTCAGATCGAGGAGACTGCGCTGAAAAAAGAGGACGATCATTTGAGTCAGGAGCGTCTGGAAAATCTGCAAAAAGAACTTTCCGAACTGCGGGAGAAATTCTCCGGACAGAAAGCCCAGTGGGATAATGAAAAGCACGCAGTAGAAAAGGTTTCCCAGTTACGAGAGGAACTGGAGAGCCTGCGCAATGAGATTAAGATCGCCCAGCAGAATTATGATCTGGAAAAGGCGGCAGAACTCCAATACGGCAAACTGCCACAGTTGGAAAAGCAGTTGGAGCAGGAAGAAGAACTGATCAAGAATAAGGATATGAGTCTTGTCCACGAGAGCGTGACCGAGGAGGAGATCGCCCGTATCATCTCCCGCTGGACCGGTATTCCGGTGGCAAAATTAAATGAGAGCGAGCGCAATAAGACCCTGCACTTAGCAGAGGAACTCCACAAGCGGGTCATCGGTCAGGATGAGGGCGTGACCAAGGTCAGTGAAGCCATCATCCGTTCCAAAGCGGGTATCAAAGACCCGGACAAACCGATCGGATCCTTCCTTTTCTTAGGACCTACCGGTGTAGGTAAGACGGAACTGGCAAAGACATTGGCGGCAAGCCTGTTTGACGATGAGAACAACATGGTACGTCTGGATATGAGCGAGTACATGGAGAAGTATTCCGTTTCCCGTCTGATCGGAGCGCCTCCTGGATATGTCGGCTATGATGAGGGCGGACAACTGACAGAGGCAGTCCGCAGAAAACCTTATTCCGTTGTCCTCTTTGACGAGGTGGAAAAGGCGCACCCGGATGTCTTCAATGTCCTCTTGCAGGTCTTAGACGATGGACGTATCACAGATTCACAGGGCAGGACGGTTGACTTTAAAAATACCATTATCATCATGACCAGTAATTTGGGGTCTTCCTATCTGTTGGAGGGCATTGATGAAAATGGCAATATCCGACCGGAAGCCGAAGATGCCGTGATGAACGAACTGCGTCAGCATTTCAGACCGGAATTTTTGAACCGTCTGGATGAGACCATTTTGTTCAAGCCGCTTACCAAGGATAATATCGGTCATATCGTGACGCTTCTCATGGAGGAGTTGAACGGACGTCTGGCAGACCGTGAGATCCGTGTGGAATTGTCACCGGAGGCAGAGACCTACATTGTCGATCATGGTTATGATCCGATCTATGGTGCAAGACCACTCAAGCGGTATCTGCAAAAGTATGTAGAGACCATGGCAGCCAAATGCATTTTGGCAGATGAAGTGGATATGGGCGATACCATTTATATTGATGTAGCGGGTACAGAATTGACCGCTGTCGTAAAGCATCAGGCATAAAAGAGCACATTTTTCATATACTATAGTATGAAGAATAAGAGCAGAGCCAGTCTTGGCAAAAAGTCAGGGCTGGCTTTTTTTATGAAAAAGAAGTATATCCTGACTGGACTTTTTGGACTGCTTGTGACGTGTGGCGGACTTTTCTGGCAGTATGCGGTCTATGAAGGATCGGACCCGGTGCGAAAGACTGCGACAGTCATAAGCAATGCAGACTGGGCAGACCCGGCGGAAAAACTCGTAGCCCTGACTTTTGATGACGGTCCCCATCCGGTCTATACAGAGGAGATCCTTGATGTCTTGGATCAGGCAGGTATAAAGGCGAGTTTTTTTATGATGGGAAAAGAAGCAGAACTCTATCCGGATGTTGTAAAAAAGGTAAGCGATGCCGGGCATCTGATCGGAAATCACACTTATACGCACGCCAATGTCTGCCAGATCTCCGCGGATGAGACAACAGAGGAGATAACAAAGACGAATGATATTTTAGAAGGTCTGACCGGAAAACGTCCGCAATTTTTCCGCCCGCCGTTTGGTTGCAAAAATGAGACCTTGGAAAAGCAGACAGGCATGTTCTGGATCTTCTGGGATGTGGATACTCTGGATTGGAGCCTACAGAACGCGGAGCAGGTTTATTGTAAGGTAGTGAAAAATGTGGGAGAAAATGATATTATTTTAATGCACGACGCTTATCCGTCCACTGTGGAGGCAGTCCGGGAACTCATTCCGGCTTTGCAGGAAATGGGCTATACCTTTGTGACAGTCGACCGCCTTGTGGAACCGTGATAGGTTTATGACATACAAGTGATAGAAAATATATATGACAAAAGACTTGTACTTTTTCCCATTATTTAGTATCTTATTAGGTGTGATGCATAATCAGATACGAAATCCTGCATTTTAAAACGAAAATGCAAGAAGAAATAGGAAATATGCAAGTAAATATGCAAGATTTTATATTTTAAAATGCAATTTCGGAGGAAACATGGATTTATTTGATTACATGCGACAGGAAAATGGAAAAAAGGAATCTCCTTTGGCATCCCGTATGCGGCCGACGAGTCTGGATGAAGTCGTCGGACAGCAGCATATCATAGGAAAGGACAAACTCTTGTATCGTGCCATCATGGCGGACAAGATATCATCCATTATTTTCTATGGACCGCCGGGAACCGGAAAGACGACCCTTGCCAAGGTCATTGCCAATACGACCAGCGCGGAATTTACATCCATTAATGCGACGGCGGCAGGCAAGAAAGACATGGAGCAGGTCGTGGAAAATGCCAAGAACATGCGGGGCATGTATGGCAAAAAGACCATTCTTTTCATTGATGAGATCCACCGTTTTAACAAGGGACAGCAGGATTACCTCTTGCCTTTTGTGGAAGATGGAACGGTCATTCTGATCGGAGCAACGACGGAAAACCCATATTTTGAGGTCAACGGCGCGCTTTTATCCAGATCCATCATCTTTGAACTAAAGCCATTATCCCAGGAGGACATCAAGACTTTGATCCGGCGCGCACTGACCGACAGTGCAAAAGGACTTGGCTCTTATGGAGCGGTCATTGATGATGATGCGCTTGATTTTCTGAGCGATATGGCAAATGGAGATGCCAGAAGTGCACTGACAGCCATTGAACTTGGCGTTCTTACGACAGAGCCTTCTGCGGATGGGAAGATCCACATTACTTTATCCGTGGCGAGTGAATGTATCCAAAGGCGTGTTGTGAAGTATGATAAGAGTGGGGACAACCACTACGACACAATCTCGGCTTTTATCAAGAGTATGCGGGGATCTGACCCGGACGCAGCTATCTATTATCTGGCGCGGATGCTCTATGCCGGAGAGGATGTCAAATTCATCGCACGACGCATCATGATCTGTGCAGCAGAGGATGTGGGAAATGCAGACCCGCAGGCTTTGCAGGTTGCCGTGGCAGCAGCACAGGCAGTGGAACGCATCGGCATGCCGGAGAGCCAGATCATCCTGGCTGAGGCTACCAACTATGTGGCATGTGCACCCAAGAGTAATGCCTCTTATCTGTCCATTGATGCAGCCATGCATATGGTGGCAAGCGGACAGACACCACCGATCCCGGTACATTTGCAGGATTCGCATTACAAATCTGCCGGTAAACTGGGACATGGCATTGGTTATCAATACGCACATGATTTTAAAAACCATTATGTCGCACAGCAATATCTGCCGGATGCTTTAGCAGGCACACGTTTTTATGAGCCGACAGATATGGGCTACGAAAAACAGATCCGGGATCATCTGGAAAAGATCCGCAGAGAAGCGGAGTAAGAGGAAATGACCTTTGCGGGCGATGACAGCGGTCGGCAAAGTTTATTTAATAAAGGAACAAGCAACAGGAGGAACAAATAGCATGCAAACATATGCAGACATGACAAAGGAACAGTTGCAGGAAGAACTGACAAAGGTACGTCAGATCTACAAAGAGTATCAGGACAAGGGTCTGAAACTCGATATGTCCCGTGGTAAACCATCCAGCGGGCAGTTGGATCTGGGCATGGGGCTGCTCAATGCAGTGGATGCAGAGTCTTTGATGCAGGCAGAAAACGGTCTGGATACACGTAATTACGGCGGACTGGACGGCATCCCTGAGGCAAAGCGTCTTATGGCAGGTATTATGGAAGTCAGACCGGAACAGGTCATTGTTTGTGGCAATTCCAGTTTAAATACCATGTATGACATGGTGGCTCGTGGAATGCTTTTGGGTTATTTGGGCCAGACCCCTTGGTGTAAATTAGATAAAGTAAAATTCTTATGTCCGGTGCCTGGCTATGATCGTCATTTTGCAGTGACCGAGCATTTCGGCGTGGAAATGATCAATGTGCCAATGACAGAAGAAGGACCGGATATGGATATGGTGGAAAAATTGGTAGCAGAGGATGATGCCATCAAGGGTATCTGGTGTGTACCGAAGTACTCCAATCCACAGGGCGTGATCTACTCTGATGAGACGGTGAGACGTATGGCAGCATTAAAGCCGGCAGCAAAAGATTTCCGTATCTTTTGGGATAACGCTTATGCCGTACATCATCTGTATGGCGCAGAAAAGGGAAAGATCTTAAATATTTTGGATGAATGTGAGAAGGCAGGCAACCCGGATATGGTATTTGAGTTCTGCTCTACCTCCAAGATCTCCTTTGCCGGAGGTGGCATTGCAGCCATTGCAGCATCTGAGGCAAACCTTGCGGATATCAAGAAGTCACTGACTATTCAGACGATCGGTTTTGACAAGGTCAACCAGTTGCGTCATGTCCGTTTCTTTAAAGATGCCGATGGCATTGCAAAACATATGGAAAAACATGCAGAATTTTTAAGACCTAGATTTGAACTGGTACTGGAAACTTTGGAAAGCCAACTTTCCGGTCTGGGAGCAGGATCATGGATCAAGCCGATGGGCGGTTATTTCATCACATATGAGACAAATGAGGGCTGCGCCAAGCGTGTCGTTGCACTGGCAAAAGAGGCTGGTGTTGTGCTGACACCGGCAGGTGCGCCATTCCCATATGGAAAGGATCCGAAAGATTCTGTCATCAGAATTGCACCATCTTATCCTACGATGGAAGACTTAAAACAGGCTGCTGAAATCTTCTGTGTATGTGTAAAAGTGGCAACGATTGAGAAACTACTGGAGAACTAAAACGGCATTGTTATCAGATGTGAGTGCTTGTAGAATAGAGTAGTTAAGATGGGATTCTAGGAGGAAAGATCATGGCAAAGACAGTTGGAGTGATCGGTAGTGGAAACATGGGCAGAGCATCATGGGCGGCATGATCGCGGCAGGGCTTTATGCGCCGTCGCAGATCCTGGCATCTGCAAAGACCAAGGAAACGGTTGAAAAAATAGAAAAGGAACTTGGCATTGTTGCAACGACGGACAATACTGAGGTGGCAAGAAAGGCAGATATTTTATTCCTTGCCGTAAAGCCGGGGGTATTTGCCACGGTGATTCCACAGATCCGGGATGTCTGTAAAGAGGGTCAGGTGGTCGTATCGATCGCAGCCGGACAGACACTGGCGTCCATTACAGATCTGTTTGGACGGCAGATCAAGCTGGTGCGTTCTATGCCAAACACACCGGCACTGGTGGGCGAGGCAATGAGTGCCGTGACACCGAATGAAAAGATCAGCCCGGAAGAATTGCAGGAAGTGATGGCAATTTTTGAAAGCTTTGGAAAAGCAGAGATTGTGCCGGAGACTATGATGGATGCCGTTGTTGGCGTGAGCGGATCTTCCCCTGCCTATGTCTATATGTTTATCGAGGCAATGGCGGATGCAGCAGTGGCTGATGGAATGCCAAGAAAGCAGGCTTATAAATTTGCAGCGCAGTCTGTCCTTGGTGCAGCAAAGATGGTATTGGAAACAGGAGAGCATCCGGGAGTTCTGAAAGATGCTGTTTGTTCACCGGACGGCACGACGATTGCAGCAGTAGCAGAGTTGGAAAAATCGGGACTGCGTTCCTCTGTGATCGAGGCACAGCGGGCATGCGTGCAGAAGTCAAGGGATATGAGTAAGGAATAAGATTTACTGGAAAGCAGTTTTCGATGGCTAAAGTATGCTGGCGTTGCTATCGCAACGATCAATGCTACGGAACCAAGAATGTCACTCAATCAAAATGCAAAATTGATGGGGATTAAGAGTCAATCTTTGTGACTTTGTAAGAGTAAAAGAGCATCAAAACGAGCGCGTTCGTCAGCAGAACGCGCTTCTTTTATGCATTGCATGAGTGATGCGTATTTGGCAGATGAACTAGTCATGGAGTATCAGCAACACAATTCATAGCCCTCTTGCCAATTCCTTTGGTCTTGCTCAATGGCGGCATGCACGCTTTCTTTGAAAAACTTGGTATCACGAAACCATCTTTATCGGTGCTGACATGGGCATATCAGAAATATCCCAAATAACCTCTAAATAAGATTGACAAAAAATTATCAAAGTAGTATAGTGAGGATAAGTGATAATTGACAGATAATTTGATCTGTCGTCAATCGAGGAGGAAAGAAACATGGGAGAATTCAAAAATTTAAAATTAGACGTAGAAGATGAAATCGCTGTCCTGACCATCAGCCGTCCGGCAGCCCTCAATGCCTTAAATAGTGAGACATTGGACGAATTAAATGTAGCACTGACAGAGATCGAGGCTAGAGATGATGTCAAGGTTCTGATCCTGACCGGTGGTCCTGATAAAAAGGGCAATGAGTTCAAGTCCTTTGTAGCAGGGGCTGATATCGCAGAGATGGTCAACTTTAGCGCAGCAGAAGCAAGAGCCTTTGGTATGAGAGCATCTGTTCCATTCTTCAAGTTGATGAATATGCGTCAGGTTACGATCGCTGCTGTCAATGGTTTTGCTCTTGGCGGTGGATGCGAGATTTCCATGGCATGTGATATCCGTATCGCATCTGAAAACGCTAGTTTCGGTCAGCCGGAGACAGGCCTTGGTATCATTCCTGGATTTGGCGGAACCCAGCGTCTGGCTCGTCTGGTTGGTATGGGACGTGCAAAGGAAATGATCTTTACCTGTGACTCTGTTGATGCACAGGAAGCATACCGCATCGGTCTGGTAAATAAGGTTGTTGCCAAGGAAGAACTCATGGATACCGCAAAAGCAATGGCTAAGAAGATCTGCAGCAAGGGAAGTTATGCAGTATCTGTTGCCAAGGCTGCGATCAACAACGGCTATGACATGGACATCAAGAATGCTGTAGAGATGGAGGCAAACCTCTTTGGTGTGGCATGTTCTACACATGATAAGACAGAAGGCATGACTGCATTTTTGGAAAGACGCGCAGCAGATCTGACAGACTTCTAAAAAGCAAATTGACAAACGATACATAAAATGACATGAAAAAAGACCATGGTGCTTTGTAAAGTACCATGGTCTTTTTGACATATCTCTGACATATCTTTTACATCAGTAATTGCAAGATGATCTGGACCAGCCACCATACGATAAAAAGGATCATGCCGCCATTGAGAAAATAGGTCCGGAAGCGTGCGCCGGGAGCAACGCTGTTCGGCGAGGTCAGCAGGTGGATCTTTTTGATATTTTTAAAGAATAATACGATGCCTACGATCACCAGAATGATCAGCACAAGTGCATAGAGGCAGAGCAGTAACATACCGCTCAGATGCGACATAAAGATATTGGTCAGGTAAGAGACATCAGCCATCTTTTCGGGATCTGTGGCGGCAAGCGCCAACTGATCCATACCAGACAGTTTTAGAAGTCCCATGCTGACGGCGGAACCGAGGAAGTTGACCAGCATATGCATATAGATGGTGTATTTGACATTGCCAGTCTTGACATATACAAAGGCAAAAACGCCGCCGATCACAAAGGCATAGGCAAACTGGTTGAGATTGCCGTGGAAAAGTCCGAAGAAGAGGGCGGAGATCAAAACGGAAATGCCCTCGCCGTATTTGATGGTGCGGTCAATAAGCATCTTGCGGAAAAGCAACTCCTCTAAGACAGGCGCAAGCAGCACCATAACAAGGACATTGACCCAGGCTGCATTTGCAAGGGCTGTCTCCACGATCTCATTCGTGACGGTGGAACCCTTGAGATTGCCGACTATATTGGTGATGATATTTCCGGCGATGTTTGCCAGGTACATGCCGGCATAGCAGATGAGAAAGGTGACGATCCACTGTTTGCCGGTCATGGTACAAGGCTGGATGCTGCCTTCTTTTGGAACGCGCTTGATGACAAGCATCATGAGCGGCACGGCGATGATATAGGTTGTCAGCATAGAGATCAGAAAACTCAGGGTCTGGTCTGCGGCGAGCGTGGGCGCCAGATGTGTAAGGGCGAGCGGTGTCAAGGTGCGGACACCGGCAAAAAGAAGTGCACCGATAAAGTAGGCTATGCCGATGCGGGAAAAATGTCTGCGGGTCTCTGTATTCATATGTTTGTCCTCCGTGTGCTATCTAAAAACTATAAGTATAGTATTACACATTTTATTTGACGTGTCTATTATTCCGCCAACTCTTAAAATTTCTTAAGATTGTTTGAAAAATTATGGAAGTCCGACCAAGGTAGGCGGGGATATGCTATACTAGGTACAAGAAATCAGATCAAGAGACAGAATGTGCAATTTATGACAGAAAGTATAACAGGCAGACCAGTCCTGTTATAATAGGATAGAAGATGATAGAAAATACAGATTTGTCGGTTTTGGTAGAGCCGACCCTGACCTGGTATGAGGCAAATAAGCGCGACCTTCCGTGGCGAAAAGATAAAGATCCCTATCATATCTGGGTTTCGGAGATCATGTTACAGCAAACCCGTGTGGAAGCCGTGATCCCCTATTACGAGCGCTTTATGACAGCCCTGCCGACCATCGAGGCACTGGCAAAGTGTCAGGAGGACCCACTTTTGAAACTGTGGGAAGGCTTGGGCTATTACAATCGCGTCCGCAATATGCAAAAGGCGGCGCAGACCATTTGTGCAGAATATGGTGGTCAGATGCCGCAGACCTATGATGGAATCGTGGCGCTTTCCGGCATCGGACCCTATACAGCGGGGGCAATCGCTTCCATCGCCTTTGATGAGCGGGTGCCGGCGGTGGATGGCAACGTACTCCGTATCTTATCGCGCGTCAGTCAGGATGACAGCGACATTTTAAAAGATGCAACAAAAAAGCGCATGACGGCGCAGCTTTCCCAGATTATGCCCAAGGAGGCAGGAGCCTTTAATCAGGCATTGATGGAGATCGGAGCCTTGGTCTGCATACCCAATGGACAGCCAAAATGTGATCTTTGTCCCTGGCAGCCTTTTTGTCTGGCATATAAAAACGATACTTACGACCGTCTGCCGGTCAAGACCAAGGCAAAACCCAGACGGATCGAGGAGAAAACCGTCCTTCTGATACAGGATGGGCAAAAGATCGTTCTGCGGAAACGCCCTTCCAAGGGACTTTTGGCAGGACTGTACGAACTGCCTAATATCGAGGGATATTTGACGGAGGAAGAAGCGCTTGCCTTTGTGCGCGGACAAAATCTGGCTCCCTTGCAGATCAAGAAACTGCCGGAGGCAAAACATATTTTTTCTCATATTGAATGGCTTATGCAGGGCTTCCTGATACAGGTGGCAGATGTCGACAGTTTCCAGCAGGATGAGGATCTTTCCAAGGGGCCACAGGACTACTTGCTGGTTGATATCGATAAGACCCGAAAGGAGTATGCGATCCCGTCAGCCTTTGATAAATATGCGGAATTTATTGCTTTGCACCGGATGGACTAAAAGAAATACTTTATTTTACAAAAGTTTTGTGTATATAATAAGAGACGGTTGTTAGGAGGAAGAAACATGAAGATAGTTTCCTTTGCCATTCCGTGTTATAATTCGGAAGGCTATATGTCAAAATGTATAGAATCATTGCTCCCGGGTGGAGAAGATGTTGAGATTATTATTGTAGATGACGGATCCAGTGATCGCACGGCGGAGATTGCGGATGCTTATGCCGAGAAATATCCGACCATCATCAAAGCAATTCATCAGGAAAACGGTGGACACGGCTGCGCAGTCAATACCGGACTTGCCAATGCCAGCGGTATTTATTTTAAGGTCGTTGACAGTGATGACTGGGTGGATGTGGATGCCTACATGAGGGTCTTGGAGACTTTGAAGAAATTCGTTGCAGACGATACGCTTGTGGATATGCTCTTGACCAATTATGTCTATGAAAAGATCGAGGGCGATTATCATCATCAGCGCACCATGTTTTACACCCTGCTTTTCCCGCAGGAGAGGATCATGGGCTGGCATGATATGAAGCATAACATCAAGGGATTTTCTATTTTGATGCATTCCGTGACCTATCGCACGCAGTTGCTTCGTGATTGTCACTTGGAACTGCCAAAACATACCTTTTATGTTGATAACCTCTTTGTGTATGAGCCATTGCCGTTTGTAAAGACACTGTATTATCTGAATGTAGATTTTTATCGTTATTACATAGGACGTGACGGACAGTCGGTCAACGAAAAGAACATGATCAAACGTATCGACCAGCAGTTGTATGTCAACAAGCGTATGGTGGATGCTTATGACCTGTGGCAGATCGAGGAAGAACATCTGCGTGAGTATATGCTTTCCTATCTGGAGACGATCACGGTTGTTTCTACCTGTATCGGCTATGTATCCAATGATCCGGTCAATTTGAAAAAGGTCAAAGATCTTTGGAAATACATCAAGGATAAGGATCCGCGCACTTATCATCATCTGCGCTGGGGTGCACTGGGGCATGCCATGAATCTGCCGGGCAGATTTGGTCGTTACTTATCTGTAAAAGCATACAAGATCTCACAGCGTTTTATGGGATTTAATTAAGAAAAAGCAGTAGTGAAGGATTTTTCACTACTGCTTTTTGCTCCTTTTAGCGGCTCATCTCAGAGAGAAGGGACTGCTTCATATCATATAATTTCTGTGACAGATCCACATGGATCTTGGACGGGTTGGTAAAACGCTTGTTTTCTTCCCATAGGGTCTCTTTTTCCTGATTGCAGATCTTCTGGATCTCCATAACAGGCGGGGTATCATAGACACGCTTGCCCTGGCAGATCACAGGAACGAGCATTTCTTTCATGGTATAAGATCCACCGGGCAGGGTCGTCTTTTTCCAAGGCTCGTTTGGATCAAAGAGTTTCATATCCTGATCGGTGTCAAAGGTTTCATCGTGAAGACAGATCAGATCGGCTTTGATCTTGCCACTTTCCTTATCATAGATACGGAAGAAGGTCTTATTTCCCGGATTGGTCACTTTTTCGGTGTTTTCAGATAATTTGATCTTAGGGATAAAGCCTCCCTGATCATCAGCAATGGCTGCTAACTTGTAGACCCCGCCGAAAGCAGGGCAATCCTTGGAGGTGATGAGGTTTGTCCCAACACCCCAGGAAGTAATGGTAGCCCCCTGACTTTTCAAACTCTGGATCAGATACTCGTCCAGGTCATTGGAAGCGGAAATGATGGCATCGGTAAATCCGGCATCATCTAACATCTTGCGCACTTTTTTTGAAAGATAGGCGAGATCGCCGCTATCCATACGGATGCCGTAATTGGTCAGGTTGATGCCTGCTTCGCGCATTTCCGTGAAAACGCGGATGGCATTTGGAATGCCGGAACCAAGGGTGTCGTAGGTGTCTACCAAAAGTGTGCAGGCATTTGGATATAGTCTTGCGTATTCCTTGAATGCCGTATATTCATTCGGAAAACTCATGATCCAGGAATGGGCGTGGGTGCCAAGCACCGGCACGTCAAACATCTGTCCGGCAAGTACGTTGGAAGTCCCCTTGCAACCGCCGATGATGGCGGCTCTGGCACCATAAGTACCGCTGTCCGGGCCCTGTGCACGGCGCAGACCAAATTCCATGACGCCGTCCCCCTCAGCCGCATAGCAGACGCGGGCAGCCTTGGTCGCGATCAGGCACTGGTGGTTCATGATATTTAAAATGGCGGTTTCAACTAATTGCGCTTCCATGATCGGCGCGATGACCTTGATCAAAGACTCGCGCGGGAAAATGACAGAACCCTCCGGCACGGCATAGATGTCACCGGAAAAATGAAAGTCTGCCAGATAGGCGAGAAAGTCCTCATCAAAGATGTGCAGTCCGCGCAGGTAGTTGATGTCATCCGCATCAAAATGCAGGTTCTCAATATATTCAATGACCTGTTCCACTCCGGCGCAGATGGCATAGCCACCACCCGAAGGATTGGTGCGGTAGAAAGCGTCAAACACAACGGTGTGATTGTTGTTGTTTTTGAAATATCCCTGCATCATGGTCATTTCATACAGATCTGTCAGCAGGGTCAAATTCAATGTGCTCATGAAATATCCCCTTTTCTTCTTTTACAAATGGTATAATTGTCTTACATTATAATCCAATTTATAAAAATAAGGAAGAAAAAATGAGGGATGGCATTTTGAAAGATTAAGTGGTAAGATTAAAAGCAAATTCCAGAGGGCATAAGAAGCATATGAAAGATCAGAAATTATCTACAATTTTATCGGTCATCAGCATGATATGTGGCATATTGGCACCATGTCTGGTCTGTTATTGGTATGTGGGGATGGTCTTTGCAGTGGCTGCGATCGTTCTTGGGATTTATGTGCAAAAACATTTTGGTAAAAATGGTATGGTCGTGACGGCTTATATATGTGCAGGCGTGTATCTGGCATTTTTTATTTTACTTGTCGGGACCATGGGCATATATTATAACATCATCGACTTACACAAATAGATTTGGAGGAGCATCATGGATAATAACGAGCATATGTTTGAAGACGAGACAGAGCAGAATACAGCAGGAAACAGCGGTAACCCATATGGGGGACAGCAGGACTATAGGCAAAGCAATCCATACGGAAGCAATCAGGGAAGTGTCAATGGCAATCCATATGGAAATCCTTACGGAAATGCCGGTCAGAATAACGGAAACCCTTATGGAGGCAGTGGACAGAATAACCAGTATTCCTACAATAGCAATCCATATACCAACGGGCAGACCGGACCGCAGGTGGGACCAAATGGCAAGAAACTGGGTGTAGGCTTTGGTGTGGCATCCTTAGTCCTTGGTATTATATCCCTGCTTTGTTTTTGCAGTGGCGTCAATGTGATCTTAGCCATCCTGGCGATCGTCTTTGGTGTGATCCAGATTGTTACCTGTGAGAAAAAGGGCATGGCAATCGGTGGTATCGTGACGGCTGCCATATCAGTGGTACTTTTAGTTATCACATGGGGGCTTTTGTTCAGTAATGCAGCATTTATGGATATGATGCAGGAAGAAATGCAGAATGATTTTGAAGATGACGAGGACATGCAGCAGTTCTTTGAGCAGTATGGCATTGATATGAACGGAGAAGACGATACGCTGTAATTCGCCGGCAATCCTTGACAAACGCATCTACACTAAGTATAATTTTTAACGAAATATGATTTGACAAATGCGTTGAGGAAGACAGTACGCAGAGGTGAGAACGTCGAGCGAGTCGGGTATGGTGTGAGCCGATATTAGTATCTATCTGTGGAAGATCACTTCTTAGCAGCGGACTGAAGGAGTTTATCTGGTAGGAAAGCCGTGAGTCTCTACGTTACAGAGAACATGTATGCAAAGGTGCGGGGCACTTTTAAGTACAGCGTTATAGGTGGTATACGAAACTTTCGTCCTATACGGACGGAAGTTTTTTTCTTTTATGCACTGCATTTGTTCAGAATAAGAAATGATAGAAAGGAAGTCGACTATGTACAAGAAAGTCAACACGGAACTCAACTTTGTTGAGAGAGAAAAAGCCACAGAGAAATTCTGGCGTGACAATGACATTTTCAAGAAATCCATGGAGAATAGAAAAGAGGGAGAGACTTACACCTTTTATGATGGACCGCCAACAGCCAACGGCAAGCCGCATATCGGTCATGTAGAGACACGTACCATCAAAGATATGATCCCTCGTTATCAGACCATGAAGGGCAAGTATGTTCCTCGTAAGGCTGGATGGGATACCCATGGTCTTCCGGTCGAGATCGAAGTAGAAAAGAAACTGGGTCTGGACGGCAAGGAGCAGATCGAAGAATACGGTATGGAGCCTTTCATAAAGCAGTGTAAGGAATCTGTTTGGAAATACAAGGGCATGTGGGAAGATTTCTCTGGCACGGTTGGTTTCTGGGCAGACATGGACAACCCATATGTTACCTATGATGATAATTTTATCGAGTCCGAATGGTGGGCATTAAAAGAGATCTGGAACAAAAAGTTACTTTACAAGGGCTTCAAGATCGTGCCTTACTGCCCTCGTTGCGGCACGCCGCTTTCCTCTCAGGAAGTTGCACAGGGCTACAAGTTGGTTAAGGAGCGTTCTGCCATCGTTCGTTTCAAGGTCGTAGGCGAAGATGCTTATTTCCTGGCATGGACAACGACCCCTTGGACATTGCCATCCAACGTTGCACTTTGTGTCAACCCGAATGAGACTTACTGCAAGGTCAAGGCAGCAGACGGTTATACCTATTACATGGCAGAAGCACTCTTGGATAAGGTGCTTGGTCCTTTGTCAGAAGAAGGTCAGAAGGCCTATGAAATCCTTGAGAGCATGAAGGGTAAGGATCTGGAGTACAAGGAATACGAAGCCCTCTATGCATGTGCAGCAGAAGCCGCTGCAAAGCAGAACAAAAAGGGACATTTCGTGACCTGTGATACCTACGTTACCATGAGTGATGGTACCGGTATCGTTCATATTGCTCCTGCTTTTGGTGAGGACGATGCCAATGTCGGACGCAACTACGACCTGCCTTTCGTACAGTTTGTTGACGGCAAGGGCGAGATGACGGCAGAGACACCTTATGCCGGAAAGTTTGTCAAAGATGCAGACAAGGATGTATTGGTCGATCTGGATAAAGAGGGCAAGTTATTTGCCGCACCGAAGTTTGAACATGATTATCCACACTGCTGGCGCTGTGATACACCGCTGATCTACTATGCAAGAGAATCCTGGTATATCAAGGAAACAGCCGTAAAGGATGATCTGATCCGCAACAATAACACCGTAAACTGGATCCCGGAATCCATCGGCAGCGGACGTTTCGGCAACTGGCTGGAAAACATTCAGGACTGGGCGATCTCCCGTAACCGTTATTGGGGAACACCACTCAACATCTGGGAATGTGAGTGCGGACACCAGGAATGTATCGGAAGCCGTGCAGAATTGGCAGAGCGTGCTGGTGATCCAAAGGCAGCAGAAGTAGAACTCCATCGTCCATATATCGATGCCGTGACCTTCACCTGCCCGGATTGTGGAAAGACCATGCACCGTGTACCGGAAGTTATCGACTGCTGGTTCGACTCCGGAGCAATGCCATTTGCACAGCACCATTATCCATTTGAAAATAAAGACTTATTTGAACAGCAGTTCCCTGCACAGTTTATCTCTGAGGCAGTGGATCAGACCCGTGGATGGTTCCATTCCCTGATGGCAGAGTCCACCCTGCTTTTCAATAAGGCACCTTATGAAAATGTTATCGTACTTGGACACGTACAGGACGAAAACGGACAGAAGATGTCCAAGTCCAAGGGCAATGCGGTAGATCCGTTTGATGCATTGGAGACCTACGGCGCAGATGCGATCCGCTGGTACTTCTATACAGCAAGTGCACCATGGATCCCGAAGAGATTTTCCGGCAAACTGGTACAGGAAGGTCAGAGAAAGTTCATGGGAACCCTGTGGAACACCTACGCATTCTTTGTACTATATGCTAATATCGATGAATTTGATGCAACAAAATATACACTGGAATATGACAAATTATCCATTATGGATAAGTGGATTCTTTCCCGCCTCAATTCGGCTGTAAAGGATGTGGATGACAATCTGGCAAACTACCGTATTCCGGAGGCAGCAAAGGGATTGGATGCTTTTGTTGATGACATGAGCAACTGGTATGTACGCCGCAGCCGTGAACGTTTCTGGGCAAAGGGCATGGAGCAGGATAAGATCAATGCATACATGACACTTTACACCTGTCTGGTTACCATCTGTAAGGCAGCAGCACCAATGATCCCATTCATGACAGAGGAAATCTATCAGAACCTTGTCAGAAGCATTGATGCAGCAGCACCGGAAAGTATCCATCTGTGCGACTATCCGGTTGTTAATGAGGCATGGATCGACAAGGAACTGGAGAGCAACATGGACGAACTTTTGAAGATCGTCGTTATGGGACGTGCCTGCAGAAATACAGCCAACATCAAGAACCGTCAGCCGATCGGTCAGATGTATGTCAAGGCAGAAAAGGATCTGCCGGCATTCTATATGGATATCATTGCAGATGAGTTAAATGTCAAGAAAGTGACATTTACAGGTGACGTGGCAGACTTTACTACCTATACCTTCAAGCCGCAGCTTCGTACCGTAGGACCAAAATACGGCAAGTTCTTAAAGGACATCCAACAGGCACTTGCAGATCTGGACGGCAACGCTGCCATGGCAGGATTAAAGGCTGATGGCGTGCTCAGACTGCCGGAGGTAGATGCATCGATCGAACTTTCTGAGGAAGACCTTTTGATCACCATGACCCAGAAAGAGGGCTATGTGACAGAAAACGATGCAGATATGACGGTGGTATTGGATACCAACCTGACCGAAGAATTACTGGAAGAAGGATTTGTAAGAGAGTTGATCAGCAAGATCCAGACCATGCGTAAGGAAGCAGACTTTGAAGTTATGGATCAGATCAAGGTATTCTATCAGGGAGCCGAAAAAGTCGGTCACATCTTTGCCGAGAACTGTGATACAATCAAGAAAGAAGTTTTAGCAACAGAGATCACAGCAGGCGACCAGGGCGAATACAATAAAGAATGGAACATCAATGGCGAGAAAGTTACTCTGGGAGTTTCAAAACAATAATGAGATTGCTGAGAAGAAAGGAGCCTGAGCAGATGGTTCATACTTTTGACAAGAAAGCGTTTAAGAAACAGATCAAGGAAAATGTCAAACTCTTATATCGCAAGGAGTTTGAGGAGGCAAATGATCAGGAAGTCTATCAGGCAGTTGCGCTGGCAGTCAAAGACGAAGTCATTGACAACTGGCTGGCGACCCAGAAGACCATGGAGAAAAAGGATCCAAAGACCGTATATTATATGTCTATGGAATTCTTAATGGGCAGGGCATTGGGCAACAATATGCTCAATCTCTGCTGCTATGATGAGATTTCAGAATGTCTGGATGAATTGGGATTTGATATCAATGCGATCGAGGATCAGGAACCGGATCCTGCACTTGGAAATGGCGGTCTGGGAAGACTGGCAGCCTGCTTTATGGATTCCCTCTCTACTTTGGGATATCCGGCATATGGCTGTGGCATCCGCTACCGCTATGGTATGTTCAAGCAGAAGATCGAGGACGGATACCAGAAAGAAGTGCCGGACAACTGGTTAAAGAACGGTTATCCGTTTGAGATCAAGCGACCGGAATATGCACATGAAGTCCGTTTTGGCGGCTATGTCAGAACCGAGCAGGGCGAGGACGGCAACCTGCACTTTATCCACGAGGGATATTCTTCTGTGATCGCAGTTCCTTATGATATGCCGATCGTCGGCTACGACAACAATATGGTCAACACCCTGATGATTTGGGATGCAGAGCCAAAGGAAGTCTTTCGTCTGGATTCCTTTGACAAAGGGGAATATGATAAGGCAGTCGAGGAAGAAAATCTGGCACGCAATCTTGTCGAGGTTCTCTATCCGAACGACAATCATATCTATGGCAAGGAACTCCGCCTAAAGCAGCAGTACTTCTTTGTATCTGCAAGTTTGCAGCGTATTCTCTGCCGCTACAAAAAGCATCATGACGACATTCGTAAATTATACGAAAAAGTCACAATCCAGATGAACGATACCCATCCGACCTTGGCAGTTGCAGAACTCATGCGCCTGCTTTTGGATGAGGAGGGCTTGAGTTGGGATCAGGCTTGGGAAGTGACGACCAAGACCTGTGCCTATACCAACCACACCATCATGTCAGAGGCTCTGGAAAAATGGCCGATCGAGATCTTCTCCCGCTTACTGCCGAGAGTTTACCAGATCGTTGAGGAGATCAACCGTCGTTTTGAGATCGAGATCCGCAACCGCTTCCCGGGAGACGAGGGTAAGGTAGCCCGCATGGGTATTATCCGTGACGGACAGGTCAAGATGGCGCATCTTGCCATTGCGGCAGGCTATTCTGTCAACGGTGTGGCAAAACTCCATACAGAGATCTTAAAGACCCAGTCTTTAAAAGATTTCTATGATATGTACCCGGAGAAATTCAACAATAAGACCAATGGTATCACACAGCGCCGTTTCCTCTTACATGGAAACCGCCTTTTGGCAGACTGGGTGACAGATCACATTGGCAAGGAATGGATTACCAATCTGTCCCAGATGAAGAAATTAGAACTCTATGCGGATGATAAAAAGGCACAGCATGAGTTCATGAACATCAAATACCAGAACAAACTGCGTCTGGCAGAATATATCAAAGAGCACAATGGCATCGAGGTCGATCCGAGATCTATCTTTGATGTGCAGGTAAAGCGTCTGCATGAGTATAAGAGACAGTTGCTCAATATTTTGCATGTCATGTATCTTTACAACCAGATCAAGGAGCACCCGGAAAAAGAATTTTATCCACGCACCTTTATCTTTGGCGCAAAGGCAGCAGCAGGCTATAAGAATGCCAAACTGACGATCAAACTGATCAACAATGTGGCAGAGGTCATCAATAACGATAAGAGTATCGAAGGCAAGATCAAAGTTGTCTTTATCGAGGACTATCGCGTATCCAACGCAGAGTGGATCTTTGCAGCGGCGGATGTATCTGAACAGATCTCTACCGCCAGTAAGGAGGCATCCGGCACCGGCAACATGAAGTTCATGTTAAACGGCGCGCTGACCATCGGTACCATGGATGGAGCCAATGTGGAAATGGTTGAGGAAATGGGCGAGGAAAATGCCTTTATCTTCGGTATGAGTGCAGAGGAAGTCATTGCACATGAGAAGAACCGTGATTACAACCCAATGGATATATTCAACAATGATCAGGATATCCGTAAAGTCCTGACCCAGTTAGTCAACGGATTTTACAGTGGCAGCGATTCTGAACTCTTCCGTGACCTTTACAATTCACTCTTGAATACACAGTGTACGCAGTACGCGGACACCTATTTTGTACTTGCAGACTTCCGTTCTTATGCAGAGGCACAGCAGCGTGTCATGGAAGCCTATATGGATGAGACCGGATGGGCAAAGAAGGCACTTTTAAATGTTGCCAATGTTGGTAAGTTCTCATCTGACCGCACCATTCAGGACTATGTGGATGATATCTGGCATTTGGATAAGATCACAGTAAACAAATAATAAATATTTTTACGCACATATGACAGCGGTCGCTTTCCTGCGGCTCGCTGTTATATTGCGTCTTATAAACGTGTGCTTATGGCGTACGCTATCACAAGGAGCAAAGAGATGAAACGGGATTGATCGTTGAAGGGGGAGGCATGAAATGCGCATACAGCGCAGGAGTTTTGGACATCTTTTTAGACGAGGGGATTCAGTTTGATTACTGCATCGGTGTATCTGCGGGCGCGGCAAACAGTGCGTCTTTTCTGGCAGGGCAGCGTGAGCGAAACATGCGCTATTACACCAAACATGTCAAGGATCCGCGCTATATCAGTCTGCGCAGTCTGCTGACAACAGGATCCTTATTTGGATTGCAATACATTTATGGAACGATGACAAATGAGGGAGGCGGCGATCCGCTGGATTATGATGCTTATCATAACAATCCGACGGAGGCTTATCTGCCGGCAACGGATGCCGAGACAGGGCTGCCTCACTATTTTAATAAAAATGAGATCCGGCGCAACGAATACCAGCCGATCATGGCGACCTGTGCCCTTCCGGTGGCATGCCGTCCGATTTCTTATGAGGGACATGTCTATTATGACGGCGGGGTATCGGATTCCATGCCGATCGAGCATGCCCTAGAGCATGGCTGCGACCGTTTGATCGTGATCTTTTCCAAGCCGCGGGGCTTTCGCATGAAGCCGCAGGGCGGCAAGATCGCCTATACGCTTGGGCTCAAGCATAAATACCCAAAGATCGTAGAGGATCTCAACCATCGCCACGAAGTCTATAACCGGCAGATGGATATGGTAGACACATTAGAAAAAGAAGGAAAGGTTATGACTTTCTGTCCGTCCGCAGACATCAAGATCGGCACCTACACCACCGACCCGGCGGTAATGATGCAGTTGTATGATAACGGGATCGCGGATGCCCAAAAACAGATGAGTCAGATAAAGGAATTTTTAAATGGAAAATAAATTGTCAAATATTTGGAAGTGCTTTCTGCCGAGCGTTTGTATCTTTGTTTTACAGATGGCGATTTCTTTTGTGGGGATGTTTTTTGTCTTTTGTTATAAGGCACACACTTATACCAGTGGAAGTTTTTCGGACTTCTTTCAGGGTTACTATAACGCGGTGACATCAACGGACTTTAACGTGGGCGTTATGTTGGTATATGCCGCTATTGCAGCCGTATTGTTTTTCTTCTGGTACTACAAAAAAGTGTGTGATAAGAGTGCAAAAAAGGGAGCCTTTGCGCTTTTAAAGGCAAATCCGGCGACCTGTATTGTGGGCGTGATCCTGCTTTCTTTTGGGATGCAGTATCTGTGTACTTATCTGATGAATGTAGTTTCCGTTCTTTTTCCCAACTGGCTGACCCAGTATGAGACCTTGATGGACGGCATGGGCTTGTCAGAGTCACTGACCCTGCCGTTGGTACTCTACACGGTCGTGATCGGACCGATCTGTGAAGAACTGACTTTCCGCGGACTGACCTTTTCTTATGCCAGACGTGTTATGCCGTTTTGGGCAGCCAATGTGGTACAGGCACTGCTTTTTGCCGGTATGCATATGAATCCGTTGCAGGCAGTATATACCTTTTTATTTGGCTTAGTGCTTGGATATTTTGTGGAAAAGGCAGGCAATCTTTCCATGGGCATCTGCTTGCATATGAGTTTTAATGCTGTGGGCGTTTTGAGCGGTGGTCTGGCCTTAGGCGGCAATGGACCGATGCAGTTCTTCTGTATTTTATTTGGCTCTATGGTGGCTACTTATCTTGGCATTTTGCTCTTGAACAAGAATGCCAAAAATATGGCGTAATTTATCATAACTACGAAAGGGAAAGACATGGCATTTGTACATTTACACACACATACGGAGTACAGTCTTTTGGACGGCTCCAACAAGATAACTGAATATGTGGCGCGCGTGAAAGAACTTGGCATGAATGCGGCTGCCATTACGGATCATGGTGTCATGTATGGTGTCATTGATTTCTATAAAGAATGTAAAAAACAGGGCATCCGGCCGATCTTAGGCTGTGAGGTCTATGTGGCACCGGGTTCCCGCTTTGACCGTGAGTTGTCGCATGGGGACGACCGCTATTATCATCTGGTGCTTTTGGCAGAAAATAATGTCGGCTATCAAAACCTGATCAAGATCGTTTCCATTGGTTTTGTGGATGGCTACTACTACAAACCGCGTGTGGATATGGAGACACTGGAAAAATACCATGAAGGCATCATCGCCCTGAGTGCCTGCTTAGCAGGCGTGGTACCCCGTTATCTGCAGCGTGGCATGTATGAGGAGGCAAAGGAGATCGCTCTTAAGCACCGTGCCATCTTTGGAGAAAACAATTATTTTCTGGAATTGCAGAGCCATGGGATCGAGGCGCAGGAACTGGTCAACCAGCAGTTGGTGCGCATGAGCAAGGAGACCGGCATTGAACTGGTCTGCACCAACGATATCCATTACACTTATGCAGATGATGCGGCGCCGCATGATGTCCTTTTGTGTATCCAGACCGGCAAGAAACTGACCGACACCGACCGTATGCGTTACGAGGGTGGACAATATTTTGTCAAATCCGAAGAACAGATGGCGGCACTTTTTCCTTATGCACACAGGCGCTTGCCAATACGCAAAAGATCGCTGACCGCTGTAATGTAGAGATTGAATTTGGCGTGACAAAACTGCCGCATTATCAGGTGCCGGAGGGCTACGACTCCTGGACCTACCTCAACAAACTCTGTTTTGAAGGCTTGCAGGAACGCTACGGAGACCGGGCCGAGGAATTGAAACCGCGTCTGACTTATGAATTAGAGACCATCCACAAGATGGGATATGTGGATTATTTTTTGATCGTCTGGGATTTTATCAATTATGCCAGAACCCATCATATCCCGGTAGGACCGGGGCGAGGCAGTGCAGCCGGAAGTCTGGTGTCCTATACGACCGGTATCACCAATATCGATCCGATCCGTTACAATCTTTTGTTTGAGCGATTTCTGAACCCGGAACGTGTATCCATGCCGGATATTGATATCGACTTCTGCTTTAACCGCCGAGGTGAGGTCATTGATTATGTCATTGAAAAATATGGCAAGGACTGTGTGACCCAGATCGTCACCTTTGGAACCCTCAAGGCAAAGGGCGTCATCCGGGACGTTGGACGCGTCATGGATATGCCATACAATTATGTGGATTCCATCGCAAAGGCAGTGCCGGATGATCTTGGCATGACATTGGATCTGGCTTTGAAAATGAGCCCGGATCTGCGCAAGATGTACGAGGATGACCCGGAGGTCAAGCGGCTGATCGATACGGCAAAACGTCTGGAAGGTCTGCCGAGGCATACGGGAATGCATGCGGCAGGTGTCGTTATCTCCCAAAAACCAATGGATGAATATGTGCCGTTATCGCGTGGCGGAGACGGTACGATCACAACCCAGTTCGTCATGACGACGATCGAGGAACTGGGACTTTTGAAGATGGATTTCCTGGGACTTCGTACCTTGACCGTCATTGATGATGCTGTCCAGTTGGTCAAGAAAAATTATGGCGTATCGCTGGATATGGATCATATTGATTATGATGATAAAAAGGTCTTAGACCTGATCTCATCCGGTAAGACGGAAGGGATTTTCCAGTTGGAAAGTGCCGGCATGAAGAATTTCATGAAGGAACTGCGCCCGGAGAGTTTAGAGGATGTCATCGCGGGAATCTCTTTGTATCGTCCGGGACCAATGGACTTTATCCCTGCCTATATCAAGGGCAAGAACGACAAGTCATCCATCACCTATGACTGTCCGCAACTGGAACCTATCTTAGCCCCGACCTATGGCTGCATCGTATATCAGGAACAGGTTATGCAGATCGTGCGTGATCTGGCGGGCTATTCCATGGGTCGGAGCGATCTGGTGCGTCGTGCCATGTCCAAGAAAAAGACCCAGGTCATGGAAAAGGAACGCCAGAACTTTGTTTACGGAAATGAGGAAGAGGGCGTCAAGGGTTGCATTGCCAACGGGATCAGTGAGGCAGTGGCAAATAAGATCTACGACGATATGATCGATTTTGCCAAGTATGCTTTCAACAAGTCCCATGCGGCAGCATACGCGGTTGTGGCATATCAGACAGCCTTTTTGAAATATTATTATCCGGTTGAATTCATGGCGGCTCTCATGACTTCGGTGCTGGATAATGCAGGCAAGGTTGCTGAGTACATCATGGTCTGCCGGGAGATGGGCATTGACGTCCTACCACCGGATATCAATGTGGGAGAGGGCAAGTTTGCCGTATCGGACGGAAAGATCCGCTATGGCATGTATGCGATCAAGAGTATTGGACGTCCGGTCGTGGATTTCATTGTGGCAGAGCGTCAGCAGAACGGCGATTACAAGACTATCGAGGATTTCTTAAAGCGTGTCAGTGGCAAGGAAGTCAACAAGCGTGCGGTGGAAAACCTCATCAAGGCGGGAGCCATGGATGGACTGGACGGCAACCGCCACCAGATGATCACGGTATTCCCATCCATCATGGATCGGATTAGCAGTGATAAAAAATCTTCCATGGCAGGGCAGATGACTCTCTTTGACATCGCATCGGATGATATCAAAGAAGAATTTGAGATCAAGATGCCGGATCTGGAAGAATACGATAAGGAAGAATTTCTGGCATTGGAAAAAGAGGTGCTGGGTGTCTATATCAGCGGGCATCCTTTAGAGAAATATACAGAACTTTTAAAAAAGAACGTGACTGCAGGCTGTCGAGATTTTATGCTGGATGAGGAGACTCATAAGGTGACTGTGGCAGACGGGGCAATGGTCATTATCGGCGGCATGATCACGGACAAGACCATCAAATATACCAGAAACAACCAGACCATGGCTTTTATCACCATAGAAGACCTCTTGGGCAGTGTGGAAGTGATCGTCTTTGCCAGAGAATACGAAAAATACCGAAATCTTCTGGAAGTGGACAACAAGGTCCTGATCAAGGGACGTGCCCAGGCAGAGGAAGAAAAGAATGCAAAACTGATCTGTACGGAAATGCATGGATTTGACGAAGTGCGCAAGGAACTCTGGATCCAGTTTGCGACCAAGGAGGAGTTTGAAGCAAAACAGCAGACTCTCTTCGATGCCATTGCCGATATGGATGGGGAAGATAACATTGTGGTATATATTTCTGCTATCAAGGCGATGAAGCGCATGCCGACAAATTGGAATATTTCCATAAATGAGGATGCGATGGAGAAAATATCACAGATTTTTGGCAGACAAAATGTAAAAGTTGTGGAAAAGAATGTTGAATTTCAAAGAAAAAGATATTAGAATATAAGTCGAGTGAATGGATTAAATTATAGGAGGAAGTTACGATGGCAAAAGAAGTACAGACAATTGGCGTCTTAACAAGTGGTGGAGACGCACCGGGAATGAATGCAGCCATCCGTGCAGTCGTGCGACAGGCGATTGCCAGAGGTAAAAAGGTCAAGGGAATTAAGCGTGGATATGCCGGACTTTTGCAGGAAGAGATCATAGATATGGATGCGCATAGTGTATCTGAGATCATCCAGCGAGGCGGTACGATCTTGCAGACAGCCAGATGCTTGGAGTTCATTGAACCAGAAGTACAGAAAAAAGCAGCAGACATCTGCAAGAAGCATGGAATAGATGGATTGGTCGTTATCGGTGGTGACGGTTCCTTCAAGGGAGCGCAGAAGTTGGCAGCACTGGGGATCAATACGATTGGTCTGCCGGGCACGATCGATCTGGATATCGCATGTACAGAGTACACGATCGGATTTGATACAGCCGTAAATACAGCAATGGAAGCCATTGACAAGGTACGTGATACTTCTACTTCCCATGAGAGATGTTCTATCATCGAGGTTATGGGACGTGGTGCCGGTTACATAGCACTCTGGTGCGGTATTGCCAACGGTGCCGAGGATGTATTGCTTCCGGAGAGATATGATTATGACGAGCAGGCACTTGTCAACCATATCATCGAGGGCAAGAAAAAGGGCAAGCAGCATCACATCATCATCAATGCCGAGGGTATCGGACATTCTGCTTCTATGGCAAAACGTATCGAGGCTGCTACCGGTATTGAGACAAGAGCAACGATCTTAGGACACATGCAGCGTGGCGGAAGCCCGACATGTAAGGATCGTGTTTATGCATCTACCATGGGTGCATTGGCAGTTGACCTGCTTTGCAAGGGAGCATCTAACCGCGTTGTAGGTTATCGTCATGGCGAGTTCGTTGATTTTGATATTGATGAGGCACTTGCAATGACAAAGGGAATTGATGAATATCAGTTCGAGATCTGCAATACGCTTTGCAATTCATAACAGGAATGATATGAGGGGTGATGCCGCGTGCATCATCCCTTTTTTGGTTTTCTACCATACAGAAAGGCAGGAAGTATGATCACAAGCACCGCAAATAAGCAGGTAAAACACATTATACAATTACAGAAAAAAGCGCGGCTTCGTCGCGAGGAAAATGTCTTTATCGCAGAGGGCCCGCGCATGGTCATTGAGACGCCAAAAGAAATGCTGGAAGAGATCTATGTGGCAGAGTCTTTTGAAGATACCTGGGATGGACCGGTAGATGAGATCGTCAGTGACGCGGTGATGAAGCTATGTCGGATACACAGACCCCACAGGGAGTGCTTGCTGTGGTAAAAAGACCTTCCTATGATCTGGAGGATATTCTTGCCAGGCGCCCGGCACATCTGCTTTTGGTGGAAGGAATTCAGGATCCGGGAAATCTGGGGACCATGTTTCGCACCGGGGAAGGCGCAGGCGTTACCGGTGTGATCATGCACAAGACGACGGTAGATCTTTTTCATCCAAAGACCGTGCGCTCGACCATGGGAAGCCTTTACCGGGTGCCTTTTTATGTGGCAGAAGACTGGGAAAAAGACCTGCATAGGATCTCGGAGGCAGGCATATCTTTATATGCAGCGCATTTGCAAGGAAAGCAAATGTATGATATGTTTGATTATAGGTCTGATTGCGGATTCCTAATCGGAAACGAGGGTAATGGTCTGACGGATGCGACGGCAGCGATGGCGGACGCTTATCTGCGTATTCCGATGGAGGGATCGGTAGAATCTCTGAATGCGGCAATGGCGGCAGGCATACTCATGTATGAGGTCAACAGGCAGAGAAGACAAAAGTAGGAGGACGTAAGAAGTTGCGTATATGGTTCAAACAGTGGAAAGACAGCCGTATGGTGCGGGATCTGGTCATTGAGGACAATTCGGATGAGACGAGAACGCACAAGGTATTTGGCGCACTGGATCAGGCGTGTTATGATATGGATCTGGGCAGACCTTTATGGCTGGATGTTACGGTGCGTGATTTTAAACGCCAGGCAAAAGCCAGATTTACCAAAGATTGTTTTATGGAAGAAGTTCCGTTTGATTATTTAGAGATCGATGTCATTGAGGAAGACTAGGATGGGTCGAAAAGCAGGGGGTAGTTAGAAATGGAAAGCATAATGATGCAGGACGATTCGGTTTTGTCGTGGAATACGGCAATGCTTTTATACAATTCAGCACTGAAAGAAATGGGAACCAAGATTGAGATCTTAAATGATGAATTCCAGCATGTGCATCAGTACAATCCGATTGAATACGTCAAGACCAGATTGAAATCGCCGGAGAGTATTGTCAAGAAATTGAAGCGCTATGGATACGAGGATTCCATTCAGAATATGATCGAATACTGTAACGATATCGCAGGTGTGCGTATTGTCTGTTCCTTTACATCCGATATCTATCGTCTGGCGGATATGATTGGTAGACAGAGTGATATCACCGTTTTATCCATCAAGGATTATATCAAAAATCCAAAGCCGAGCGGCTATAAGAGTTATCATATGATCGTTACGATCCCGATCTTCTTGTCCGATCGCATGGTAGATACCAAGGTGGAGATCCAGATCCGTACGATCGCCATGGATTTCTGGGCGAGTCTGGAGCATAAGATCTATTATAAATTCGAGGGGCATGCACCGGCGTATATCAGCCATGACTTACAGGAGTGTTCCAAGATCGTATCCGAACTTGACGAAAAGATGCTCATGTTAAATGAGGCGATCTTAAAGGCAAAAGAGGAGCAGGAGAAAAAAGAAGCAGAAGAAAAGTAGAATTGTTTACCCAGTCAACAAGGAAGGTTGACTGGGATTTTTCTTGTCTGTAGCATTGCATATTGTTGTTTTTTGAATACAAAAATAGGTTGAACTGTTGGAAAGAGAATGATACAATAGGGATTGTACTAAAATAAATACATCGCTAAAGCGATGAGGAGTTTATATGGACGAGATGACAGTGAAGGCACTCGCCAAGATCAATATCGGTCTGGATGTGACTGGCGTGCGGGAGGATGGATATCATCTGGTGCGCATGATCATGCAGACGGTGCATATGTATGATCTGGTGACGGTGTCTAAGAGTGCAGAGACAGGCATTTCCATGACGAGCAATGCCAAGTATCTGCCGACCAATGAGGATAATCTTTGTATTAAGGCTGCCAAGTTGCTGGCAGATGAATTTTCCATTACGGATGGTACACAGATCCGACTCAGCAAGAGGATTCCGGTTGCGGCAGGCATGGCTGGAGGCAGTTCAGATGCGGCAGCCGTTTTATATGGTATGAACCGGATCCATGGACTGGGACTTACCAAAAAAGAACTGATGGAGCGAGGCGTAAAGATCGGTGCAGATGTACCTTATTGCCTGATGCGGGGGACGGCTTTGGCAGAAGGGATCGGTGAGGAGTTGACAGAACTTCCCCAGATGATGCGTTGTCCGGTTTTGATCGCAAAACCGCCCATCTCTGTTTCTACCAAGTATGTTTACGAGCATCTGGATGCGATCGAGGATCCGGTGCACCCGGACATAGATGCCATGATCGCAGATATTACAGCGGGAGACCTGCATGCGTTGGGATCCCATATGGGAAATATCTTAGAGGATGTGACTATTCAGAAATATCCGGTGATCGCACAGATCAAGGAGTTGATGCGGCAGAATGGAGCCGTGGTTTCCATGATGAGCGGCAGTGGTCCGACCGTCTTTGGTTTTTTTGATGATGAGGAGACTTTACAGAGAGCAAAGCGTGCAGTAGAGGCATCGGGACTTGCCAATCGCGTACAATGCACGACCATATATAATAATAGGAGATAATAGAGAATGAGTGAAGAATTACAGTTGGACATGGATTCCTATTTGCCCCTGCGAGACGTGGTATTCAATACCCTGCGTAATGCGATCCTGCGAGGGGATCTCAAGCCGGGCGAGCGTTTGATGGAAATGCATTTGGCAAATAAATTGGGAGTCAGCAGAACACCGATCCGTGAGGCGATTCGTATGCTGGAGCAGGAAGGACTTGCCGTGACGATTCCGCGCAAGGGAGCTCAGGTTGCTAAGATGACGGAAAAGGATCTGCAGGATGTCTTAGAGATCCGGGATGCTTTGGATGAACTGGCGGTCAGCATGGCATGCCAGCGTATGACACTGGAATTGTTATTGGAACTCAAAGAGTCTATGAAGGATTTTGAGATCGCAACGAGATCCGGGGATGTGCGAAAGATCGTGGAGGCAGATGAGGCATTTCACAATGTCATTTATCGCATGGCGGACAATCCAAAGTTGGAGACTATCGTCAACAATATGCGTGAGCAGACCTATCGTTATCGCTATGAATATGTCAAGGGCAATAGCACTTACAATCAGTTGATCGATGAGCATGCCAAGATCATAGCGGGCTTTGAGAAAAAGGACAGCGAGTATGTCAAGGCGATCATGCATACGCATCTGGAAAATCAGATCGAGGCTGTGCGCGTGGTTATCCGTGAGCAGGAATAAATTTCAAATTATCAGACCATACTAAGAGACAGGCGAGAGCCTGTCTCTTTTAATGTTTGAGAGGTAGTTAGGATGGAGCAAGGATATAAATTCACAGGAAAGATCGCAGAAGACAAAGGCGCAATGCAAAAGATCTTCGCAAATTGCGACGACATCCTACAGCGGGATATGACGCTGGGAGCAGAGCACGGCATTGACTGCTTTTTACTTTACATTGAGATCACCATGTCGTCCGTTATGTTTGAAACCACAGCCATCGGGCAGTTTTTGACCCGGTTATCTGTCATGCCGGAAAATGAGATTCGGCGGCAGTTGGCAGAAAATGGGCAGGGACTTTCGGACATGGTCTTATATGACACGGCAGAGGAGGCAGCCGCCGGTCTTTTGACCGGGGATGCTATCTTGGTGATCGACGGCTTTGCCCATGCCATGAAGATCCCGGACAAGGGCTATCCGGGGGCGACCGTGCGGGACACAGACTCAGAGAAAGTCCTGCGTGGCTCTAACGAGGGATTCAATGAAAATGTCAAGATCAACACAGCCCTTCTACGCAAACGCCTGCAATCCACAGATCTGAAAGTGGAAAATATGAGTCTGGGCGTGCGCACTAACACCCTGGTCAACCTGGTGTATATGGATGGGATCGTGAAAAAAGGACTACTGGAGCATGTCAAGGCAAGACTATCTGATTTTGTCATTGATGGGATCCTAGACAGCGGGATGGCAGAGCAGTTGACGGAAGAAACCTGGCTGTCCCCATTCCCGCAGATCCAGTCGACCCTGCGCCCGGATCGGGCGGTCATGGCAGTCTTGGATGGAAAAGTCCTCATCCTCTGCAATAACTCTCCGGCGGCGCTGATCGTGCCGTCAGACTACAACTCCTTTATCCAGACCGCCGATGACTACTATCAGCGTCCGATCGTGGCTTCCTTTGGCAGGATGCTCCGCTATGTGGCGTCCTTTCTGGCAGTCGCTATGCCGGGGCTGTATCTGGCGGTTACTAATTTTCAGACCGGCATCCTGCCGACGACCCTGCTGATGTCCTTTGCGGCGGCTCGTCTTGGCGTGCCTTTTCCTGCTGTCGTAGAAGTCCTTTTGATGGAACTATCCTTTGAACTTCTTCGGGAGGCGGGCGTGCGTTTGCCGGGAGCCATGGGTAATACCATCGGTATCGTGGGCGGACTCATCATCGGGCAGGCGGCAGTGGATGCCAATATTGTCAGTCCTATCGTTGTGATTGTGGTGGCGTTTACTGCCCTGTGTTCCTTCTCCATCCCCAATGAGGAATTCGCAGGAGCCTTTAGGATGCTTAAGTTTTTTGTCATCCTTATGAGCGCGTGGCTGGCTTCTTTGGCTTCCTATGGTCCATGTTTGCCATCCTCATTCATCTGGCACTTTTGAAAAGTTTCGGTCAGCCTTATCTGTTACCTTTTATCGGGGCCAAAGGGGATGAGGAGACCAGACGTAAGGACTCACTGATCCGCTTTCCACTGGGAAAAATCTTCTACCGGTCGGTACATGCAAAATGGGATCAGAAAAGAAAATTCCGTCGGAAAGGAGACGAATAGCCATGCAGATGCAAAACGGAAAAATTTCCCTGCGCCAGTATAAAAGACTGCTCTTTTTTGACATGGTCGGTCTGGGACTGGTCATCCTGCCGGATCTTCTGGCAAGACACGCAGAGCGTGCAGGCGGATGTTCTATTTTCCTGGGAGCCCTGCTCGCCAGCCTGTATGGCGGGCTTTTGCTTGCCTGTATGCGGGGCGGGGTTCGTGATCGGTCCTGGCTCTATCTTCCTATGGGATCTATCTGCTTTTCGTGGGAGCCTTTGGGCTATACCTTCTGGCAGACCTGGTGCATACCTTCCTGCTGCCGGAGGAGTCCTTTCTCCTGCTCACAGTCCTGATCCTGCTTCTGGTGCTCTATAGCAGGCGCGCCGGTCTGGAAGGGCGGGGACGGACCTTTGAGGTCTTGTTCTGGCCTATGCTCCTGCTTTTGATCATCCTATTGGCACTGGGGGCAAGCAGCCTGCGTGGCATGAATCTTTTCCCACTGCAGCTTTCCAAAAAGGGCTTTGCCTTTCTGGGCTGGTATCCTGCTTTTTTGGTCTTTTCCTCCTGCCAGTTTGTCTTTTTTATGGGGGATGGTCTGGAAGACGGCGTGGATCAGAAAGCCCAGTGGAAAGGAACCTGTGAGATGATCTGGCTGTCAGCCCTTGTCCTCTTCCTGACTTATGAGATGCTGCTTGGCTCTTTTGGCAGCCAGGCATTGGCGGCGGCGGAGACACCGATCATGATCTTTACCAGCAACATTGTCATTCCCGGCGGTTTTTTGCGGCGGCAGGAAGCCCTGGTGGCAGGCGTGTGTTTCGCGGGGCTGATCGCTTTTTGCGGCAGTGGTCTGCATTATGGGATCTGCTGCATCAAGCGAGGGCTGGAACTGGAAAAAAAAGCACACAAGAAAGGGGAAAAGGCAGTTGTCTGGCTGTCAGCCCTTGCCATGCTTCTGATCAGTCTGGGACAGTATTATTACGGTAGAAAAAGCGGCGGACTGGTGGTGCTTCTGGCTTGGCTGTCAGCCCTTGCCCTGTGTTTTCCTTTTTTCCTGATGGAAAGGAAAAAGCGAAAAAGAGGGATGGCACTGGCGGTCCTTTGTCTGGAAATGGTCTTGTTTGGATGTGGCTGTAGTGTGCAGGAACTGGAAAATAAGAGTTTCCCTATGGTCATGACCCTGCGCGCGGAGGACGGCGACTGCGTGCTTACCTATAAATATATGGATCTGTCCCGGGTGTCCGAAAAAGAAAAGACCAAGCAGGGCAGTGATGAACTGACTGTACGGTCATCCTCCGTGAGAGGCGTCATCCGCCGTATGGATGAGAAAAACGGAAAGATCCTAGACCTCAACCATGTCAAAGTCCTTTTGTTGGAGGCAGAATTTCTGGAAGAAAAGGATTTTATGCAGGAACTGGTGGAGATCGGAAACAGCGGTGTGGATCTGCCGGGCAACATGATCGTTTTTGTGGCGGAGGATGTGGATGCCATCAGCAATCTGCAAGAAGAAATGGACGAAGATCTGGGCAATTATCTGGCAGAGATGCTGGAGGGCAATCCCAATTACGAGGATACCAGCGGAGCGACTTTTAAGAGCCTGATCTGTGACTGGTACAATGGGGGCAGCAGTACTATCCTGCCGAGTCTTGGCGTGCAGGACGATCTGCCGGTCGTGGAGGGCTACTATCTCATGCAGACCGACATCAGTGGAGACGACCAGATCTTGCGAAAAGTGACCGCAGAAGAAGGCTATGTGGCAGGACTGTGCAGTGGTGCTATTGGCATGGTGGATATGGACGTGGACGGCGGGCAGATCCATCTGGAAAATGTCAAAGTCTCTTATGAATATACGGCGACAAACTCCGGTGTCGGCTGTCAGTTGACCTTTCGCGGAGACATCATACAAAAGGACAGCATTGATCTTTCTGCCCAGAAATTGCAGGAGGCTGCCGCTGCCTATCTGGCGGGCATGATCCAAAATGCATACGAGCAAAAGGGGCTGGATCTTGCCAACTCCTATGGACATTTGCGCTGCCATGATCTGGATCTTTATGAAAAATACCAGGGGCGGGCAGGGGCTTATCGGAAAGATCTGCATCTGGAAACAATCTGTAAATTCCGTGTCGTGGAATAAGGATTGTATAAAAGAAAAATTTGGTTGCATACTTTGGTTAGAAACATCGGATGGATGTCCGGTGTTTCTAATCTTAAGACAGAAAGAGCAGGAAGCAGATATGTATGCAAAAAGGAAAAGTATAAGGATCGTGGCAGGACTTTTGATCGTAGGACTACTTGTCCTCATAGGGCAGAGCCGGCATTTGCAGGAGGATTACGCCAGTGAAGTCTTTCGTTTTCATGTGATCGCCAACAGTGATACTGAGGAAGATCAGGCACTCAAATTGCAGGTGCGGGATCAGGTGGGGGCTTATGTTTCGGGATTGCTTGCGACAGCAAGCGATAAAAAGGAGACAGAGAGCATCATCCGTGCGCATCTGAAAGAGATTGAGAAGGTCGCGGGGCAGGAGATCGCAAAAGAAGGTTATACCTATCCGGTTACGGCGGCGATCGAGGATGTGGATTTCCCGGAGAAGTTTTACGGCATTTATCATTTGCCTGCAGGTAATTATACTTCCCTACAGGTGCGGATCGGTCAGGCACAGGGCAAAAACTGGTGGTGCGTCATGTATCCCAATATGTGTTTTCGGGACAATACATATGAGGTCGTGGGAGAGGATGAAAAAGAGCAGATGTACCAGGTCTTTACCTTATATCAGTATAAAAAACTCATCGAGTCCGAGGACAAGCAGATCCGTTTCCGTTATCTCTGATGTCCGTAAAATGTGCAGATAAAAATGCCATGGAAGAGAAGATAGGAATAGGGTATAATCCTATATGAGCCATCCGGGAAGCACCGGGGCTGACAGACTAAGACAGAAAGACAAAGGATATACCAATGGATAATCGTATTCTTATAGAAATGACAAGTATACAGACCGTGGATGGGCAGGCGGATACCAATCGGCTTACCTACCACGGCAGATATCAGGAAACGGATGGAAAAGCAATCCTTCAATATATGCAGGTGGATGAGATGGGGCGTACCCGCAATAAATTGGAAGTCTGGGACGGCGGCTGCCGCATGACGACGACAGGAGATATGGGACGGGTCATGGAATTTCTTCCGGGGCAGCGCACAAGTACGCAGATGCGGACCCCTATGGGATGCATGGATATGGATATTGTCACGCATGTCTATGAATTGGATGTCGTCAAGGAAAAAGAACCACACATGCAGATCTTACTGGTCTATGATCTCTATGTCGGTGGAAATACACTGGCAGAGAACCGGCTGGAAGTCCGTGTGCAACCGGCATAAAGAGAGCAAAGAAAAAGGCTTGTCCGTATCGGACAAGCCTTTTTGATATGTCTTATTTGCTGGCATTGAGTTCTTTCTGCTTGCGCAGTGCCCAAGCACGAAGCCCCTTTTTCTTCTTTTTGCCATCTTCGGATTCTGTTTTTCCGTGCAATCCGCGAACACTTGTGATGTAAAGTCCGCTGACTCTTGCCTTGACTTCCTTCTTTACAGGAATCTCATCAAAGATCGTCGCATCACAGATCAGTGACATGACCTTTGGACCAACCTTGGCCTTAACGATCGGCAACTTGGACAACTTTGCATAGAAAGGTGTCTGTGCGATCACTTGCTCCGGCAGACCGGAATCTTTGATCCGTAACTTTTTCTTGTCGATGATAAGCATTGTCACATTCTGGGCGGTTGCCTCCACCTGTGCGTTTTGCTCTTCCTGTTTCTTTTCGGCACGCTTGCCAAGGAAATACAATCCAATGATCAGCGCAACGAGAATGACCAATACAACAATCAATACAATCCAACCAGTACTCATTCCGTTATCCTCCTAAAAATATCGGAGTCCATTGTAGCATTATTCCCCTAAAAAAGCAATGGATGTGTCATATTGTAGATGGAATTTACATAAATTCATAGTGGATGATGGGACGGATCCGATCCCAGTGTGGAGAAAGGATGGAAAAATGAAAGAGACAAAGGTACGAAGGGGATGCGTTGTGCGCAGCCTGCTTGTCATGTATATTATCAGTGGATTATTGTTGGTACTTTTAGCCCTTATCGTGTCACGTGTGGAAAAAGAGGATGCAGTCGCCCAGGTCGGCGTGATCGTCATCTATGTGCTTTCCTGCGGTATCGGGGGCTTTGTCCTGGGAAAATGGAAGAAAAGGCAGAAGTTTTTGTGGGGGCTTTTGGTTGGGATCTTATATGTGGCAACCCTGCTTGGGGCAGCCCTCTGGATCCAGAAAGGAAGCCTGCCGCCCATCCCCTATATGGGAACTGCATCTGCCATCTGCATCGGATCGGCAATGCTGGGCGGTATGCTGAGTTGAGGAAGCAGAAAAAATGCTTTTCCTTTAGGCACTTGTATGCTATAATATAGCGTAATCAAGCAGTAAAGGAGAGATATTTACAATGAAACATGTACAGACATTAAATACAAAGAAGTTACAGAACACAGTAAAGAAGGGTGGATGCGGCGAGTGCCAGACATCTTGCCAGTCTGCATGCAAGACATCTTGTACTGTAGGTAACCAGTCTTGCGAGAACAATCGCTAATCATCATATTTGTACAATGCGGAGCGTCCTACTTTTCGTGGGAGGCTCCATTCTGTAGTTAAAACAAGAAAAAGTACACGCGACCGTACGCTTGATAGCGTTCGGTCATTTGTGCGTTTATAGAAGGAGGACTATTTTGGTTCATCAATACAAAATGGGCGGTTACAATATCGTGATCGATGTCAACAGCGGAGCCATTCATGTGGTGGATGACATGACCTACGATATGATCGAGATGTATGAGTCATCCGATAAGGACAGCATTTTTGCAGAGATGGCAAAACGCTACCCGGATCACAAGGATGAGATCGCAGAAGTCTGGGACGAGATCGCAGAACTGATCGCCGCAGAGGAATTATTTACAAAGGACTCATACGAGCCTTATATCACAGATTTTGCCAAGAGCCTACGGTTGTCAAGGCACTGTGTTTACATATTGCCCACGATTGCAACCTGGCATGCCAGTATTGCTTTGCAGAGGAGGGCGAGTATCACGGCAAACGTGAACTCATGTCTTACGAAGTCGGCAGAAAGGCATTGGATTTTCTGGTTGCCAATTCTGGCAATCGCCGCAACTTAGAGGTGGATTTCTTTGGCGGAGAGCCGCTGATGAATTTTCAGGTTGTTAAGGATCTGGTCGCATACGGCAGGAGTCTGGAGGAAACACATGACAAAAAGTTCCGCTTTACGCTTACGACCAATGGCGTGCTTTTAAATGATGACATCATGGAATTTGCCAACAAAGAGATGGGCAACGTGGTCTTGAGTATCGACGGCAGAAAAGAAGTCCATGACCGCATGAGACCTTTCCGCAAGGGGGCAGGATCTTATGATCTGATCGTACCGAAGTTCCAGAAGTTCGCGGACAGCCGCCATCAGGAAAAATACTATGTGCGTGGAACCTTTACCCATAACAATCTGGATTTCTCTAAGGATGTCCTGCATTTAGCAGACCTTGGTTTCAAGCAGATCTCGGTAGAGCCGGTCGTTGCACAGGAGACAGATTCCTATGCGATCCGCGAGGAGGACTTGCCACAGTTGATGGAAGAATACGAAAATCTGGCATTGGAGATGGTAAAACGTCATGGAAAAGAAAATGACTTCAACTTCTTCCACTTTATGATCGATTTAGAAGGCGGTCCTTGTGTGGCAAAACGTTTGTCAGGTTGTGGATCAGGAACGGAATATTTAGCAGTAACACCGACGGGTGATCTTTATCCTTGCCATCAGTTTGTTGGAAATACCGACTTTTTGATGGGAAATGTGGATGATGGCGTGGTCAATACAGACCTGCGTGACGAGTTCAAGTCCTGCAATGTCTATGCCAAGGACAAGTGCAGGGAATGTTTTGCAAGATTTTATTGTAGTGGTGGATGTGCAGCCAATTCTTACAACTTCCATGGCGATATCCATAATGCATACGATATAGGATGTGCACTTCAGAAAAAACGTGTTGAATGTGCCATTATGATAAAAGCGGCATTGGCTGCAAAAGAAGGAGAAGAAGTATGAAACGATTAAAGAAAGGGCAGGGAGTAGCGTGGCTTGTAGTCCTGCTTGCCTGCATTGTCGGATTTGGTTATCTGGCATGGAATATTGTGACAGCGACCGTTTCCGGCAAAGATGATTTTGACATCCGTCTGGGTCTTGACCTTGCAGGTGGTGTCAGCATTACTTATCAGGTTGTGGGAGATACCCCGTCCAGCGAAGACTTAAACGATACGGTCACCAAGTTACAGAAGCGTATCGAAAATGAACTGGGATCCGACTCCTCTACAACAGAGGCGAGTGTTTATCCGGTCGGTGATGACAGAATCACTGTTGAGATTCCAGGTGTTAAGGATGCTAATGCACTTTTAGCAGAACTGGGAACGCCGGGCTCTATTTATTTCATCGCGCAGACAGATGCTGATGGAAACCAGAACTATTCTTATGACAGCACGACCGGTGGTTATAAGTTGAATTATGACCTGAATGATCTGATCGCAAATGGTTCCGTTATTTTGCAGGGGTCTGATGTAAAAAATGCTACGGCTACCAATCAGCAGAACCAGACAACAGGAGCAACAGAGCCGGTGGTATCTATTAGCTTGACAGATGCCGGAACAAAGGCATTTGCGGATGCAACCACAACGGCTTACGCAAGAGGTGAATCTATCGGTATCTACTATGACGGACAGTTTGTCAGTGTACCAAAGGTAAATGCAGCCATCACAGATGGCAAGTGTGTTATCGAGGGTATGAGTGATTTTGATGAGGCAGACAGCCTTGCTTCTTATATCCGTATTGGTGGTCTGAATCTGGAACTGGAAGAGTTGCAGTCAGAAGTCGTAGGCGCACAACTGGGAAGCAGCGCATTATCTACCAGTTTGCTTGCAGCAGCCATCGGTCTGATCATTGTCATGATCTTCCTTATGATCATGTACCGTGTGCCGGGTGTGGCAGCGTCCCTTGCTTTAGCACTTTACACAGGACTTATGTTATTTATCCTGTGGGCATTTGATATTACCCTTACATTGCCGGGTATCGCCGGTATCATCCTTTCCATCGGTATGGCGGTGGATGCCAACGTTATCATTTTTGCCCGCATCCGTGAAGAGATTGCGGCAGGCAAGAGTGTGATCGCAGCCATTGAGATTGGATTTAAGAAAGCACTTTCTGCCATTGTTGATGGTAATGTGACAACATTGATCGCAGCAGCGGTTCTTGGTGTTTTAGGTTCCGGTACGGTAAAGGGATTTGCCATTACCTTAGCGCTTGGTGTTGTTCTTTCTATGTTTACCGCCTTGGTCATCACAAGAATTTTGATGAACGCTCTGTATGCAGTAGGACTCCGTGATCAGAAGTTCTATGGCAAGGCAAAGGCAATGAAGAATATCAACTTCATGAGCAAGAAGGCAGTCTTCTTTGCCTGCTCTATCCTGGTGATCTGTGTCGGCTTTGTCGGCATGGGCGTACATGGTGCAAAGGGAGATAAGGCATTAAATTATAGTCTGGAATTTTTGGGCGGTACTTCAACAACCGTAGAATTTAACGAAGCCTACACTTTGGCACAGGCAGATGATGAAATCGTGCCAAAGATCGCTGAGGTCATCGGCAATAATGACGTCCAGACACAGGTTGTTGATAATACCAATCAGATCATCTTTAAGACCAGAAGTCTGGATCTGGAGCAGAGAGAAGCACTCAATACCATGTTAGAAAATGATTATGGTGTAGACGAGAGCGCGATCACTTCTTCCAATATTGGTTCTACCATCAGTGGAGAGATGCGTTCACAGTCTTTGATTGCTGTTATCGTAGCAGCATTCTTTATGCTTCTTTACATCTGGTTCCGCTTTAAAGATATCCGGTTTGCAAGTAGTGCCATCATTGCCCTGATCCATGATGTGCTTGTGGTACTGGCACTTTATGCAGTTGCACGTATTTCTGTGGGCAGCGCATTTATTGCATGTATGCTTACGGTTATCGGTTATTCTGTCAATGATACGATCGTTATCTTTGACCGTATCCGTGAAAATAAAAAAGTACTTCGTGATGAGACACCGGAGAGTCTGCAGACACTGGCAAATGAGAGTATCACGCAGACACTTTCCAGATCCATCAGTACCTCCTTTACGACAGTTGTTATGGTACTTATGCTTCTGATTCTTGGTGTAACAAGTATCCGCGAATTTGCATTGCCACTTTTGGTTGGTATTGTATGCGGTACTTATTCTTCTATCTGCATCGCTACAGAATTATGGTATGTGATGAAGGTACATATTAAGGGAAAAAAGAAGGCAAACTAAGATAGGTTACTTGTAAACATGCACATCATAAGGAGGAAAGGATGTACACATTAGAAGATATCAAAGCAGTAGATCCACAGATTGCAGATGCCATTACGGCAGAGTTTGGCAGACAGTCCAGCCATATCGAACTGATCGCTTCGGAAAACTGGGTGAGTCCGGCCGTGATGTCGGCAATGGGCAGTGTACTGACCAACAAGTACGCAGAGGGTTATCCCGGAAAGCGGTACTATGGCGGATGTGAGTGTGTTGATGTGGTAGAAGAATTGGCAAGAGAGCGTGCTAAAAAATTATTTGGATGCGACTATGTCAATGTACAGCCACATTCCGGGGCTCAGGCAAACATGGCAGTGCAGTTTGCCGTACTAAAGCCGGGAGATACTGTGATGGGTATGAATTTGGATCACGGCGGTCATCTGACCCATGGATCACCAGTCAACTTCTCAGGTACTTATTTCCATATTGTTCCTTATGGTGTGAATGATGAGGGATTTATTGATTATGATGAGGTGGAGCGCCTTGCAAAAGAATGTCATCCTAAGATGATCATTGCAGGTGCATCTGCTTATGCAAGAGCCATTGATTTCAAGCGTTTCCGTCAGATCGCCGATATGGTAGATGCGGTGCTCATGGTTGATATGGCACATATTGCCGGTCTTGTTGCAGCAGGTTTGCATGAAAGTCCGGTTCCTTATGCGGATGTTGTTACGACAACAACCCATAAGACTTTACGTGGTCCGCGTGGTGGTATGATCATGGCTACCGCAGAGGCGAATGAAAAATATAACTTCAATAAGGCTGTATTCCCTGGAACACAGGGCGGTCCGCTCATGCATGTGATCGCAGCCAAGGCAGTCTGCTTCCAGGAAGCTTTGCAGCCGGAGTTTAAGGTCTACATGAAACAGGTGGCTGACAATGCACAGGCACTTGCCAAAGGCTTGCAGGATAGAGATATCAAGATCGTATCCGGTGGTACTGACAATCACTTGATGCTTGTCGATCTGACCCCATATGATCTGACAGGAAAGGCAGTTGAAAAGTGGCTGGATGATGCACACATCACCGCCAATAAAAATACCATTCCGAACGATCCGAAGAGCCCATTTGTTACAAGCGGTATCCGTCTTGGTACACCGGCAGCTACAAGCAGAGGCTTGAAGGAAGACGACTTTGATCGTGTTGCAGAGGCAATCGCCAGCGTGATCAGGGAAGGCGAAGATGGCGTGGCAAAGGCGCGCAAGATTGTGGACGAACTCACAGATAAATATCCGTTGAAGTAATAACTTTGCTGCGAAGCAGTGGGATTACCAATAGATTTTTGATAATGGAAGGAAAACAAAATGATCGATATTAAGTTTTTAAGAGAAAATCCTGAAATTGTAAAACAGAACATCAAGAATAAGTTTCAGGAGCACAAACTTCATCTGGTAGATGAGGTTATCGAGTTAGATGCGCAGGCGAGAGCTGCACAGCAGGAAGCAGATGAACTCCGTTCCAAGAAGAACAAGATCGCTAAGCAGATCGGTGCTTTGATGGGACAGGGCAAGAAGGAAGAGGCAGAAGCAGTCAAGGCTGAGGTTGCCGGTATTTCTGCGAGACTTGCGGAGTTAGAGCCGGAAGAAAAAGCATTACAGGAAAAGGTTACACAGATCATGATGAACATTCCAAACATCATTGATCCATCCGTACCGATCGGCAAGGACGATTCCTGCAATGTCGAGATCGAGAAGTTTGGCGAGCCGGTCGTTCCTGATTTTGAGGTTCCATATCATACAGATATCATGGAACGCTTTGACGGCATTGATCTTGAGAGCGCTGGAAAGGTTGCTGGAAACGGCTTCTACTATCTGATGGGAGACATTGCAAGACTGCATTCTGCAGTGATCTCTTATGCAAGAGACTTCATGATTGACCGTGGATTTACCTACTGTGTACCACCGTTTATGATCCGTTCTAACGTGGTTACCGGTGTTATGAGTTTTGAAGAAATGGATGCCATGATGTATAAGATCGAGGGTGAAGACCTCTATCTGATCGGTACATCCGAGCATTCTATGATCGGTAAGTTCATTGATACTTTGAATGATGAAGAAAAATTACCATATACCCTGACTTCTTATTCTCCTTGCTTCCGTAAGGAAAAAGGTGCCCATGGCATCGAGGAACGTGGTGTTTATCGTATCCATCAGTTTGAAAAGCAGGAGATGGTCGTTGTATGTAATCCGGAAGATTCCAAGGCTTGGTATGACAAGTTGTGGCAGAACACCGTTGATCTCTTCCGCAGTCTGGATATCCCGGTTCGTACCCTGGAGTGCTGTTCCGGAGATCTTGCAGATCTGAAAGTAAAATCATGTGATGTAGAGGCATGGTCACCTAGACAGAAGAAATATTTCGAGGTAGGCTCCTGCTCAAATCTTGGGGATGCACAGGCTCGCCGTTTAAAGATCCGTGTGAAGGGTAAGGATGGTAAGTATTTTGCCCATACCTTGAATAACACGGTTGTTGCACCACCAAGAATGTTGATCGCATTCTTAGAGAACAACTTAAATGCAGATGGTTCTGTTAATATTCCAGTGGCTTTACAGCCATACATGGGCGGTAAGACAGTGCTTGTTCCAAAGCATTAGTGTGTCAAAAAGAAACATATCGAAGCACAGTGAGCCAATCGCTGTGCTTCTTCTTATAGCAGGAAGTTTGTAATCATACAAAAGACAGGCATATTTTGGGGTAGCATATATTCAGATAAATCAAAAATATAAAGAGAGGTAGAAGGAATTATGGTAGTAGCAGTAACTTATGACAAGGAAACAGGAAATGTAGGTCAGCACTTTGGACATGCTGATTTTTTTAAACTCTATGAAAATGAGAACGGAAAGATTATGGATTCTGCGGTTGTGTCACCATTTGGACAGGGGCATGAAGCAGTGGCAAGCACAATGGAGGACTATTCTGTATCACTTGTTATCTGCCAGAATATCGGCGATGGCGCCCTGCAGGCCTTGTCTGCTTATGGGATAGCAGTATGTCCGAATGTGGAAGGACTGGCTGATGATGCCATAGAAGCCTTTATGCAGGGAAGTCTTCTGATCGCAGATGCTCTGAATTGTGATTGTGACCATAGCACAGGCGGATGTTGCGGAGGAAGTGATGGAGCCTGTGGCAGTGGATGTGGTGGATGCTGCCATTAAGGAACGCAAAATAAGTGAAGACGTGTTGGTAGAGTGGAAAGAGGCAAGTGTGCGATAATGATAGATGGCGGATACATTGCTCATAAAGAGGGAGAACGGGAGCAGACATTAAAACAGCATCTGGAAGAAACAGCCAGACTAGCAGGACAATTTGCGGCAAGATTTGGAAAAGAAGATTGGGGATATTGCTGTGGATTGTTGCATGATATAGGGAAATATTCCGATGATTTCCAAAACAAGATTATAGAGAATAACAACAATATGGTTGATCATTCTACTGCAGGTGCGCAACTTTGTATGAAACTTGGAGGTTATTATTCTTTCTTAAGTTATTGTATCGCAGGGCATCATGCAGGGATACCCGATTATGGAAATTCAGCAATCGCGACCAGTTTATGCGGAAGACGCGAAAAGAAAATTGCTGATTATGAAGCATACAAAAAAGAAATCTGCATCCCTCCAATATCAACACTGCCAATGAAAATAGCCAAAGGTCGAAACAATGATTTTTCTTTGAGCGTTTTTATAAGAATGATTTATTCATGCCTTGTGGATGCTGATTTTTTAGACACAGAGGCATTCATGAAGAATGGACAAACGGAGCGCGCCCCAGGACAGTCCATGGATGTCCTTTTGGATAAATTGGAAAAATACATTTCTACATGGTTGTTGAACGATGACTTAAATAGTGTTGATGGAAGGCGAACGGAGATACTGAAACACTGTTTGGATGAGGGAAAGAAACCAAAAGGTGTTTTCCGCTTGACAGTGCCTACTGGGGGTGGGAAAACAGTGGCATCACTTGCGTTTGCTCTAAAACATGCGGTAGAGCATAATATGGATCGTGTTATTTATGTTATACCATACACCAGTATTATTGAACAGAATGCACACATTTTTCGTGAGATTCTCGGTGATGATAATGTGTTAGAAAATCATTGTAATGTAGATTATGAAGGAACGGAAGAATTTAGACCAATGCAACTTGCAAGTGAAAATTGGGATAAGCCGGTTGTTGTAACTACAAATGTACAATTTTTCGAATCCTTATTTTCAAACAAATCCTCTAAGTGCAGAAAACTTCACAATATTGCAAACAGCGTCATTATTTTTGATGAAGCACAGATGCTTCCAATAGATTATTTGACACCTTGCCTATCAATGATACAGGAATTGGTAGAAAATTATGGAACCAGTGTTGTATTATGTACGGCAACACAGCCGGCATTGGATGACTTTTTTGTTTCTAAAGAACAAATTGTGGAATTATGTCCAAGGCTGGGAGAACAATTTCGTTTTTTTGAGCGCGTGACATATCAGAATATTGGATCTATTTCCCAAGAGGGCATAACAGAACTTCTTGCAAAAGAGCAGAGTGTTTTGTGCATTGTAAATACGAGAAAAGATGCACAAGAACTTTATCATTCGCTTCAAGGGGGAGGGGTATATCATTTGTCTACAAGCATGTATCCGAAACATCGAAAGCGGGTACTTAAGTGTGTTAAGGAACGATTGTCCACGAAGAAAAAATGTATTCTAATATCGACAAGTCTTGTAGAAGCAGGTGTGGATTTGGATTTTTCTTGTGTATATCGTGAGATTGCCGGTATCGATTCTATGATTCAGGCAGCAGGGCGATGTAATAGGGAAGGAAAACGGACAGTAGAAGAGAGTAAAGTTTATATTTTTGAATTAGAGGGTCAGAAGGTGGCGCCAAGCCAGAAACAGCAGATTGATGTTGCAAAAGCAGCCTTGTGTGATTACCCAAATATTGCAGATATGGAGAGTATTACGGCATATTTTGCACGTTTATATAAATTCCGAGGAGAGAATCTGGATAAAAAACATATTATGGATGAATTCCGAAACAAGGACTATAATTTTGCAAAAGTCGGGAAAGAATTTAAATTAATCGAGCAGGATACAAAAACTGTTTTTATTGGAATTGAGCCGGAATCCCATGAAATATTGCAAGAGATTAAAATAAAAGGCATATCAAAAGATAGAGTACGAAAGGCGGGGCAGTTTTGTATCCAGGTGAACAGTAATTTTTTTGAAAAATTATATGGGGCAGGTATGATTCAGCCTGTTTCGGAGGATATGCAGGATTTTTACCAATTGGTATCGTTAGAGCAATATTCAGAAGACTGTGGAATTGATTTTTCAATAGATGATGGAATGGCTTTATATATGTAAAATAATAGCGGTGCGAAGGTTGTCTTCACACCGCCATAGTTTAGTTATTCAAAATACTATTATTTCAATCCACTGGATTACCAGACTTGTGTCAGTATAAATGATTTTCTAAAAAAGAGCAATATATTTTTAAAACAACAAAATAAATTTCAATAGTATTTTAAATAAAATAAAAACTTGATAAAAAATAAACTGTGTAGTATAGTCAATTTATAGAGTTTGAAATCGAGCGAAGTATGGTTGAAAAAGGAGAAAGAGCATGATTTTATACCATGGAAGCAAACAAATAGTAGAATATGTAGGAAATGAGGTTGTATATGGGAACAAAAAATAATAATGCACTGTTTTATACTTGCAGTTTGATTGAATATATAGGACGCGTAAAAAAAGATCCAGACAGGATGTGACGGAATATTTAGGGAAAAAGGAAATACAAAGAATCTATGAATATGCTGACGTGTTTCACTGTGAGCCAATTGAAAAAGTTTCAAATGAGTTTATTGATGCATCTCACATACCAGAGGGGAATTTTGATAATGTTGGGGAATGCAGATATCGAATACCGGATTATTGGGATATTGGAGAGGTATATGAAAGATTGATTGAAGATTGTTATACAGATGAACAGATTTTAATGGGCATATGGGAGGTATATCATTCTTGGGTGGATGAATGGATTTCTAATTATAATACAGATTTTTATTTTCAACCACGAGATTATATAGCGGCCTGCTATAAGAAAGGAGAGGTACTATAAAATGGCAATGGGGGTAAAGGTTCAAGTATGGGGCGATTATGCATTGTTTTCGCGTCCGGAAATGAAAGTGGAACGTTGTTCCTATGATGTGATGACACCGTCAGCTGCGAGAGGAATTTTGGAAGCAATATACTGGCATCCCGGACTTCGCTGGGTGATTGATAAAATTTATGTTCAAAATCCAATTCGATTTACCAGTGTAAGACGTAATGAGGTGAAAAGCAAAGTTTCTGCAAGCAATGCTTTACAGGCATATAATGGATCAGATAAGTCTATTTATATTAGCACAAAGGAAGAGATTGTACAGAGAGCATCCTTGATTTTATGTAATGTCTCTTATGTGATCGAGGCACATTTTGAAATGACAGATCAGGCAAATGCATCTGATAATCCCGGAAAGTTTAAGGATATTATGATGCGACGACTAAAAAGAGGCGAATGCTACCATATGCCGTATTTTGGGTGTAGAGAATTTCCTGCTCAGTTTTGTTTATGCGAAGAAAAAGAGATACATACGATATACGATGAAGTGCCAGAAAAAGATCTTGGGTTTATGTTATATGATATGGACTATAGTGACAGAGATAATATACAGCCGATGTTTTTTCGAGCAGTTATGAGAAGAGGCGTGCTGGACTTGAGAGACTGTGAGGTGATTCGATGATTTTGCAGGCATTGGTTCAACATTATGAAAATCTTGCCAAGGAAGATAAGGTGCCAAAACCAGGCTGGTGTTTCGCAAAGGTTTCATTTGCAATTGATCTGAATAAAGATGGAAGCATCAAAGCGATTATATCATTGAAACATGAAGAAGAACGTGGAAAGAAAAGTGTATGGATTTCAAGTGATATGCAGGTGCCGGAGATGGTGACTAGATCCTCTGGGGTGTCAGCAAATTTTTTATGTGACAATGCAAAATATTTTTTGGGGATTGATATAGATGGGACAAGTGAAAGAACGATGGAATGCTTTCAGGCAGCGAAGAACCGGCATTTGTCAATCTTAAAGGAAACAGATGGTGTAATGGCGGAGGCAATCTGTAAATATTTTGAAACTTGGAATCCATCAAATGCATTGCATGATCCATTGGTGCAAGAACGTTGGGAAGAATTGAATGAAGGTGGTAATCTGATTTTTACCATGAGTCAGTTATACGCACAGGATGATGCGTCAATTAGAATGGCGTGGGAAAATCGGAAGGAAAATCTGCAGGAAGAAACAAAGGGTATTTGTCTTGTAACAGGAGAAAAAACAGAGATTGCACGTATTCATAGAGGGATAAAAGGGGTTCCGGGTGCTCAGTCAAGTGGCGCGGCATTGGTTTCCTTTAATGCGCCTGCATTCGAGTCATATGGCAAAGAACAAAGTTACAATGCTCCGGTTGGAAAGTATGCAGAATTTGCTTATACAACTGCTTTAAATTATCTATTAAATCAAAAAGAATATACATTTCAACTAGGGGATTCCTTGGTGGTCTTCTGGGCGGAATCGGCAAAGCAGGAATATCAAAAAATGTTTTTCCTGTCATTAGATCCACAACCGGATAACCAGGAACAGTTAAAAAAAGTTTTTGGAAATTTGAGAAAAAATATATGGGTTGATACTGAGGATGTCAAGATAGATCCAGAGCAGAAATTTTATATTTTATGTTTGGCACCGAATGCAGCAAGATTGTCGGTTCGTTGCTTTTATCAGAATTCATTTGGAAATATAATGAAAAATATTGAAAAACATTATAGACGAATGGAAATAGTAAAACCATCTTGGGAAAATCAGGATTATTTAGGAATTCGTAAGATGCTGTCAGCAACAGTAAACCAGAATGCAAAAGATAAAATGCCTATTCCCAATATGGCAACAATGGTTTTAAAAGCAATATTAGAGGACGACAGGTATCCAGAGAGTCTTTATACGGATACGTTGATTCGAATTCGTGCGGAACAGGGGAAAATCACCTATGGTCGTGCTGCTATTCTAAAAGCTTTTTTAATTCAAAATTATCAATGGAGAGAAGGAGAGAGTTATATGGGATTGAACGAAGAATGTCAAGAAACTGCATATGTATTGGGCAGAATATTTGCGGTACTGGAATTCATTCAAAAAGATGCAAATCCGGGAATTAATACAACGATTCGAGACCGTTATTTTAATTCTGCATGCGCAACGCCAGCATCTGTTTTTCCGGTTTTGATGAAGTTGAAAAACAGTCATATAAAGAAGTTAGAGCGAGAATCGGTAGGTAAGAAAATACATTTTGAAAATTTGTTGACAGAACTTATTGTAAGAATAGAAATGACCGAGGGAGCAAGCGGATTTCCAAAGCGTTTGTCATTGGATGAGCAAGGAAAATTTATGTTAGGTTATTATCATCAAACCCAGAAAATGTATGAAAAAAAGGAGGAAAAATAAATGGGAGAGGCGATTAAAAACAGATACGAATTTGTTGTGTTATTTGATGTAGAGAATGGAAATCCAAACGGAGATCCGGATGCCGGTAATATGCCAAGAATTGATCCGGAAAGTGGATTGGGATTAGTTACAGACGTATGTTTAAAACGTAAAATTCGCAATTATGTTGAAATGGTGAAAGAGGATGCAAAGGGATACCAGATTTATATAAAAGAAGATGTTCCATTAAACAGAAGCGATCGTAAGGCATGTGAAAGTTTGGAAATTGAAGAAAAAGATGATAAAAAGATAACGGACTCTCTGAAAAAATTGAAAAAAACTGATCCAGATGTAGATGTGAAATTAAGAGATTACATGTGTGATAATTTTTATGATATTCGTACTTTTGGGGCTGTCATGACAACATTTGTAAAGGCTTCTTTAAATTGTGGTCAGGTGAGGGGACCGGTACAGTTGGGGTTTGCAAGAAGTATTGACCCAATTATTAGTCAGGAAGTGACAATAACTAGGGTAGCAATTACTACAGAAAAAGATGCTGAAAATAAAAATACGGAAATGGGTAGAAAGAGCATTGTACCATATGGTTTATATCGTGTAGAGGGATATGTATCAGCAAATCTTGCAAGAAAAGTTACCGGTTTTTCGGAGGAGGATCTTGATTTACTGTGGGAAGCAATTATCAATATGTTTGAAAACGATCATTCTGCAGCAAGAGGAAAAATGGCGGTTCGTGAGTTGATTGTTTTTAAGCACAGTAAAGAATTAGGAGATTGTCCGGCATATAAGTTGTTTGATGCAGTCGAAGTGAAAAAGAAGGAGGAAGTTGAATATCCAAGAAAATATCAGGATTATATTGTTCAAGTACACGAAGAAGATATTCCGAATACTGTCGAAGTGAAAAGGATGATTTAATGGAGTATACAGAAGAAGAGTATTTAATGATATCGGGGATACAGCACTTTAAATTTTGTAGAAGACAATGGGCGTTGATTCATGTTGAACAGCAATGGGCGGAAAATGTTCACACGGTAGTCGGAGAATTGATGCACAAAAGAGCACATGATCCATATTTTGACGAGAAGCGGAAAGATACGCTTGTTGTTCGGGCACTTCCGGTTGCGTCAAGACAACTTGGAGCAAGTGGAGAATGTGATATTGTAGAGTTTCATAAATGCGACGATGGTATTACTTTGTGTGGTCATCGTGGAACGTATTCGGTGTATCCAGTTGAATATAAAAAGGGAAAACCCAAAAAGACAGATGAAGATAAATTACAATTGGTTGCTCAGGCAATGTGCTTGGAAGAAATGTTCTCTACAAATATACAAGAAGGTGCTATTTTTTACGGAGAAACAAGAAAAAGAGAGCGAGTGGAATTTTCAGATGCACTTCGAAAAGAAGTGAAAGATATGTTTCAGGAAATGCACGAGTATTATAAGAGGAACTATACGCCAAAAGTAAAACAAAGCAAAGCTTGTAATGCATGTTCTCTGAAAGATATATGCCTTCCAAGGTTGGAACAAACGTCGTCTGTCAAAAATTATATAAAACAGATGCTTGAGGAGGGAACAGAGTGAAGAAGTTGTTAAATACTTTATATGTAACATCTGAAAGTAGTTATCTGAGTTTAGATGGAGAAAATATTGTTGTATATGATGAGCAAAAAGAAGTGGGACGGGTGCCCTTACATAATCTGGAAGGTATCGTATCTTTCGGATACAGGGGGACAAGTCCAGCGCTTATGGGGGCTTGTATGGAGCGTAATATTTCACTTTGTTATTTAACACCGCAGGGGAAATTTTTGGCGCGTGTTATAGGAAAACGAAGGGAAATGTAGTTTTACGTGAACAACAATATATCAGTTGTAAAGACGAAACAATTAGTTTGGAACTTGCAAAGAATTGTATTTTAGGAAAAGTGTATAATGCAAGATGGGTGTTGGAGCGTGCAATCCGAGATCATGCAATGCAGATTGACCAGGAACGTGTAAAACATGCATCACAGCAGTTAAAAAATTCATTGGAATTGATACAGGATGCTAATTCGCTGGACCAATTAAGAGGGTATGAAGGGGAGGCAGCCAGTATTTATTTTGGAGTTTTTAATGAACTTATTTTGCAACAGAAAAACGATTTTGTGTTTCAGGGCAGAAATAAAAGACCGCCATTAGATAATGTAAATGCAATGCTTTCTTTTGTATATACTTTATTGACAAATCAAATAGCCTCTGCGTTGGAGGTTGTTGGGTTAGATCCATATGTTGGATTCCTTCATACAGATAGACCGGGAAGAGTTTCATTAGCGCTGGATTTGATTGAGGAGTTTAGGGCTGTGTGTGCAGATCGTTTTGTTTTGTCATTGATTAACAAAAAAATAGTAAATAAAAAGAATTTTAAGAGAAAAGAAAATGGTGCAGTTATCATGGATGATGAAATCAGGAAAAAAATTTTGACAGAATGGCAAAATAAGAAAAAAGAAATGATTACACATCCTTTTTTGAAGGAAAAAGTTGAGTGGGGGATGGTTCCTTATGTTCAGGCTATGCTACTTGCAAGATATTTGCGAGGAGATTTAGATGGGTACCCGGTTTTTCTGTGGAAATGAGGTGGTAAAGAATGCTCGTGTTGATTACATATGATGTAAATACAGAAAGCGCAATGGGAAAAAGTCGACTTCGGAAAGTGGCAAAACAGTGCGAAAATTACGGAAGGCGAGTTCAAAATTCTGTATTTGAGTGTATCCTTGATCAAGCGCAATGCGTGAAATTAAAGGCAGTACTCAGTGATATTATAGATGAAAGCGTCGATAGTTTGCGCTTCTATTATCTAGGAAATAAATATCAAACCAGAGTAGAACATATTGGCGTTGAACGAGGAATACCGGTTGATCAGCCCCTGGTTTTGTAACATGTAGAGTGCGAATGACATGCACACATAAAATACCTGTGTGATTCGCACCAGATATATGCCGCATATTTTTTATTATGTGGTATTATGCATCCGCAAAAGGATGCATAGAAATGCAATGTATATTTATAATTGTCACATATGAATGAAAATATGCGAAATTTTTGTATAATATTGCTGTCGCTCCCCGTGTGGGAGCGTGGATTGAAATCTATATGGAAATGTATGTTGCCTAAATGGATTAGTCGCTCCCCGTGTGGGAGCGTGGATTGAAATTTATAAAAGGGCAACAGTGCTGTGTCCTCTCGCTCGTCGCTCCCCGTGTGGGAGCGTGGATTGAAATACATAAGGCTTGACCCTTTGCAGGTACATGTCGGTCGCTCCCCGTGTGGGAGCGTGGATTGAAATATTATTAACCGTGGACGAGTACAGGGAGTATCGTGTCGCTCCCCGTGTGGGAGCGTGGATTGAAATTGAATGTAGTGGTGATAGATACACAGCGATTACGTCGCTCCCCGTGTGGGAGCGTGGATTGAATGATAAGTACGCTATTGCAAGTTATAACGCAGTACGTCGCTCCCCGTGTGGGAGCGTGGATTGAAATAGAAGTGAATCAGAATTTGCACAGTTTATCAGTGTCGCTCCCCGTGTGGGAGCGTGGATTGAAATATACATATCAGATTAGTATGTTTGCCACGGAACCGTCGCTCCCCGTGTGGGAGCGTGGATTGAAATACATGCCAGTACGACAAACCGCACTTCGACCCGTGTCGCTCCCCGTGTGGGAGCGTGGATTGAAATCTTATCTTCCTGTAACGTGCTTTCCTGCATCTTTGTCGCTCCCCGTGTGGGAGCGTGGATTGAAATTTGGAACTTGTCATCCTATGGGCGTTTTACTTTGTCGCTCCCCGTGTGGGAGCGTGGATTGAAATAAGGTCAAAGACTGCCGTCACATTTGCCTGTTCTGTCGCTCCCCGTGTGGGAGCGTGGATTGAAATAGCGTAAATTGGTAAATTCCTACTTTAGACAGCGGTCGCTCCCCGTGTGGGAGCGTGGATTGAAATCAAGTGACCAAGGAGCCTGCTCTCACTTCCGGCCGTCGCTCCCCGTGTGGGAGCGTGGATAGAAAAGAAATACTTGGAATAAACAAAATATCTGCCAACTAATGTACAAGCGATAAAAAAACAGAAAATTCTGAAAAAAGAGTGGTAATATGCCATCCACCTTGCTACAATAGCAGTAAGAGAAAACGAAGCGAGGAGGACATGTGACATGAAGGTTTTTACAACGGACAAAATTCGTAATGTGGTTGTTCTGGGGCACAGTGGGGCAGGCAAAACCAGTCTGGTGTCCGCGATGAATGGTATTGCAACCGCATCCAAGCAACGCATGACAGAACCGGCGGCAACAACGCAGATGCTTGTGCAGCCGATTTTGTGGGACGATCACAAGATCAACATTCTGGATGTGCCGGGAGCATTCGATTTCGTGGGGGAGATTGAAGAAGCCGTAGGCGTTGCAGATGCTGCCATCATCGTTATTTCCGGTAAGAATGGTGTGGAGAACGGAACGCGCAAGGCATGGGCTATGTGCGAAAAATACCATTTACCGCGTATCGTTTATGTAAGCGACATGGATATTGATGATGTCTCTTTTAAAAATGTTGTACTGGGTTTACAGGAATTGTATGGCAAGTGTATTGCACCTTTTCATTTTCCACTGCGTGAAAATGAGGAATTTGTGGGTTATGTCAATGTGATCCAAGAGCGGGCAAAGCGTTGGCAATCCGATGGAACGGTTGTAAAGTCAGAAGTGCCGGAATATTCTATGGAAAATCTCTCTATCTATCGGGAAGCCCTGATGGAGGCGGTAGCAGAGACCAGTGAAGAATTTCTGGACCGCTATTTTGCAGGCGAGACTTTCTCGGAGAACGAGATCCGACAGGCACTCCGCGTCAATGTATCCGAGGGAACAATCGTACCGGTCATGATGGGATCCAATACCATGGAAAGAGGTATGTATACACTATTGGCAGACATCATCAAATATCTGCCGTCACCGGATCAGCGCAGTGCAACCGGTATGAATGTTCTGACCCAGGAACTTTTCGAGGCTAATTATAATTTTGCTAAGGCAAAGACAGCCTATGTATTTAAGACTATCATGGATCCTTTTATTGGAAAGTATTCCCTCTTTAAGGTCATGTCCGGTGTTATCAAGTCAGACGATAACCTATACGACCCAGTCAAAGGACAGGAGATCCGCATCAGTAAGTTGTATGTCATGAAGGGAAGCAAGGCAGAAGAAGTAGAGGAACTGCACGCGGGCGATGTGGGTGCCCTCAGCAAGGTGTCGGGCTTGCAGACCTCCACGACACTTTCGACCAAGGCAACGCCGGTTCTTTATCCGGCGACCGCAATTTCCACGCCATATTGTGCAATGCGCTATTTTGCGGCCGATGCCAAGGAGGATGACAAACTGACGCAGTCGCTTTTAAAACTGGCAGAAGAAGACCGGACACTTCGGGTGGAAAATGACAGTGAAAACCGTCAGACGCTTGTATATGGCATCAGTGAACAACATTTGCAGGCGGTCGCAGACCGACTAAGAGCCAAATATAACGTCGAGATGCAATTAGAAGCACCGAAAGTAGCATACCGTGAGACTATCCGGGGCAGTGCGGATGTCGAATACAAGCACAAGAAGCAATCCGGTGGACATGGACAGTATGGACATGTCAAAATTAAAGTATCTCCGTCAGAAGATCTGACCAGCGCATATGAATTTGAAGAGACTGTTGTTGGCGGAGCCATACCGAAGAATTTCTTTCCGGCAGTGGAAAAGGGTATTGCCGAGGGAACGCAGGCAGGACCGCTCGCAGGATATCCGGTGGTCGGCATCCATGTCAATCTTTACGACGGCTCATCTCATTCGGTGGATTCGTCAGAGGCAGCCTTTAAGACAGCAGCCACCATGGCTTTAAAGGATGCCTCATGAAAGCCGATCCTGTCCTTTTGGAGCCAATCGCATCGCTTCAGGTGCGTGTACCGGAGGATAAAGTTGGCGATGTTATGGGAGAACTCAGCAAGCGCCGTGCCAGGATCATGGGCATGAATCCGGAGCAGGAGAATGGCAGGCAAAGGATTGAGGCAGAGATTCCCTATGCAACACTCTATGGTATCGGGACAACACTTCACTCTATTACAGGAGGGGAGGCAGAGTATTCCTACGAATTCCTGAAATATGAAGTTGAAAATAAGGGATAACTTAAGAAAGTCTTAAAGACTTCCCTACTTGGAAATTAAATGATGAACCGCTACAATATGTATATGATTAATCAATACATGTTGTGGCGGTTTTTGTGTGTCGGATGCATAATTTTGCAAGGCATCAGATATCATCTTAAAAAACACAACAAAATTCTCTGGAGGATAAAATGGTAAACGTACTGGTTTGTGATGATGAAAAAGATATTGTTTCTGCACTGCGGATTTATCTGGAAAGTGAGGGCTATCAGGTCTATACGGCATATGACGGTATAGAAGCGCTGGAAGTGCTGGAAACAAAAGAAATACATTTGGTGCTCCTGGATGTGATGATGCCACGGCTGGATGGGATCCAGACCATGGCAAAGATTCGCGAGACATCTAATGTTCCGATCATACTTTTGACAGCAAAGAGTGAGGATACGGATAAGGTTTTAGGACTCAATGTCGGCGCAGATGATTATGTGACAAAACCTTTCAATCCGGTAGAATTGCAGGCCAGGGTCAAATCACAGTTGCGCCGCTACATGCAACTGGGGGGAAACCATGCAAGCGCTTCCGGTGATGATGGCATCATCGCGATCGGTCCGATCGTATTAAATGATCGGGCGAAAGAAGTGACGTTAGATGGAGAACTGGTCAATCTGACAAGGACAGAATATGATATCCTGCATCTTTTGATGGAAAACCCGGGAAAAGTATTTTCCCCGGCACAAATCTATGAACAGGTCTGGAAGGAAGATGCCTTTGGCACAGAAAATACCGTTGCTGTCCATATCCGTCATCTGCGTGAAAAACTGGAGTATGATCCGGCAGAACCAAGGTATGTTAAGGTTGTGTGGGGAAGAGGGTACAAGGTTGAAGACAAATAGAGCCCGTCCGTACAAACTGCCACGATGAAATAAAACAGGAAGAAATGTGAGGAATTTGATATGAAAAAAAATTGGAAAGGACAAACGGCGTATAAGGCTTTTGCGCTTTTGATTGCTTGTATAACCGGAATAACTACCCTGCTTGCCGCTATCATGATGATCTTCAGTATCGGTTTACGTGCCGAATATGGGAATCAAAATGATACGATCGCAGAACTCATGCAGGAACATATGGTTTCCAACTATGCAGCCTATTTGAAGGAGAGTGCAACCGAAGAGGGCGGCTCCTGGGATGCTTTGGATGGCTCTTTGCTGACCTACGCAGTAGAGCAGATTGATTTTCAGGTAACAGGAGATGGCGACAAACTCAATGTTGTGCGGAACAACAATTTTGTCTATGGATCACCTTATCTGATCCAGTGGCTGCAGGATAAAAACCATCGGGAAATGGATGGCGTGTATGAAAATGTATTTTTCGATAAAAATGAATACCATTATAACACGGATACCTGGTTGGGAGCCATGCAGACCAATGTCTATGGATATGTTGGAAATGATGAAGTCTATCTGGATGAAAGCAAAAATGGAGATCGGTTGGAGTATTATGATTATGACGTAGACAGTGAAGATGCAGATAATATAGAAGAAAATCTGACAGATGAAGACAATATGTCGGATGATGTCGAAAATGAAGGGAATAATGCAGGAGACCTTCTTGCAGGAGAACTGCCGCCGGAAGGAACGTATACATTCTACCGTATTTATATGATTCCAAATCTGGAAGATGTATTTCTGGAGGCAAATGATACAGCGCAATTGACGGATGAACAGCAGGAAGTAGTCAAAGAGAATTACCGCGATGCGGCAATCACCATTATGGGATCTTTTTCTTATGGAAAAAGTGCTTTGGATCCAGGCAATTTCTTTGAAGTCATCAATCGTCTGCAAAAATATGAAGATGATCTGGTCTTTGCCAATGGCATGAGTGATTATCTGTGGATTCCGTATATACTTACTGCCATACTGACTATGCTGCAGAAGGTTTATCTGCCGATCCTTCTGGTATCGTTGCTCTTGTTTATCGTTTCCTTTGTTTTTCTGATGACCATGTCCGGACATCGCAAGGAAGATGATGCGATTTACCTACGATGGGCGGATCGCGTACCTTATGGTATTTACGGCATTGTAGTTGCAACAGGTGTATGCTTAGGCGTGATAGGGAATATAGGATTGTGGATGGCCTATTATAGTGGGGTTCTGGCATTGGCAGAGTTCGTTACTTTGTCCATTGTGCTTGCAATCCTTTGGACATTGCTTGCACTGGCATTTTGCATGAGTACGGCAACGCGTATCAAGTCAGGTCAATTCTGGAAACATACACTTTGGCATTATATTGCAGCCTTTTATAGAAAATGGCTGATCAATCCTATCAGACGGCTGCATCGTGCAATACATGAAAATACAAAACTAAGCACGCGTTTAGGCCTAGGGCTTGCCATTTTAGCCTTGGTGGAACTGATGGCCTTACTGGCAACCGGTATTTATGGCGCAGGCGTTTTCCTTTTCTTTTTATATAAGATAGCCGAGACAGCCTTGATCTTCTATCTGGTCTTGATGGCAAAGAAATTAAAAGATGGTGGAAAGCGTGTCGCCAGTGGCAATTATAATGAGCCGATCGATACCACACATATGATTGCTCCTATGAGAGAACACGGCGAAGATATCAACCATGTGGGCGAGGGGATCGCTATTGCAGTGGCAGAACAGATGAAGAGTGAACGCTTCAAGACAGAACTCATCACGAATGTGTCGCATGATATCAAAACACCGCTGACCTCTATTATCAACTATGTAGATCTGATCAAAAAGGAGGGTATTTCTGAGGAAAAAGTAAGAGAGTATGTCGAGGTCTTGGATCGCCAGTCAGCTCGTTTGAAAAAACTTATTGAAGATCTCTTAGAAGCATCCAAGGCATCCACCGGTAATGTAGAGATGCATATGGAAGCCTGTGATGCCGCTGTGATGATCTCGCAGGTGGTCGGAGAGTATCAGGATAAACTGCAAGCACAGGATATTGAGATTGTGGTAAATGAAGCAAAGAATCCTGCCAACATCATGGCAGACGGCAGACATCTGTGGCGGGTATTTGATAATATCATGAGCAATATTTGCAAATATACACAGGACCATACCAGAGTCTATGTCAATGTGGAAGATGCAGGTGACCAGGTGCGCATGATCTTTAAGAATATTTCCAAGTATCCGCTCAACATCAGCAGTGACGAGTTGATGGAACGTTTTGTCAGAGGTGATGCATCGAGAAATACCGAAGGTCACGGCTTGGGACTTTCCATCGCATCCAGCCTGACCGCACTCATGGACGGACAACTGACCATCGATATTGACGGTGATCTCTTTAAGATCACGGTTGCGATGAAGAAGCAGGCTTAGAAAGGCTCTGCACATATGCGGATGGGGGCAGCCCGGTGCGCTTCTTAAAGACAGAAGAAAAATAAGACGGCGTGGAAAAATGTAATTTGGCACTCAGATCAGTCAGGGAAATGTTGTTATAGGTCAACATTTCCTTGGCTTTTTCTATGCGCAGATCTGTCATGTATCGCCGATGGACTGCCCGGTCTGTTTTTTAAACTGGGAGGACAGGTAATAGGTGGAATAGCCTAGGGCTTCTGCCAGATCCTCCAGAGTGATCTTTTCATAGATGTTGCGGTGGATCAGTGCGATGCAGTCATTGACAAAAGGAGAGTATTCCTTTCCCTGTAACTGGATCTCATGCACGCGGTGGATAAAGGTATCATAGGCAAGAAAATGGATATCCATGATATTGTTGAGGTCTGTGCAGTCAGGGGATTCGATCTGCTGGATATAGTAGTCACTGAGAGAGTAGGCTTCGTCCGGATCCATACCGCCACGGATGGCGGCGCGGGTAATGAGTGCCACAAAGACAATGATCTCATCCTTTTCCTGTCTGACGATATCGCCCGGGCTCATAAGTCCTACCAGGTAGTTGTCTGCAGATAATTCCGTATTTTGCAGTTCGTCCTGATAATGGATGTTGCCGGTCTCGACATGTTTTAGCATAGCACATTCCATGGCATAACTACTGTGTTCGGTGATGGTAATATCGTGTGCTGTGCTGCCATTTTTCTTGGTTGGAGCCAAGGTATTTTTGGAACTGAGTGGATTGAGGGTGGGAAAAGAGGTGGTGGTCAGATTTCCCGGTGCTTTTCCATAAAGAGTGTAGTAGAGCATGCGCACGCTCTGCAAAAAGAGGCTATAGGGAATGACCGGAATCTCCTTCTGCACTTCCATCATGCGGTGCTGAGAGGATATGGACATATGCCAGTCGTCCAGCAGGCGCTTGAAATTGATCTCCGATACGGAGGAGTTTAAAAAGGGACCTAAGACGTAGAAAGAGTCTAAATTGTCATCTACAATATAAGGCTGGATCGCCCAGGTCAGGCAGAGGCGGTCCGGGTAGAGGATGGGCATGGTGGAGTTGGAAGCATAGGTCTTTAAGGCATCATCCTTGGAGTCAAAAAAGAAGTTGCGGACTTCGTTGATCCAGGGACAGTTGGTATCCAGGAGTTCCCAATCCTTTGTATAGTGCCAGAAGCAGATATTATTTACTGCATATAAAGAGTCGAATAAATAAGTAAGTTTTTGTGTCTGATACATGCTAAGTCCTTTCTTTCTCATCTTGTATTATCCATATCCTAGCACGTTTTTGTTAAATTTTCTATAATGTTTAATGAAATATTGTTAGAAATATCGAAATTTTAACAGGGTAAAACACAAGGAATTGGTATGATAAATACAAGGAATGGTCATGTGAAAGCACATGATCTTACAAGGAGGATATTACTTATGAAGAAAAAAGCAAATTGGCTGGATCCGAGTACAACAGCCGAAAATGAAGTCCTGCCGGGCTATCTGAAGTGGGCATGGACATCCAGAGGACTGTCTCTGGCACTCAATGTTCTCTTGATCATGCAACTGACCTATTATTGTACCGACATGCTGGGCATGGGGGCAACACTGGTCGGAACCTTGCTTCTGGCATCCAAGATCTTTGACGGTGTGACAGATTTGTTTGTTGGTTTTATCATCGATGCGACGCATACCAAATGGGGCAAGGCAAGACCGTATGAGATCTTTATCGTCTTTGTATGGGGACTCACCGTACTTCTTTTCTCTGCACCGGAGATGAGTACGACCGGAAAAGCAATCTTTGTATTTGTACTTTATACACTGATCAATTCCGTCTGCGCTACTTTCTTAAATGGTGGCGATGCCGTATATCTGGCAAGAAGTATCCGAAGCGAGAAGAATCGTGTATCCGTTATGTCCTTTAATGGTGGTATCATCATGCTGTTTTCTATCGTAATCAGCATGCTTTTGCCACAGTTGATCGCAGGCATGGGATCTACCAAGGAAGGCTGGACGACCATGGCACTGATCTTTGCCATTCCGTGTGCTATTATCGGTATGTTCCGTTTCATCTTTGTCAAGGAAGTGGTAGATGACAATCAGCCATCCGACCAGCAGAAAGAGGAGGTACAGAAGTTCCCGCTCAAGCAGAGTTTAAAGTGTGTATTCTCTAACAAATACATCTTTATTCTGGCTGGTATGACCTTAGTCGTACAGTTGGCAACCAATATCGGTACAGCCGTAAATACATATTATTTCAAGTACATCATGGGTAATATCGGTCTGGCAACACTGGTTTCTATCGGTAGTATGCTGACACCGGTCATCCTGCTGATCTTCCCGGTACTTTCCAGAAAGTTCGGAACCGTTCCGATCCTGCGTGCAGGTGCTGTTTTAGGCGTTGTTGGTTATGGCATCCGTATTCTTGGTGGAACTAATCTGGTTACTCTGACACTTGGTTCTGTTATTGGTGGTGTTGCGATTTTACCGGTTACCATGATGATCTCTATTTATCTGATCGATACCATGGACTATGGCGAGTGGAAGACCGGAACCAGAGTAGAAGGTATGCTTGCTTCTGTCAACTCTTTTGCTTCTAAGTTGGGAAGTGGTATCGCATCTGGCATGGTAGGACTGATTATGGGACTTGCCGGATATGATGGAAGTCTTGCAACCCAGTCAGCATCCGCTCTGACCTCTATCCAGGTACTCTTTAACTATGTACCTATGGTTCTGATGGTTGTACTTTTGATCCTTGGTATTGCATACAAGTTGGATAAAGAACTTCCACAGATCAAGGCTGACCTTGCAAAAAAGCATGAGGCACAGTAAGAAGAAAGCGAATAATTTTAAAAAAAACGTAAAAATTTAATAAGTCAAAAGTGCAGTGTCTGTTAGAATGCATGTAACAAATAGCAGAGACTGTACTTTTTGAAATATAAAAAGCGCAGAGATAGGAGAGGTTTATGTCATTTACAGCAAAGATGTTTCGCATGGTATCCGGAAAGGCAGATGCCAAGCGTGACGCAAACTTAGTCGTACCGGAGGATGTAACCGCAGTCTATGATATCAATTACGCCGGGAATGCGGATGCTTATAACTTACTGGATGTGTATTATCCAAAGGACACCGATCATCTTTTGCCGGTCATCGTCAGCATCCATGGGGGCGGCTATGTCTATGGGACCAAAGAAATCTACAAATATTACGGTATGTATTTAGCCCAGCAGGGATTTACTTTTGTCAATTTCAATTACCATCTGGCACCGGAAGCCAAATTTCCGACCCAGTTGACGGAAACGAATATGGTGATGGAGTGGATGTGCGATCATGCTGATGAGTATCATCTGGATCTAAATAATGTCATTTTGGTGGGCGATTCTGCCGGATCCCAGATGACAAGCCAGTACGCAGCCATCGCGACCAATGCAGATTACGCAAAATTATTCCCCTTTACGGTGCCGGAGGAAATCAAGATACGTGCCCTTGGTCTGAATTGTGGTATGTACACCCTGACCATTCTGGGTAAGGATGGCAAGGTCAACAAGATGAACAAGGAATTATATGGCGATTATCTGGGCAAAGATTTTGATTTTTCCAATGAAAAAATAGATGTGCTGGGGCATATCACCGCCGATTATCCGCCGACTTATGTCATGACATCCTATTATGACTTTTTGAAGGAAAACGCCCAGCCTATGTATGAATTTTTAAAAGGCAAGGGCATCCCTTGTGCATGGAAATGCTATGGATCAGAGGATAAAAAATATATGGCGCATGTCTGCCATGTCAATATGAATCTGGAAGAGGCAAAAGAGATCAATCAGGATGAATGTGCATTCTTCCGAAAATATCTGGTGTAGAAAATTCAAACTGCAAGCAGCCTTGTATGAGAATAAAAGAAAAGGAGACAAGAAGATGGTGCATATTACAGATGCAAGTATGCAGAAATTTGAAAAAGAGCATATCGCAAAGGTGCGCGAGGTTGCACCGGAATGTGCGATACTCTTAAAGAGCAATGGAGATTTTCCTTTGGATGCAGCAGGCAAGATCGCGCTCTTTGGCAGTGGCGCCAGAAGGACGATCAAGGGCGGAACCGGATCCGGGGATGTCAATGTCAGAGCCTATACGACCGTAGAGCAGGGATTGGAGAATGCTGGCTTTGAGGTGGTGAGCAAGGCTTGGCTGGATGCTTACGAAGAACATATGACAAAGACAAGAAAAGAATGGATCACCGCCATGAAGGCAGAGGCGGCAGCCGCAGGCATCAATGGTGTTATGTATTGCATGGGAAAGGTCATGCCGGAAACTGCCTATGAATTTTCATTGGAAAGCGATGCGGACATCGCCATCTATGTACTGGCAAGAAATTCGGGTGAAGGCGCTGACCGTACCATGGTAGCGGGCGATATCAATCTGACCGAGACCGAGATCCGCGATATTCTGGCATTACAGAAGCAGTATGACAAGTTCCTTTTGGTATTAAATGTTGGTGGCATGGTAGATCTGACACCGGTAAATACCGTAGAAAATATCCTGCTCTTAGGACAGTTGGGAACACCGACCGGCGATGTTTTGGCAGACCTTGTCCTTGGCAAGTCTTACCCATCCGGTAAACTGGCTATGACATGGGCGCCGATCGCAGAATATCCATCAACCGAGGGCTTTGGCGATCCGGATGATACCTACTATCGTGAGGGTATCTATGTGGGCTATCGTTATTTTGATACTGTCGGAAAAGAAGTGACCTATCCATTTGGTTACGGACTTTCTTACACGACATTTGCTGTTGAGACAAAGGATATTGTCGCAGATGAAAAGCAAGTCACAGTCACAGCCCAGGTGATAAATACAGGAAAATGCGCAGGCAAAGAAGTGGTACAGGTCTATGCCAGCCTGCCGGAAGGAGACCTTGACCAGCCTTATCAGAAACTGGTCGGCTATGCCAAGACCAAGGAAGTGGCAGCCGGAGAGAGCACAGAAGTTTCTGTCACTTTTGCAACCCAGACCCTTGCTTCCTTTAGTGAGAAGGACAGCGCCTATATCATGGAGGCAGGTGAATATGTCATCCGTCTGGGAAGTCATTCCAGAGATACCATGGTAGCAGGCATCCTGACCTTAGATGACAAGGCAGTCCTGGAAAAGACCAAGCACATCTGTGAAGGCTGGGGCTTTGATGATCTTGTGCCGGAAAAAGTTGCTTTCAACCCAGATGGCGAGGAAGAACAGAAAGAGGCTGCAAAACATATTGCATTATCCGCAGCCAAGTTTGAGACCGCGACTTATACTTACCCGGAAGTGGCAGCGGAGATCCCGGAGGGACAGACTTTTGATTTTGCAGAAGTGCTTTCCGGTAAAAAGACTTTGGAGGAATTTGTCGCAGGACTTTCGGATAAGCAACTGGCTTATCTTGCCATTGGCAATTATAAGGATGTACCGGAAGGCGCGGGGGCAGAATCAGTCATCGGTGCAGCAGGATCCCATGTGGCAGGTGCCGCAGGCGAATCTACCAGCCGTCTGGAAGATCTTGGCGTTGGCGGACTTTACATGGCGGATGGTCCGGCAGGACTGCGTCTTGCTACTTCCTACAAGATCGTGGATGGCGAAATCAAGGGCAATGCCAATGCTTTTGCCAACTTTATGGAATTTATGGGCGAGGAAGAACTCGAGATGATGGCGTCTATGGCACCAAAGCCATCGGAAGCGGAACTTGCAGCACCGGAAAACTACCAGTACTGTATCGCAATCCCGATCGGCACGGCTTTGGCACAGGCTTGGAATGATGATGTCGCGGAGATCTGTGGCGATATGGTCGGACAGGAAATGGAAATGTTCGGTGTGCATCTGTGGCTGGCACCGGCACAGAATATCCAGCGTTCCCCGCTTTGCGGACGAAACTTTGAGTACTATTCTGAGGAACCGATCGTCAGCGGACGTACCTCCGCTGCCGTGACGCGCGGTGTGCAGAAGCATCCGGGCTGCGGGGTTACCATCAAGCATTTTGCATGCAACAATCAGGAGACCAACCGCTTCTTGTCCAACTCTGTTGTCAGTGAACGTGCCCTACGTGAGATCTATCTCAAGGGATTTGAGATCTGCGTCAGAAGTGCAAAGCCGGAGGCTATCATGTCATCCTATAACCTGGTAAATGGCGAGCATACCTGCAACAGCAAGGATATCCAGACCCACGTACTTAGGAATGAATGGGGACATGAGGGCATTGTCATGACAGACTGGTTTGTGACCGGTGGAATGGGCAATGGTGCAGAACACCGTGATAACAAGTATGAGACAGGATCTGCCGCAGGCTGTGTCAAGGCTGGCAACAATATCACCATGCCGGGCGGATCGAGTGATCTTGCGGACATCCTGGACGCATTGACCAATAAGGAGCATGCATATGCCCTGACCAAGGCAGAATTGCAACAGAATGCCATGACAGTCTTAAAGGAAGTCATCAAATTGAGAAAATAAACAGAAAAAATAAATTCATACGACGGATACGTTTGGAAACCCAGACGTATCCGTTTTTTTTATACACTAGATGCTCTACTGACATAAAACATATACACTAAGCATAGAGATAAAAGAAAATATGCAAAAAGTACAAAGACTTATGCAAATTTACTATATTTATGTATATAAATTACATGGGAAATACCATACACTAAGCGTTTTGACGATAAAAACAGGTCGTGGTAGATTTCTTATTGTATAAAGTGTATAGTTCTTCTTGTATATACAGTAACAAAACCGGCAGAGGAGATCCGCTTATGAAATCAAACAAAGAAAAGATCTATGACTTTATTCAGATGCATGATACGGCAGAAAAAGAGGGAGGTGTGTCAACGACATATATCGCACAGGCGCTATCTTTACAGCGAACCAATGTCAGCAGTCTTTTGAATGCTCTCGTGGAAGAGGGAAGGATACATAAATCCAATGGCAGACCAGTTCTTTATTCCATTGCCGGTGTCAGCCGGGGGGATGAGGAAGAATGTTTTTGCAAGATGACAGGATGGCAGGGCAGTTTACAGCATCCGATCCAGTTAGCCAAAGCAGCAGTCTTATATCCGGGCAGAAGCCTGAATATCCTGATCGTGGGAGAAAAGGGAACCGGAAAGAAAGAGTTTGCACACCTGATCTACGAATATTGTCTGGTAAAACAAATTTTTTCAGCGGAGAGTCCTTTCTTACAGATGAATTGCAGGGACTATCAGGGCAGTGCCAAAGATGCCAGGGAAAAACTCATGGGCGAGCGGCAGAGTGGCATGTTAAAGGATGCGGAGAGCGGTATCTTATACATGGATAATGTGCAGTATCTGGACGGTGGACTCTTGCGGGAGATCGCCTCCTACAGCGGAAAGCCCGGAAGGAAAGGGCTTTTGATCGCCAGTTGCACACCGAACGCACAGCCGGCACAGGAGGAGTTTCAGAGTGAATTTCCAATCGTTATTACAATGCCGAGGATCACAGAACGACCGATCGAAGAACGTATGGAAATGATCCAGACACTTTTTTCGACAGAAGCCTCGCGGGTAGGCAGGGAACTGGTCGTAAAGGAAGAATTGATGCGCTGCCTGCTCTTATATGAATGTCCTGAAAATTTTCAACAGTTGAAGCGGGATATCAAGATTGGTTGTGCCAATGCTTATGTGAGGGAACTGGCAAATGACCGGAGGATCACCCTCTATGTCAGCGACTTTGAACCGACCATACGTCAGGGAATGTCCCGTTTCGGACAGATGAGGGAGGAGATCGAAAGACTGATCCCGGAAAACAGCACCTTTACCTTTGACGGCAGTCGGATGCGTGTCAGTGAGACAGAGACCAAAAATATTTACAAGGAATTGCGGCAAAAGGCAAAGCAACTGGAGTCGGAGGGCATTGAGGATGAGGATATCAAGATGCTGCTCAGCACCGAAGTGGAAAGAGCCTTTGGCAAATATCAGCAAAAACTGATCCATGAAGTCCGCAGCCGGAAAGAATTGGAACTCATTGTAGATGAGGAACTGATCGACATGGTGGAGAGATTTCTGGCAAAAGTGGAGAACGCAAGGAACAAAAAGACCGACGATGCCGTATTTTTTGGACTTTGTCTGCATATGAAAAATGTAGTGAATGGTACAAAGACGACAGAGTCCATGGATCGGCTGGAAATATCTGAGGTCGTTACCAAATACAAGCAGGAATATATGCTAAGCCTTGCCTTTGCGGAGGAGATACAGGAAGTCTATGGCAGACAACTGACCATAGACGAGGTTATTTTGATCACCATGTTTTTGTGCTACGAACCGCCAAAGCAGACGGACAAGGGACAGACGGTTATCCTCTACGCCTTTTATGGCAAGGACATTGCAGCATCCATTGTGCGTACGATCACCGAGATCACAGGATTTAACCATATTTTTTCCTTTGAGGTATCGCACCGTCAAAGCGAGACGCAGATCTATGAGTCTTTGAAAAAATGTATTTTGGAGATTGAGCAAAAACAAGGTGTGTTCATAGTCTATGACAGTGATCTGGTGTCCAAAGTGGCAGAGGAGATCTCTGCGGAGACAGGTATTATGATCCGTCTTTTCCCGGCACCGGTGACGACCCTGGGGATCGAACTGGCGAGAAAGGCAATGATCTCATCCAACCTGGATGCCGTTTATCGGGATGCCATGAAAAGTGTCGGTGATTTTGCCACCAGCCATGAGAAGTATCTCATCACTTTATGTACTACGGGCAAGGGTGGCGCGGAGGAATTAAAGACCTATATTGAGCGCTACGGTCACATGGAGGATGTGCAGATCATTCCTTTATCCATGAGTAATCCCAAGGCTTTGCAGGAGGCATTTCGTGACCTGATGCGGCGTGGAACCATACTTTGTGTGGTAGGAACCTTTGATCCAAAGTTATATTCCATTCCTTTCTGCTCGATCACGGAGGTTTTTACGACACCCAAAGAACGTTTGCCGGAACTTTTGCGAAAGACCGAGTCCAAGGATTATGAGGTCGATCATCAGGAAGTCTTTCATTATCTTGCCGGGCAGTTTAGCCATGCGGAGATAAAAAAGGTAGAGTCATCGGTAGAAGCATTTTTACAGGAGGTCGATCAGAAATTAAAACATATGACGCAGGATGCACAGATGGGACTATTGGTTCATACTGCCTGTTGTATTGAGCGTTTGGCATCCGGGGAGACTTCACCCGAAAATCCAAAGCGCAAGGCAATTCTGCATCAATATCACAAAGAATTTCAGCAGCTGCTTCGGATGCTAAGACCGATGGAAAAAGCCTTTCACATTATCTTTAGCGACGACGAGGTGGCAAATATGCTGATGATCATATATCAGATATAAAACAAAGGAGGTTACTATGAGCGAAGAATTACAGGAAGCATTGGAAGAGATTTCCATGTTGATCATTGCTAATTCCGGAGCAGCCAGATCGGCGGCATTTGAAGCCTTACAGGCTGCCAAAAAGAAGGATTTTGCACAGGCGGATCAACTGATGGAAAGCGCGGAAAAGAGTTTACAGACAGCCCATGAGGCGCACCGGAAACTCTTGCAGATGGATGCAAAAGGTCAAGTGGACAGCGTCAGCATTCTGCTTTGCCATGCACAGGATCATCTGATGGGAAGTGCATTAGCGGGGGATCTCATCAAGGAAATGATCCTTTTATACAAGGAAAAATAAGGAGGGGCATATGGAAAGGAAAGTGTTATTGATATGCGCTGGGGGCATGTCAACCGGGATTCTGATGAAGAAAATGGAAAAGTATGCAGAGGACAAAGGCATTGAGCTCAAGATCGACGCAGTGGGGATGTCCGCATACGAAGATTCCTACAAAAATTATGATGTGATCCTTTTAGGACCGCAGGTGTCTTACAAAAAGGAGGAGATCGCACAGGTAACGCAGATGCCGATCGCCGTGATCGCAGCCTATGATTACGCTATCGGTAATGTAGACAACATCATGAAACAAGTGGATGAGATCTATCCACAGTAATATCCGGTAAGGGTTTTTAGGGAAAGGAAAAGGAGAAGGATATGAGTAATTTATATGAAAGCAAATTCATGCAAAAAGTAAAATCCATAGGCGAAAAATGTGCGGGTAACAAAGCGATCGCAGCAGTATCTGCCGGTATGATGATGGCAATGGGCATCATCCTGATCGGCGCTATTTTCCAGTTGATCGCGATCATCCCGACTTTCTTTGGGGCGTGGACGACGGACGATGCGATCTATAACATCTTATTGGTACCATATGATCTGTCTATGGGGCTGATCTCTGTTTATATGGCATTTACCATTGCCTATTCTTATGCCAAGTCGCTTAAGATGCAGGCACTGACCAACGCATTAAATGCCATGTTGATCTTTTTGATCGTTGCAGGACCGATCAAGACGGTAGAACTGGCGGACGGAAGCAGTTTTACCGGTATTGACAACTCCTGCTTGGGTGCTGTGGGTATGTTCACAGCCATCATCATTTCGCTCTGTACCGTCAAGATGGCGCATTTTTGTGAAAAGCATCATCTGATGATCAAGATGCCGGATGTCGTGCCGAAATTTTTGCAGGACACCTTTGCATCTTTGATTCCACTGGTTATCAACATCGCGATCTGGCATACGATCGGAAGCATCTGCTTGAATGTCATGACGATCTCTCTGCCATACGCGATCTCTTATCTCTTATCTGCACCGCTTGGCGCACTGACCAGCGTACCGGGTATCATCATTGTCGTATTGGTTGCAAATGTCCTCTGGACTTTTGGTATCCATGGAACCATGGTTGTTTATATCGCCATTATGGCACCGCTCATGGAGTACATAGCCAACAATGCTGAGCATGTATCCAAGGGTGAAGCACTCGTCTTTGTACCGGTTGCTTTGTTTGGTATCATGAACTGCTGTGGCGGAACGGGAAATACCTTGGCACTTTGCGTCATGGGTCTCTTCTCCAAGTCTGAGCAGATCAAAGCAGTCAGCAAGGCGGCTGTTGTACCGGGTATCTTTAATATCAATGAACCGGCAACTTTCGGTTATCCGATCATGTATAATCCGACACTTGCTATTCCATTTGTGATCAACCCATTGATTACCATGATCATTTGCTACTTTGGTTATATGGTCGGCTTCTTTAAACCGGCGTTTACCATGATTACAGCGACCTTACCGGTCGGCGTATCACCATACCTGTGTACCTTATCCTGGACCAATATCCTGATTCCGGTCATTGCCTTTATCGTGGCATGGGTGGTATATCGTCCATTCTTTAAGGTATATGAGCGCGATCTGATCGCAAAGGAGCAGGAAGCAAAAGAGGTGGCTTAATGAATGCAGACTTTTTATGGGGTGGCGCGATCGCTGCCAACCAGGTAGAAGGTGCATGGAAGGATGATGGGAAGGGAGAGTCGATCTCAGACCATATCACCGCGGGGACAAAAATGTCTCCGCGGCGATTTACCAAAGAAGTGAGGGAAGGCGAACACTATCCCAGCCATCATGCCATAGACTTTTACCATCATTATAAAGAGGATATTGCCCTGTTTGGGCAGATGGGATTTCAGGTACTGCGTCTGTCTATTGCGTGGACACGCATCTTTCCTATGGGGGATGAGGAAAAGCCAAACCAAAAGGGATTGGATTTTTACCACGCCGTATTTGCTGAGTGTAAAAAATGGAACATCCGTCCGCTGGTGACACTGTCACATTATGAAATGCCTTACCATCTGTGTCAGGCATATGGCGGTTGGCAAAATCGTAAAGTTATAGACTTTTTCCTGCGTTATTGCCGGACGGTTTTTACAGAGTATCAGGATGAGGTCGATCTGTGGCTGACCTTTAATGAGATGAATACTTTAGTCAGTCGTTTTGGAACCCTGCTGGGAGCAGGAATTTTGCCGGAAGATGGAGCAGATATGTTTGGGCTTGGTCGTATGCAGACGCCGGAGACAAAGGAAGAAATGCAGGCGCGTTTTCAGGCACTCCATCATCAGTTTGTGGCAAGCGCAAAGGCGGTAGCCTTAGCCCATGAGATCAATCCGAAAAACCGGGTGGGCTGTATGTTGTCGGCGGCAGGAGTCTATCCATATACCTGTTCACCGGATGATATGTTAGAAGCACAGTGCAGATGAAAAAAAGCAACTGGTTCTGTGGGGATGTCTGCATCCGCGGGGCATATCCTTATTATATGGAGCGTTTTTTTGAAGAAAATGCTATTGCCATTGTCAGCAAGACAGAGGATGCTGACATTTTAAAAAAGGGCTGTGTGGATTTTTTCAGTTTCAGTTATTATACTTCGCGTTGTGTGACAAGAAATGCCGAGGTACAAAAGACTGCCGGCAATATGATGCTGGGCGTGCAAAATCCGTATTTAAAGGCCAGCGAATGGGGATGGATCATCGACCCCAAGGGGCTGCGCTATCTGCTCAATGCGATTTATGACAGGTATCAGATTCCGGTCATGCTGGTAGAAAATGGCTTGGGCGCGGTCGATCAGTTGACGGAGGACGGATGTATCCATGATGATTACCGCATCGCATATCTCAAGGCACACATTGAACAGATGAAGGAAGCCATGAAAGACGGGGTGGACCTGATTGGTTATACGCCATGGGGCTGTATCGATCTGGTCAGTGCCAGCACAGGAGAGATGAAAAAACGTTATGGTTTTATCTATGTAGATCTGGATAATGAGGGCAAAGGATCCGGAAAACGTATAAAGAAGGATTCCTTTTACTGGTATCAGAAGTGTATTGCCAGCCATGGCGAGGAATTATAGATATAAGAGGGTGGATCATATGGTTACAAAACAAGTGGAATTTATCAATAAGACAGGACTTCATGCAAGACCGGCATCGGATTTTGTCATGCTGGCAAAAAAATATGAGTCTAAGATCACGATCTGTAAGGAAGGTGGAGAGCCGGTCAATGCCAAGTCGGTCGTGCGTCTTTTGGCAGAAGGAATCGGGCAGGGAACAAAAGCGGAACTTGCAGCAGAAGGTCCGGATGAGGCAGAAGCGATCGAGGCTTTGGTAGATCTGGTTGCCAGCGGATTTGGAGAATAAGGGGACAGCGACTATGGGCGAGAGACAGAAGTTTTTATGTGGTAATGCCGTATCCAAAGGGATTGCGATCGCAAAAGCATATAGATATGAACCATTGGATCTGAAGGTCAGCAAAAGCAAGTGCGACAAGGAGAAGACAGAAGCCGAGTGTCGGCGCTTTCAGTTGGCAAGGGAGCAGGCAAAGGAGGAATTGCAGGTTCTTTATGCTGCTTTGGAGAAAGAACACCCGGATCAGGCGAAGATCTTTGTGGCGCATCAGGAAGTTCTGGAAGATGAAGAAATGACCGAGGAGACGGAGAATGTCATAAAAGAGGATTGCTTGACGGCTGAAAGTGCAGTTGATACAATATTCAACCAGTATGCCGATCTCCTAAAGCAGGTAGAGGATCCACTGATCGCAGGCAGGGCGGCAGATTTTTTGGATGTTAAGGCAAGAGTGCTTCGCCTTTTACTGGGAAAAGAGGAAAAAAGACTGGATCATTTTGCCGAGGATGTGATCGTGGTGGCGCATGACCTTTTGCCGAGCGACACTGCCAATCTGGATCGCGACCATGTCAAAGGTCTGATCACGGAAGTGGGTGGTTCCAATTCGCACTGCGCGATCTTAGCCAGAAGTTTTTCACTTCCGGCGATACTGGGAGCAGAAGATGCCATGACGCAGATCCAGGACGGACAAGACCTGATTCTGGATGGTCTGACCGGTCAGATATGGCTGGATTTTTCCCAAGAAGAAAAAGAGCAGTATGAACAAAAGCGACAGTTGTGGAAAAAACAGATAGAGGAGGAGCAGACCTATTTGCTTCGTCCGGGAGCAACCAAAGATGAGGTAAAGATCGCGCTGGGGATCAATGTAGGATCGGATGCGTACGATACAGCAGGGGCGGCATATGATTTTATCGGTCTTTTCCGGACGGAATTTCTGTATATGGAAAACGACCATATGCCGACGGAAGAAGAACAATTCAGTGTCTACCGTCGTATCTTAGAAGGTGCAAAAGGCAAGCCGGTGACCCTGCGGACGCTGGATATCGGAGGGGATAAGACCCTGCCGTATTTTTCCCTGCCAAAAGAGGATAATCCATTTCTGGGAGAGCGGGCGCTGCGTTTATGTTTTTCCCACATGGAGATCTTTGAGACGCAAATGCGTGCGGCACTCAGGGCATCTGTCTATGGAAATTTACAGATCATGTTTCCCATGGTAGGCAGTATGGAGGATATCCGCAAGGCAAAGGAAGCGGTAAGAAAGGTCATGGATGCACTGGAGCAGGAGGGGATTGCCTATGATCCAAAGGTTAAGATCGGTGTCATGATCGAAGTCCCAAGTCTGGCTTTGCAGGCAGATCTTGTTGCGCAGGAGGTGGATTTTGCCAGTATCGGATCGAATGATCTGACCCAGTATGTATGTGCGGCAGACCGCATGAACGCTGCCATGGAGCCTTACTATCAGACTTATGCACCGGCGATGGTTCGGCTCTTGGGCTTTGTTTTTGAAAGTTTTCAGAAGGCAAACAAGCCGATCTCTGTATGTGGTGAGATGGCGGGAAATCCCAAGGGGGCGGCACTTCTGGTCGGACTTGGCGCGAGAAAACTCAGTATGAATGCTGCCATGCTGGCTGCAGTAAAAGCAGAATTGGCAAGGCACAGGATAGACGAATTAGAGAAAATGGCAAAGACCTGTCAAGAACTTTGCACAGAAAAAGAGATTAAGGAGCAGATGGAAATGTAAAAGAAAGTTAAGAGGTTTTTTATGAAAAGAAGAATAGCAAGCAGATGTCTGGCTGGTTTATTGACCCTTATTCTTACAGTGACGACTTTGGGAACATCTTTGGTCGAGGCGTCTACAGGGGACATTGATGCCGCAATCGTAGCGGAATCATTACAGGTGGCAAAGCAGGTCGAAGCAGAGGGCATCGTTCTTTTGAAAAATGAAGACGGGGTGCTGCCACTTGCAGCAGAGCAGGCTGTCAGTGTCTTTGGAAGCGCAGCGATCGATCCGTATTATGGCAGTTCCGGTTCCGGATCGATCAAGTCGGATACCATGATCGGATTTTATGATGCGCTTTCTGCAGCAGGTATTACATATAATGATACCCTTTATCAATCTTACCGGACTTGGTATGGAAAGAACGGCAATCATAAAGAAATGCCCGTCAGCGAGTTGGATATGACCCAGGCAAGGGAATATGCCGATACAGCGATCCTTATGATCGGAAGATCCGGGAGCGAAGGAAATGACCTTACCCTGGAAGAATTGCAGTTGAGCGCGGATGAAAGCAGTCTGATCGATACAGTGGCAAAGACTTTTGATCATGTGATCGTATTGTTTAATATTGCAAATATGATGGAGATGGGATTTTTAGAAAATTACCCATCGATCCAGGGGGCTGCGATCATATGGACACCCGGTGAAGCGGGCATGGAATCGGTCGCACAGATGTTGGCAGGGCAAATAAATCCATCCGGAAAACTACAGGATACGATCGCATATCATGTATCGGATCATCCATCTACAGCAAATTTTGGCGATTATACTTATGCGGATCAGAAAGCCAACTTTGTGGAGTATGAGGAAGGCATTTATGTCGGCTATCGCTATTTTGAGACCTTTGGGGTTCCGGTCCAGTATCCGTTTGGCTTTGGACTTTCTTATACAGAATTTGCATGGAGCGATATCAGCTTTGATAAAAACGGAAGGGACTGTCAGGTGGCAGTGACGGTGACGAATTGCGGAGAACGTGCCGGTAAAGATGTGGTCCAGATCTATGTCAGCCTGCCATATCAGGCAGGAGGTGTGGAAAAAGCGGCGACACAGTTGGTGGCTTTTGTCAAAACGGATCTTCTGGAGCCGGGAGCAAGTGCACGCTATACGGCAACCTTTGACATATGGGATTGTTCTTCTTATGATGCTGACGGCGAACAGGCATATATTTTAGATGCCGGTGATTATACGGTGCGTGTGGCACATGATGTAAAAGATAGTGAGTGTGATTTCTCTTATGCACTTGGGGAAAAACTGGTAAAGAAAACGGATGAAGTATCCGGTGCAGAGATCAAGAATTTATTTTCGGATGCTTTCTGTGATCAGATGACGGTTCTGTCAAGAATGGATCCGGTGGGGACATATCCGACCACACCTGTCAATGAGACCTGTCCGGTTGATATCAGTGATATGGATGCTGCTGTAGCACCGGAAACGGATGCGGATGCCGTGGCACCGACGATTGGAGCGATTTATGAGGATAAGATCATGCTGCAGGAAGTGGCTGTGGATCCATCATTAGAGGAGGCATTTTTAGATCAGTTGACTTTGGATGAGATGATCGATCTGATCTGTAACTGCGGCTATAAGACACCGGGCGTAGATCGTCTGGGAATTCCAAAGACAAATGATAATGACGGACCGGCTTCCGTAAAAGGAGCAGGCGGTCTTTTGTATCGGGACTCCGGTGTGGCATGGCCGGCAGGGGTATGTCTTGCCTGCACATGGAATGTAGATCTTGCCTATGCACATGGCGTGCGCTGTGGTATCGAGGCAAAAAATATAGGTACAAATATCTGGTATGCACCGACGGCAAATATTCATAGAAACCCAAAGGGTGGACGCAATTTCGAATATTTTTCCGAAGATCCGATCGTTTGCGGAAAGATGGCAAGCGCCATTGTGCAGGGGGCACAGTCGCAAAACCTGACAGTTACAGTAAAACATCTGGTCTTAAATGAGCAGGAGAAAAACCGCTGGGGGATTTTGACCTGGGCGGATGAACAGACGATACGGGAGATATACCTAAAGCCTTTTGAGATAGCGATCAAGGAAGGCGGAGCAAGAGGTGTCATGTCTGCTTACAGCCGTTTGGGAAAGACCTGGTGCGGCGGAAATGATGTACTGTTAAAGGATCTTTTGCGTACAGAGTGGGGCTATTCCGATTATGTGATCTCAGACTTTTCCGTACATGGTCTGTATGGAAGTTATATGAATCCTTTACAGGCGACATATGCGCAGAATGATGCAAATCTGACAGGTATTTATGCAGTCCAGTTTTTATCTATCAAAAAAGCGATGAAGCAGGAGTATAAAGAAAATCCGGTAGCCTTTGGTACAGCCATGCGGGCGTGTGTAAGAGACATTATCCATATGAAAATGGCATCCAGTGCATTCTCTAGGCAGGTGGGCACATCGGAAAGCATACACATTGAAGGTGAGACGGCAAAGGTCAAGGGTAAGTCTGTCAAGAATGCCGGGTTTACGGAAAAAGCAGATGGTGCAAGTCAGGGATATGTGCTCTGCAATCTGTCCAAGAAAGGCAATGTGGCAACATGGACATTTGATGTAGCGGAAGCAGGAACCTATGATTTGACTATGGCATTGGCAAGTACAAATCTGATCGGGAAAGATGTGGCGTTAAGTAAGCAGATCAATATGCAGGTCAACGGCGTGGATACGGATGTATCGGAGATAGAGATTTTGGGCAGTGGCGTTTTGAAATATAATCAGTTCGCTAGCTATGGCCCATTGCAGGTAGATCTGCAGGCAGGGACGAATACGATCACTTGGACAGTGATTGGGTATTCGGTGCCAAATGTAGACTATGTGGAATTATATAAAGTAACAGAGTAATTAGGATGCTCAAGTCATCCATGGCGGATCAGGCGTATGCTCTCTGCCATGGATGATTTTGCCATTTCGGTAAACGCATCTAAGGACAATTCCGGGTTGTTCTGGCGGAACCAGTAGGCGTACAGTCCCATGATGCCATTGGCTATGTATTCGGTATAATACTCCTTTTGCTGATCCGAAAGTGTACTGTCCGGATTGGATGCGAGGATACAGTATTTGATGGCAGCGACACCATCCTCGAAAAAGGCAGAGCAGCTTGGCTCTGTAAAGATCACGCGGTAAAAATCCATTTTGTCCCGCACGACATTGGTCAGCCCATCAAATAATGTATCGAGCTGTACGTTTTCACAATTCTTTAACTGTTCTGCAATCATGTTACGTGCAAGTTGCTGCATTTCTGAAACGAGGTCTTCAATACATTCATAATGCAAATAGAAAGTCCGCCGGTCAATATCTGCTTCACGTGTCAATTCTGAGATTGTGATTGCATTGTAAGGCTTTTTTTTGAGTAATTCTACGAAAGCATGGCGCATTGCTTGTTTTGTTTTTTCGATGCGTCTGTCTGTTTTTCGTGCTTTTTTTCCTTCCATGATAAAAACTCCCCCAAAGTTAATGCACAGAAATGGTACAGGCTGTGCATTTCTACTCATTTGTATGATGGTTGGCGATTGTTTTATTCGCCCATATGTCTATATAATAATAACATAAAAATGCACAAAGTGTGCAGAAATTATTAAGGAGGGGTTTGGTATGGGTATTTTGTACAATGTACCGGATTTAAAGACCTGGGGCTTTATGGCGTTTGTTTTATTAGCACTGATTGCTTTTAATGAACTGGGCAGAACAAAAAAATGGGGAGGAATCTTATTATTTGTTATTGTACCATTGGTGCTTACCATTGCAATCTGGCCTACAACAGCTGCACCGGGTAATGAATATGGAACAGGTAACTGGTTTAACTGGGTTAAGACTTACTCTGCACTGGCAGGTTGTGTCGGCTTTATGTTGATTCGTTTCTGTCCAAAGATTGAGCACAGCAAGTTTGCTATGTACTTCCCACCAATTATTTTGGCAGCAAATATCTGCGAAGCAGTTATGCGTGATTTCCAGGTATTCTCATGGGGATTGACAGAAGGCGGATACGTTGACAACTTATGGACTATTTCCGGACCTTGGAACGTAATGAATGGTATTGCAGGTATCTTCAATATCTTATTGATCTGTGGTTGGTCAGGAATCTTCGTATCAAAAGAAAAATCTCGTGATATGATGTGGCCAGATATGGACTGGATCTACATTTTGACCTATGATTTGTGGAACTTTGCATATACATACAACTGTATTTCAGACCATTCTGTATACTGTGGAATGTTGCTTCTTTTGTCTTGTACTATTCCTTCATTCTTCATCAAGAGAGGATGTTGGTTACAGCACAGAGCACAGACATTGGCACTTTGGATTATGTTTATCATGACAGTACCTACCTTCGCAGATCGTGTAGCACCAGTACCTACAACACACAATCCAACAGCATTCTTTGTCGTAAGTTTCCTTGCACTTGCAAGTAACGCAGGTCTTTTCATCTATCAGGTATACGTTATTCGCAAGAATAAGAAGAACCCACTTAAGGATGAACTTTATACAGAAACAGCACATTACAAGAAGATTGTTGCTGAAAACTAAAATTTCATAATCTCACTTATATAGCTGAGCCGCCATTTTTATGGTGGCTCAGCATTTTTCGCTTTCATGGTAGAGGTGTTGTGAGGTTTCTGATTTTGAACAAGGGAAAGCGTTTTGCTCGTGTTATACTTGTATAAAATCGAAAAGTGCATCTATACTAAATGGAGGATAAAATATGAATCAACATGTAGATAAAGCAATGGAGTTAAGAAACGAGATGCCAATGGTAAATAACTGTGCACAGACCATCATGCGTGTCTACGCAGATGAACTTGGCATGAATGAGGAACAGGCGGCAGCCATTGGCTGCAATTTTGGCGGTGGCATGAAATGCGGTGGTACTTGTGGAGCAATCACAAGTGGACTGATGGTGTTAGGCGCTATGGGCATAGATTCGCCAAAAGTTGTTGGAGAATATCGCAAACGTATGGCAGGTATGCATGATGGATTGACAGACTGTGCGGCGTTATTGCAGGAAAATGCCAGAAAAGGTGGCGAGAAAAAGGTACATTGTGATAATATGATTAAGGAGTCCATCGAACTGATTGATGAACTCACAGAGAATAAATAAGGAATGGAGCATCAAAATGGATATTTTTGATAAGATTGAATTACAGGATTGCCCAATCTGCGGAGGCGCAGGACTGTTGGAAGAGGAGAATGGCAACAGCTTTTATGTGGCATGTATGGATTGTGGCAGCCGTTCTGTAAATATTGATTACAAAGAAGAAGCAAAACGTGAAGATGCAGCACAGCGCGCTGCAGACTTGTGGAATACCGGAAAAGTAATTTCCAGTCATCCGGGAGAATAAAAAAAGAAGCCGCAAGGCTTCTTTTTTATATGCTTATATGTGCCTTAGATATTTTTTATTGTATAGCATTATGCAGCAGAGTAAGCACTGTATTTACGTCATCCACATTCATTTGACCAGGGGCAGAAATTTTGCCAACAGCGGCAAATGTCATGGAGGAACCGAATACCTCACCGCAGAGACGACTGAGGACACCGGTATCTGCCATAGACATGGTTATAATTGGACTTGTGGCATGACAGCGTGTCATTTCTTCTGTTGCGGAGAGGAGTGTCAAAACATCTTTTTTGCTTTGTGGCATGACAGCGATTTTGGGGATATCAGCCCCCATGTCCTGCATTTTACATAGACGCTGGAGGATGTCCTCTTTGGAAGGTGTTTTGTAAAAATCATGATTAGAAGCAATGACTTTTACACCAGCAGCGTGCGCACCGGCAATGATTTCGGATACTGTATCATCACCAATAAAAATCTCAACATCAATAAGATCGACATTACCGGTTTGGGACGCATGAATATTTAATTCTTTATAGGCATCAACGGAAATAGATTTTTCGCCACCTTCTGCGGAAGTCCGGAAAGTCATGAGCAGTGGTGTTTCACCAAGGATGTTACGAAGTTCTTTTAATACATCTTCTACTTGCGTAAAATCAAAGACACCCTCAAACCAATCAGCACGCCATTCTACTACATCAAGTGGAATGGCATTAAAGGAACGTGCTGTAGTAAGAATTTCTTCCTTTGTCACACCAACGATGGGAACGATAATCTTTGGCATTCCAGTACCGATTTCGATATTTTTTACTTTTACAGGATTCATAATGTATTCTCCTACTATAATATGCATGTAAAACCTAACTATAATGAATGTACTCGTTGTTTTGCATAAATGCAACTGCCTTTTGATAAAAAATGACTTTATCACTTTAAAGTCAAAGAGTACTTGAATTCAGACCTGCCATACGTTATGATGGAAGAAATTCGTGAAGTCATATAGATATCTGTGATTTTACATAAAAGAAGGCAGAGGACTTGAAAAATGAAAGATTTGGAGAAGTTAGATTTTAATATTTTTCTGATTGGCTTTATGGGCGTTGGAAAAAGTACAGTTTCAAAGGCTTTACAGCGTATGTTCGCCATGGATGTGGTGGAAATGGATGAGATTATTGCAAAACGCAATGGCATGAGTATATCAGAGATTTTTGAGCTACACGGAGAGGAATATTTCCGTAACGAAGAGACTGCGTTTTTGCGAGAAAGTCGTGAAAAAAAGAACATGATCGTGTCGTGCGGCGGTGGTGTACCGATGCGCCAGGTGAATGTGGATGAGATGAAAAAGAGTGGTAAGGTAGTGCTTCTTACAGCCAACCCGGAGACGATTTTAGAACATGTCAAGCATAGCCATGACAGGCCACTTCTGGAAAATAATAAGAACGTAGATTATATTGCAGAACTGATGGAAAAGCGCCGGGAAGCTTATGAAGCAGCTGCTGATATCGTCATTGCTACCGATGGTAAGAGCGTCTATGATATTTGTGAGGAAATCATTACAAAGGTCAATCAGTAGCGCATAATGTTGTTGATACGAGAATAAACTACAACATATAGAAAAGAGGAAAAAAGATGGGAAAAGAGATTACAGGACATACAGGGCTTTTATGTTTGCTTGGAAGCCCGGTGGCACACAGTATATCGCCGGCAATGCACAATGAAGCATGTAAGCAGTTGGGATTGGATTACGCGTACTTAGCGTTTGATGTGCCGGAAGAGAAGATGCCGCAGGCGGTAGAGGGACTTCGTACCATGGGAGCGCGAGGTTGGAATATTACGATGCCGGGAAAGAATATTATGTGCAAATTAGCAGATAAGCTTTCGCCTGCATCTGAGATTTCCGGTGCATGCAACACCATTGTTAATGAGGATGGTGTACTGACTGCATATACGACGGATGGCGTAGGTTTTATGCGTGCTGTTAAGGACAAGGGTGTAGATATCATTGGAAAAAAGATGACACTTCTTGGCGCTGGCGGAGCTGCAACTGCTATTTTGGTGCAGGCTGCGCTTGATGGCGTGGCTGAGATTCAGGTATTTAATATTAAGGATGCTTTTTGGGAGCGTGCGCAGGATATTGTGAACCAGTTGAATGAGCGTACTGCGTGTAAAGTGACGCTGCATGATTATGAAGACCCAGAGGTGCTTCGCGCAGCCATTGCGGACAGTGCGATTCTTGTCAACGGCACATCGGTTGGCATGGCTCCAAAGACGGATGCAACCATTATTACAGATACGACAATGTTCCAACCGGATCTTTTCGTATTTGATGTCATCTACAATCCAAAGGAGACGAGACTTCTGCGCGAAGCAAAGGCAGCAGGATGTAAAACATCCAATGGTATGTATATGCTTTTGTACCAGGGAGCAGCATCTTTTGAACTGTGGACAGGACAGGAAATGCCGGTGGACATCATAAAAGAAAAGTATTTTTCATAAGTAATGTGAAAAGCATAAAAAACGCTTGTCGTTAGAAGAATCTAGCGATAAGCGTTTTTTGTCTGTTATTTTCTATTAAAGTTGGCTCTCTTTCTTAAAGTAGGATCCAGGATACGCTTGCGGATACGCAGGCTTTCCGGTGTTACTTCAAGCAGTTCATCCGTATCGATGAAGTCCAGCGCCTGTTCCAGACTAAGGACTTTTGGTGGAACCAGTGTCAGTGCTTCATCCGCAGAAGAAGATCGGGTATTGGTTAGATGCTTCTTTTTGCAGACATTCAACTCGATGTCTTCCGCACGGGAAGAAGATCCGATGACCATACCGGCATAGACTCTTTCGCCAGGTCCGATAAAGAGGGTTCCACGATCCTGGGCAGAGAACAGACCATAAGTTACGGATTCGCCGGACTCAAAGGCGATCAGAGATCCCTGCTTACGGTAAGCAATGTCGCCCTTGTATGGTGCGTAGCCTTCAAAGATCGTATTGATGATACCATTTCCCTTGGTGTCGGTCATGAACTCGCCACGATAACCGATCAGACCTCTTGCAGGAATCAAAAATTCGATTCGTGTGTAGCCGCCGGTGATCGGGGTCATGTTCTGCAATTCACCCTTGCGCTGGCTGAGTTTTTCGATAACGGCACCGGTAAATTCGTCCGGTACATCGACATAAGCGCGCTCCATTGGCTCTAATTTCTTGCCGTTCTCATCGGTGTGATAAAGTACCTCTGCCTTAGATACGGCAAATTCAAAACCTTCACGGCGCATATTTTCGATCAGAACGGACAAATGCAGTTCTCCACGTCCGGAAACCTTGTAAGAATCCGGAGAATCGGTCTCTTCTACACGCAGGGAAACGTCCGTGTTTAATTCCTTGAACAGACGATCGCGGATATGACGGGAGGTAACGTATTTACCTTCCTGTCCGGCGAGCGGGCTGTCATTGACGATAAAGTTCATAGAGATCGTCGGCTCAGAGATCTTCTGGAATGGGATCGGCTTTGGATCGTCAGGGTTGCAGATGGTATCTCCGATGTGAATGTCCGCGATACCGGATACGGCAACGATAGAACCGATGCGGGCTTCCTCGACGTCAACCTTTTCCAGACCGTCAAATTCATATAACTTATTGATGCGGACTTTCTTTAACTTGTCCGGCTCATGATGGTTGACAACGGCAACTTCCTGGTTGATACGCAAGGAACCATTGTCGACCTTTCCGATACCGATACGTCCCACATATTCATTGTAGTCGATCGTGCTGATCAGAACCTGTGTACCAAGGTCAGGATCACCGGTTGGTGCCGGGATATAATCTAAAATGGTCTCAAACAAAGGAACCATGTCTTTTCTATCGTCGTCCAGATTTAAGACAGCAAAGCCTTCCTTTGCGGAAGCATAAACGAATGGACAGTCCAGTTGTTCGTCAGAGGCATCTAGATCCATGAAAAGTTCCAATACCTCATCAATAACTTCGTCCGGTCTTGCCTCCGGTCGGTCGATCTTGTTGATACATACGATAACCGGCAGATCCAGATCCAGTGCCTTCATGAGCACGAACTTGGTCTGTGGCATAGCACCTTCAAAGGCATCAACGACTAGGACAACGCCGTCTACCATTTTAAGGACACGTTCTACCTCGCCACCGAAATCTGCATGTCCCGGTGTGTCAATGATGTTGATCTTGGTATCCTTATAATAAACGGCTGTGTTTTTGGATAAAATGGTGATACCACGCTCACGCTCGATATCGTTAGAATCCATCACGCGTTCCGCAACTTCCTGGTTGGCACGGAACACACCGCTTTGCTTTAATAATTCATCTACAAGTGTCGTCTTACCATGATCGACGTGAGCGATAATGGCAATGTTACGAATGTCATCTCTTGATTGCTTCATGTCATCCTTCTTTCTATAAGGTCTTTCCTTAATATAATACAAATTTACACATACTGTACTAGTTTACCACAAATTTAGGGATTTACAAGTTTATCGACAAAATGCCTGTCACTTTTTACCTTGCACATGGTAAACCATAATGGAGAAAAGATTGAAAGATCCAAAAGAAGGGAGAGGCTAATCAAATGGCAGATAAAGTGTTAGAAAACAATCAGGTATCAATCGTGGGAGAAATTGTTTCGGATTTTTCTTACAGTCATGAGGTGTATGGGGAAGGTTTTTTTGTGGTGGAAGTAGCCGTGAACCGTCTGAGCAATTATGCAGATTACATTCCACTCATGGTATCTGAAAGATTAATTGACACAACACAGTCTTATATTGGTGAAAAGATCCATGTGACGGGACAATTTCGCTCGTATAATCGCCATGAAGAAACAAAGAACAGATTGATCTTATCTGTCTTTGTCAGGGAACTTGAATTTGTAGATGAATATATGGAAAACGAGGATGAGGAAAGAAAGAGCAATTACATCACACTGGATGGCTATGTGTGCAAAGCCCCGGTTTATCGTAAAACGCCGCTGGGACGGGAGATCGCAGATCTTCTGGTGGCAGTTAACCGCTCTTATGGAAAATCAGATTACATTCCATGCATCTGTTGGGGCAGAAATGCCCGTTATGCCACGACATTTGAGATCGGCAGTCATGTCAGCGTGATCGGTCGTATCCAAAGCCGGGAATATGTAAAGAAATTATCGGAGGACGAGGCAGAACGCAGAATTGCATATGAGGTATCTGTATGCAAGATTGAAGAATTGGACTAAAAATTCACATAATTGCCATATTTTACAATCTGTGGTAAACTGAGTGCACTTGGTGATGTATTTTTAAATTTCAACCGTCGTAGGAGGAATTATGGATAAGGGTATTATTCAGATTTATTACGGAGAGGGACAAGGAAAGACATCTGCAGCACTTGGCAATGCCATCCGCAAGGCAAGTAACGGACAGAGTGCCTATGTGGTGCAGTTCATGAAAGGACAACTGGATACGGAATATCTGACAAGGCTGGAGCCGGAGGTCAAGGTCTTTCGCTTTGAACGTTGCAGCGAGGGATTTGATGCGCTGGATGAGGCAGAAAAGCAGGAGCAGAAGCAGAACATCCAAAATGGCTTGAATTTTGCAAAAAAAGCCCTTGTGACCGGACAGTGCGATATGCTGGTTCTGGATGAGGTCTTAGGACTGGTAAAGGAAGGCATGGCAACGGAAGATCAGATCTTAGAGGTCTTGCAGGCAAAGTCCTTATACACAGATGTGATACTGACAGGCAGGGATTCATTACCGCGTGTATTTGATATGGCAGACAACATTTTAAATATCGTACCGGAGAAAGTCCGAACCGTCGATATTTATTGACAAGGTAATAGCGTAATGCTATAGTTTAAAAGTATTATATAAAAAGGTAGAGGTTGCGTAATTCATTAGTAATTCACAGGATGTGGCAGGCACAGTGGAGTGTGAAGGAAAGGGAGGCACGCCGAAAGGATACGTCTTCTGCGGATGTTTTCTTGGGCGCAAGTTTAATAGGCTTGTGACTGTCATCTCGTAAGAGATGGGGAGCTATCATGGATGCGTATGTATTGACCAGCTCCTTAGAGCTGGTCTTTTATGTGCAAGACCTTATGACAAGATAGAGATAAAACATATATGCATTGTTTCACGAGGCAAACAGGTCGCATATACTGTATAAAGGAGGAGAAGAATATGGCTATTTTTACAGGCTCAGGAGTTGCAATCGTTACACCGATGAAGGATAATTTAGAGGTAAACTACGATAAACTGGAAGAACTCATTGACTTTCATGTAAAAGGTGGCACGGACTGTATCGTCATCGCCGGAACGACAGGCGAGGGCGCGACCTTATCCATGGAAGAACACAGAAACGTGATCCGCGCGGCAGTGGAGTTTACCAGACATCGTATTCCGGTGGTGGCAGGGACCGGTTCTAATTGCACAAAGACAGCGATCCAGCTTACCCAGGAAGCAGAGGAAGACGGTGCAGACGGTGCACTGATTGTGACACCGTATTACAATAAAGCAACACAGACAGGCTTGATCAAGCATTACAGCCAGATCGCATCAGAGACAAAACTGCCGATCATTCTTTACAATGTACCGGGACGTACCGGATGCAATATCCAGCCGGAGACCGTGGCAACGCTGGTTCGCGAGAATGAAAATATCGTAGGCTTAAAGGAAGCAACCGGCAATATGGCACAGGCATCCAAGACTATGTACCTGTGTGACGGCAAGTTGGACCTTTATTCCGGCGAGGACGGACTTGTTGTACCGTTGATGGCGATCGGCGGTATCGGTGTGATCTCCGTTATTGCCAACATTGCACCACAGCAGACACATGATATGTGTGCAAGTTATATGGCTGGCGACCGTGAAAAGGCTTTAGAATTACAGATGAAGTCTTTGCCGCTCGTTGATGCACTCTTTAGCGAGGTCAACCCGATCCCTGTAAAACGTGCTCTGAACCTGCTTGGCATGGAAGTTGGTTCTCTGCGTGCGCCACTTTGCGAAATGTCAGATGCTAATGCGGCTGTCTTAAAGCAGGCAATGGTAGAATACGGACTGCTGTAATCGGGCAGACTAGATAACGGAAGAGGAGATTTTAAGCATGGTAAAAGCGATTATGCATGGCTGTAATGGTCATATGGGTCAGGTCATTACAGCCATTTGCAAAGAAGATGAAAATATTGAGATCGTAGCAGGCATTGACTTAAATGATAGCCTGCCAAACGACTATCCGGTCTATAAGAGCCTGGCAGAGTGTGATGTCAAAGCAGATGTTGTCATTGATTTCTGCAATGCCAAGGCAGTTGATGCACTCTTAGATTATTGTGAGACGACAGGGACACCGGTGGTACTTTGCACGACCGGACTTTCGGACGAGCAGCTTGCCCGTGTAGAGGAAGTATCGAAAAACGTAGCAGTCTTAAAGTCTGCTAATATGTCACTGGGTATCAATACCTTGATGGATCTTTTGAAAAAGGCAACCGATGTGTTTGCGGAGGCTGGATTTGATATCGAGATCGTAGAAAAGCACCACAACCAGAAACTGGACGCACCGAGCGGTACGGCGCTGGCACTTGCAGATGCTATCAACGAGGAGTTGGACAACTCCTATGTTTACAAGTTTGACCGTTCTCAGGAGCGCAAGAAGCGTGAAAAGAAAGAGATCGGTATTTCTGCTGTGCGTGGCGGTTCCATTGTGGGCGAGCATGAGGTCATCTTTGCCGGTATGGACGAGGTCATCACCTTCAAGCATACGGCATATTCCAAGAGCGTATTTGCCAAAGGTGCTGTAGAGGCAGCCAAGTTCTTAGCAGGCAAATTGGCAGGCCATTATGATATGAAGGATGTCATTGCAGCCAAGTAGGAGCGGGAAGTTATCTTCCCTACATAATAATATAGGTTTTTATTTGAGGTACTCTGTAGGATGCAGAGTACCTTTTTTATGAGACAATGAAAATATGCATCTTGACAAAAGGAGGTAATTTTCTTAAAATACTTCAAGAATGAACAATTCAATTTTGAAAGGAAATGCATATGAAAACAGGACTTGAATTCAGCAGAAAAGTGGACACTGCTTATATGGCACTTTGCAAACCTTTGTGCAAGAAGTGGCATTTGACGCAGACAGCCCTGGATATTCTTATGTTTCTGGCAAATAACCCGGAGTTTACAACTGCCCGTGATATTGTTGAGATCCGAAAATTGAAAGCAAATCTGGTATCGGTCAATGTAGACCGACTGGTGAGGGAAGGCTATCTGGTGCGACAGGAAGTGGCAGAGGATCGTCGCAAGACGAAACTTTTATGCACATCCAAAGCCGATGAGATCATCACACAGGGAAGAAAATTGCAGCAGGATTTTGTTGCACTTTTATTTGCGGGGATTGATGAAGAGACAAGGGATATCCTTTTAGGCAGTATGACAAAAATGGAAGAAAATCTTGATTATATACTTGAGGAGGAAGCGTAAAGATGAATTTGTTGCTTACGATCTTAGTTACTTTTTTTGCGGGAATGGGAGCGGGGCTCGGAACCGGATTTGCGGGGATGAGTGCAGCCGCGGTCATCAGCCCATGCTGATCACATTTTTGGGGATAGACCCCTATATGGCAGTCGGCATTGCTTTATCGTCTGATGTCTTGGCGAGTGCAATTTCTGCCTACACCTACGGAAAACACAAGAATCTGGACATAAAAAATGGCTTGATCATGATGGCAAGCGTTCTGCTCTTTACGGTCGTGGGAAGTTACATTTCCAGTTTGGTACCATCGAAAACCATGGGAAATTTCTCTGTCTTTATGACATTTTTACTGGGAATAAAATTTATTGTCCGACCGGTCATGACGACAAAAGAATCTATGGAGAGTGTTTCACCGAAAAAACGTGTGATCCAGTCGATCATCTGTGGCGTTTTGATCGGTTTTATCTGTGGATTTGTCGGCGCAGGAGGCGGCATGATGATGCTTCTGATCCTGACATCTGTCTTGGGTTATGAATTAAAGACCGCCGTAGGCACCAGTGTGTTCATTATGACATTTACGGCACTGACCGGGGCAGTATCACATTTTGCGATCGGTGGCTTGCCGGACGTGACCGTGTGGATCCTCTGCATTGTCTTTACCCTGATCTGGCGCGGATCGCTGCCACTTTTGCAAATAAGGCAAAGCCAAAGACTTTAAACCGAGTAACCGGGATCATTCTGGTTGTCCTGGGCATTGCCGTTATGGGATTTTCCCTTTTGTCTTAAATGAAAACCCTACAAAAACTTGCGTAAGACCGGAGCGAGTTTATCGGTGTGCTCGACATAAGAGCCGTGTGTCTCGCCCTCAAAGATATGCAGGGTCGCCTGTGGCAGGTGATCTGCGATCGTCTGGGTCTCCTTGGGCTTTATCATATCCTTGCTGCCAGCACAGACGAGAGCAGGAAGGTTGATGGAACGCAATTTGTCCGGCGCAATGTCCGGCTCTAACAGCATCATTTCCACCAGTGGACTGTTTGTCTTTTTGTAAAGAGATTTGATCTCGCGTCTGGCAGAGCCGGTCAGACCCTTAGGGCTCAGGTTGGCTCCGCACAGAACAATGGCGGAAAGAAGATCCTGGCGTTTTAAGGCTACGAGCAGTGTGATGATGGCGCCGTCACTAAAGCCGCACAAGACCGGCTTTTCAATATGTAAGGACTCGATAAAGCAGATGACGTCTGCTGCCATATCTTTATAATGATATTCTTTTGGGGTGGCACTTTCACCCTGTCCGCGGCTGTCGATGGCATAAACCGTATGATCCATGGACATTTCTGCGATCATGCGATCCCAGATCGCGTGTGTTTCTCCATTGCCGTGCAAAAAAATGATGGGGCTGCCTTCTCCCTCTTTTTCATAAGATAATATCTGTCCGTTTAGTTGAATATACATAGTAAAACCCCGCATCTGAAAATTTCTATCTAAATTCTAGCATGATGGGAAAAAAGTTACAACTCCGGGATGGAAACTATGGCTATTATTTAACGTTCTTTTTACTTTACCCACATGGGGCGAAATGGTATAATCTTTGTGTATTATTAAAAAATAAGGGGGTTTTTTACAAATGAAACTAAACGTAAAAAAGACGGTCCAGGTCGGATTCGCGTTTTTATCCATCTGTGCATTCTGGCAGATGTATAATGCCATCATTCCGATCATCCTGACCTACACATTCCATATGAATGAGACGATCTCCGGTGCCATCATGGCAGCGGACAATGTACTTGCCTTGTTCTTACTGCCGCTCTTTGGTGGTATTTCCGACCGGTGCAAGTGCAAATGGGGCAAGCGTAAGCCATTTATCCTGTTTGGAACGATCGCAGCAGTCATCCTGATGCTTTTGATCCCATTCATCGATAATTCTTACTATGAGAACCCGTCGACAGCCAAATTGGCACTCTTTATCGGGGTATTGGGAGCACTTTTGGTTGCCATGGGAACCTACCGCAGCCCGGCGGTTGCTTTGATGCCGGACATCACACCAAAGCCACTGCGAAGCCGAGCCAACGCCATCATCAATCTGATGGGAGCACTGGGCGGTATCATGTATCTGGTGATCGCCAGTGTGACTTTGAATTCCAAGAGCGAGCATGAGAACTACTTCCCGATCTTTCTGATCGTAGCAGGTATCATGGTCGTAGCCGTCATGATCGTTATGATCACGGTAGATGAAGTAGACTTAAATAAGCAGATGCGCGAATATGAGGCTGCACATCCGGAAGAGAATCTGGAAGTACAGGATGAGTCCGGTAATGCAGAACTGCCAAAGGATGTCAAGAGAAGTCTGATCTTCTTACTCCTTTCCGTAGCTTTCTGGTTCTTCGCATACAATGCTTTGGAGACATGGTTTACCACTTACGCAAAGAGCGTATGGGAAATGACGACCGGTCAGGCATCCCTTTGCCTTACCGTTGCAACCGGTGGCGCCATCTTAGCCTATGTTCCGGTCGGCTCTATCGCAGCCAAGATTGGGCGTAAGAAGACCATTTTGAGTGGTATCATCCTGATGCTGATCAGTTTTATCGTGGCACTTGCATTTTCACTTATGAGTGACACCTTCAGCCCGGTTCTCTATGTTCTCTTCTTGTTAGTAGGATTTGGCTGGGCAGGCATCAATGTCAACAGTCTGCCTATGGTTCTGGAAATGTGTAAGGGAAGTGACATCGGTAAGTTCACCGGCTATTACTATACCTTTAGTATGTCAGCACAGATCGTTACACCGATCGTAGCAGGTTTTTTGATGGAGCATGTCGGCTACAAGGCGCTGTTCCCATATGCCGCAGTCTTTATGGTGATCGCATTTATTACCATGCAGTTTGTAAAACACGGCGACAGCAGAGAAGGTATCAAGCAGGGGATTGATGCATTTGATTTTGAAGATTAAGAGAGAGGAAGTAATACATAATGAGCACAAAACCACTTGTATGGGCGCATAGAGGAGCCAGCGGATATGCACCGGAAAACACACTTGCCGCTTTTCAGAAGGCGGTAGATTTAGGCGCTGACGGAGTAGAACTGGATATCCAGTTGACAAAGGACGACCAGATTGTCGTCATCCATGATGAGACGATCGACCGTACCAGCGATGGCAAGGGATGGGTCAAGGATTATACTTTGGAAGAATTGCGGGCATTCAATTACAACCGCACCAAACCGGAGTATAAGCATGCTGATATCCCTACCATGCGAGAAGTGTTTGAACTCTTAAAGCCAACCGGGCTTTTCATCAACATTGAGATCAAGACCGGTGTGGTATTTTATGAAAAGATCGAGGAAAAGATCTTAGCCCTGACCAAGGAAATGGGCATGGAAGATCGCGTTTGCTATTCTTCCTTCAATCATTACACAGTGACACGTATCCACGAGTTGAAGCCGGATGCAGAGGTTGGATTTTTATATGCAGACGGTCCGATCGATATGCCGTCTTACGGCGTAAAGCACGGTGTCAACGCACTCCATCCTGCACTTTACAATCTGCAATATGACGGATTTGTCAAAGAGTGCAAGGAAAAAGGACTCAAACTCAACGTATGGACAGTCAACGAGAGACCATATATGGAAATGTGCTGTCAGTACGGCGTGGATGCTATCATCACTAACTACCCGGATATCGCAAAAGAGGTAGTCGGCTAAGACAATATACAATAAGGGGACGACATGGAAATGTTACAATATTTAGAGCAGTTTAATTTGCTCTCTGTATTTGTGCGTCTGGCGCTTGCGACGGTCTTGGGGGGATTGATCGGCTTGGAGCGTGGATCGCATGGGCAGCCCGCAGGTCTGCGCACCTTTGCGCTGGTCTGTCTGGGAGCCACCATTGCCATGATCACAGATGAATATCTGGTTGTGACATATGGCACGGGAGATCCTGCCCGACTGGCGGCACAGGTCATCAGCGGCATTGGTTTTCTCGGCGTAGGTACGATCATTGTAACCGGAAAGAATTACGTCAAGGGATTGACGACGGCGGCAAGTCTGTGGACGACCGCCTGTCTTGGCATAGCGATCGGCGCGGGATATATCGCAGGAAGCCTGCTGGCTTTCTTTTTCATCGCTTTCGTTATGACTGTGCTGACAGCTTTAAGCCATTATGTGGATGAGCATAACACCAAGATTAAGTTGTATCTGGAAGTGGATAAATCAGACGGCATTGAGGTGCTGTATGATTATGTGACCAAGAATGGCTACGAGATTGCTTCCGTTGACAAGCAGAAGCGGCAATCTTTACAGGGCAAGGACACGGTGCTTATGGTCGTGATCGATCTGAACAAGCGATGTTCGCATGCAGACTTCATCAATGGACTCAATCAGAACGATTCGATCCATTACATAGAAGAAATTCGATAACAGAGATGCAAATATGGGGAAACTCGGTTGAGTTTCCCCCTTTTTTGTTTTATAATTCTCTAATATAAGTAAAAACAGAAAGTAGGAAAAAATATGTCAGAACACGATAATGATTTTCGAGAAGTAATAGATGAAGAAGACAAGGATGCGGATGTCGTAGAAGTGACAGGTGATACTACGGTAGACCCGAGCGTCGCAGATCCGAATAACGACAAAAAGGATGATTATGAGGATATCTGCTATATCTGCCGCAGACCGGAGTCTGTTGCCGGCAAGATGATCCACATTCCAAATAACATCTGTATCTGCAACGACTGTATGCAAAAGACCTTTGATTCCATGGAAGGTTTTGGCTTTGGCAGTGGGGACAATGCAAGTTTAAACAACATTGATTTTTCCAAGATGCCAAATATCAGCATGGTAAATCTTTCGGATCTTTCTGATTTCATGCCGAACATGCCAAACTCACAGCGTCTGAAAAAGAAGAAAAAGAAAGAAGACAAGCAGGAAGCACCTGTGCTGGATATCAAGAATATTCCGCCACCACACAAGATCAAGGCAGAACTGGATGAGTATGTGGTCGGACAGGAATACGCCAAAAAGGTCATGTCCGTTGCCGTTTACAATCACTACAAGCGTGTGGCAACCGGGACCATGGATGAGATCGAGATCGAAAAGTCCAATATGCTCATGATCGGACCGACCGGTAGTGGTAAGACCTATCTGGTAAAGATACTTGCGCGCCTCCTGGATGTGCCGCTTGCCATTACAGATGCGACTTCTCTGACCGAGGCAGGTTATATCGGTGATGATATCGAAAGCGTTGTTTCCAAACTTTTGGCGGCAGCAGACAATGATGTGGAAAAGGCAGAGCGCGGTATCATCTTTATTGATGAAATCGACAAACTGGCAAAGAAGAAAAATACCAATCAGCGTGATGTCAGCGGGGAATCCGTACAGCAGGGCATGCTCAAACTCTTAGAGGGAGCCGAGGTTGAGGTTCCGGTCGGAGCCAGCAGCAAGAATGCCATGGTGCCGATGACCATCGTAGATACCAAGAATATCTTATTTATCTGCGGCGGGGCCTTCCCGGATCTGGATTCTATCATCAAGGAGAGACTCAACAAGGCATCTTCCATGGGATTTATGGCAGATCTCAAGGATAAGTACGACAAGGAAGAAAATATCCTGATGAAGGCGACAGTCGAAGACCTCAAGAATTTTGGCATGATACCGGAATTTCTGGGACGTCTGCCGATCCTCTTTTCACTGGAGGCACTGGATGAGGATATGTTAGTCCGTATTCTGAAAGAGCCAAAGAATGCCATCATCAAGCAGTATCAGAAGTTACTGGAACTGGATGAGGTCAAGTTGGAGTTTACGGATGAGGCACTGCATGCCATTGCAAAACAGGCAAAGCAGAGAGAACTTGGCGCAAGAGCCTGCGTGCCATCATAGAGGAGTTTATGCTGGATATCATGTATGAGATCCCTAAGGATGACAACATCGGGAAAGTCATTATCACAGAGGACTATGTGACGAAAAAGGGCGGACCAAAGATTGTTATGCGCGGAGCAGAAGCCAATCTGATCGAAGGATAATTTTTTACGGTATTGAGGGAGTAGATATACATGAGATACATCGCACTGACGGAAGCAAAAGCAGGGATGCAGCTGGCGACCAGCCTATATGATAGTAATGGGCGAACGCTGGTTGGCAGTCATATCCTGCTGACGGACAATTACATCGAAAAACTGATCGAATACGGCTATGCGGGTATATCTACATCGAGGATGAACTGACACAGGACATTGAGGTGGAGGATGCCATTTCGCCGCAACTGCGTGCGGAGGGCATGGATTGCATCGAAAAAAGAGATATTGACGGCTGCAAGGTCGTGGCAGAAAAGTTGGTCGAAGAGATCCTTCCAAGGGAAGGATTTCTTTGGATATGCTGGATCTGCGTTCCTATGACGATTATACCTATGCACATTCCGTGAATGTAGGTGTTTTGTGCGGTGTGATCGGCATGGAAATGCACATGAATGAAAAAGAGATGGCACAACTGGTCACGGCAGCCCTTTTGCATGATCTGGGCAAACTTGCCATCCCCGGGGAGATCCTCAACAAGCCGGGGCGTCTGACCCAGAAAGAATACAAGCGCATGCAGGAGCATCCGGTCATTTCCTATGAACTCATCAAGGATCGTTTTGACCTTTCTGCACAGATCAAGGTGGCGGTTCTCTTTCACCATGAAAATGTCGATGGGACAGGCTATCCTAATGGTGTCATGGGTGAGGAGCAGACTCTTTTTACCAAGATCTTACATGCGGCAGATGTCTATGATGCGCTGGTTTCCAAGCGTCCTTACAAAGAGCCTTATGCGCCGTGTGAAGCGGCAGAGTATCTCATGGGCGGTTGCGGGATCCTTTTTGACCGGGAGGTTGTTGAGGTCATGCTGCGTTCCATCCCTCTTTATCCAAAGGGCACCGAGGTGGAATTGTCCGATGGCAGGGTCGGTGTGATCAAGGAGAATGCGGATGCCCACAATCTGCGACCGATCGTGCGGCTTTGGATGGCACGACACTGGATCTGTCTGACCGTGCCAATATGTCGATCGCCATCTTACCGCCAAAGGGCAAGCAGGAAGTTTCTACTTCTTCTGAGGCCGAGCGGAAGGAAATGATCAAGCATCAGCGGGAGGTTCATATCATCGCAGTGGATGATATGAAGACCAATTTACAGATGATCTATGACATTTTAAAGGATGATTACAAGGTGACGCTTTTGAAGTCGGGCGCACAACTGATCAAATATTTAGAGAAGAATCCATACCCGGATCTGATCCTGTTGGATATCGACATGCCGCAGATGGATGGCATCGAGGCGGCAAAGCGGGTCATGGATATGACAAAGGAGAGTGTGCCGATCATGTTTGTATCTGCACTCTGTGACACCAAGACGATCATGGCATGCAAGGACTTAAATGTGGCGGGCTATGTCGTCAGACCATACAAGCCGGTTTACATACGTTCCGAGATCGAGCGTATCATAAACCGATGGGAGGCAAATTAGATGGTATTTGGATTTCAAGTGGTATGTTTGCTGGTGACACTGGTCACGGTATTTGCCTATATCGCGCATCATGTGTATTCCAGAGAACATCGTCTTTTGCCTCTCTTTTTAGGCGTAATCGCCGTCTTTGATTTTTATCGGATCGTTTTGATGCTGACGGGAGCCGTAGGTCTTTTTGCCCAGTTGGAAAATCTACTGATACTGACGCTGACGACCGTTATCTCTTATTATGCGGTCGATTATCTGCATATCAAATTGCCTCACGCTATCCATGTGGGCTTATTTCTTTATCTGATCGTTTTACTTATCCTGATATTTTTACATTTCGACCAGCCGGATACCTATGTGGTGGCATTTCGTTTCTTTACGATCTCTAACGCGCTTTTTGTATCGGCGGGAGCCTTATATTCATATGAGACACAGCATTTTTCCAAACGCGACAGCATCACGAATGCCCTTATGTTTATCGCCATTTGTCTGCCGTCTGTGGTGGGCAGTACCTGGCAGGTCAAATCAACACGGGGACATTCCCTGCTCTTGGTGGTATGTCTGGCAAGTTGTCTTATCATCTTATATCTGATCTTTGCCAATCGTCTGGTGGCGACCAGCGTGGTCATGCAGCAGAATGCTTTTGCAAATTCCAGTGTGGCGCAGTTTTTGCTGGATAAAAACCTGGAATTGATCGATGCCAATGGTATGGCGATGGATATTTTCCTGGATGGCAAGGAGTTTTGCAATTTTGAGGATATCCATGACTTCTTCTGGAAACATAAGGATATGATCTTTGTGCAGGACGGCGGTGTGGGCGATTATGTCTATCGGGACAAGACTTATGAATGTAAAGAGCGTATCGTCTGTCAGGGCAAGCGGCTTTTAGGCTATCAGTTGTCGGTTGCAGATGTGACGGCAGAGCGGGCGCGTCTGGAGCAGTTGACCGAGGAGAGCAAGGCGGCACAGTGGCAAGCACAGATGAAAAGCCACATGCTTGCGACCATGAGCCACGACCTGCGGACACCGGTGCATGCCATTATAGGAGCCAGTGACATCCTCATGACCAGCCATGCCATTTCTGCCAGAAACCGTGCCATGATCTCTTATGTGCGAGGTGCAGGCAATGATCTTTTAGAAAAGATCGATCAGATCCTTTTGTATTCAAAGATGGAAGTGGGACGTTTGGAATTGGAAGAACACGCTTATTCCATGGAACACCTGATCACGGAACTCATGCAGATGCTCTTATACAACTTGCATGGGCATGATGTCGGCTGTCGGGCGCGGTTTGCAACGCCGATCCCGCAGACAGTCATTGGGGATGAGGAACATGTGCGGGAGATCCTGCAAAATGTGATCTCCAATGCGGTCAAATTTACCAAATCCGGTCAGATCGACCTGACCCTGTCCTGTCAGGATCTGGAAGATGACCGGGTGCGTTTCTGCTGCCTGATCGAGGATACCGGAGCGGGCATGACGGAAGAACAGATGGCGCATATGTTTGAGTCCTATCGTACCTATACCGTGGACGGACAGGAGGGAACAGGACTTGGCATGACTATTGTCAAGGAATTATGCAAACTCATGCAGGGCGATTGCAAGGTGGAGAGCCAGCAGGGAAGGGGTACAAGGGTAGAGGTGACCTTCTGCCATAGAAAGGCGGATGAAGGCAAAATCCAGCCGGGTGAGATCAATCACTTTACTTTAGTTGATAGAATAGTCAACTACAAGGATGATGTCTGCCCGGATTATGTCTATCCGACGGCGCGGGTCTTATTGGCAGATGATATGGTCATCAATCAGCAGATCTTCCGCCATATGATAGCCCCTTGGAAAGTACAACTGGACATCGTGGCGAACGGTATGGAAGTAGTTGAGGCTGCCAGACATGAGGACTATGATCTGATCTTTTTGGATTATCTTATGCCGGAAGTCAATGGGCTGGAAGCGGGAGCCGAGATCCGCAAATACAGTCAAGTGCCATTGGTGCTTTTGACGGCGAGCGATCAGGAAGATATTATACGGGCTGTTAAGGACAAGGGATTTGATGCCTTCCTGGGCAAGCCGATCGATATGTTCCGCTTCAAAAACACGCTGGAGGAATTGCTGCCCAAAGAAAAGCAGACGCCGGTCGTCTTGCGGGACAACGCAGGGCAGGCACATCATATCGAGATCTATGCGCGGGCTTTGCAGACCTATCTGGATGAGATGGAAGAACTGCGGGAGGAACTACCAGTCTATGCTAAGGAGGACCGGGAACTTTTCCGTGCCAAGGTGCATGGTGTCAAGAGTGCCAGCCGACAGATCAAGAAGGAATATCTCAGCGAATATGCGGAAGTTTTAGAAATGGCGGCGATCGTAGGCAATCAGAAATACATCGATCGCCACATCGAGGAACTCCTTTCCTGTATGGATGATGCCTTAGAGGAAGTGCGGGCAGAACTTTCCTATATGCAGGATGCTCTGGCAAAGACGGAAAAAGAGTCGGAGCAGAAAAAGGTCATGTCTCGCGACAAAAGGCAGTATCTTTGGCAGGAGATCAAGGAGGCTTTTGCTTCCTATGATACCGGATCGATCGAGCGGGGCTTGGAGACCTTAGGGCAGATCGCCCTGCCGGAAAGCGAGCAGGCTGCCTATGAGCAGACCCATGCGTATTTTATGGATTTTGCCTATGAGGAAGGCGAGACTTATCTGGAAGAATTTTTGCAGGAATTGGATATAGAAAGCAGATCATAGCATAAGATATCATATGAATTGTTATGATATGATCTATGGAAATGATTATTACGATCTGATCGTGCGCAACACGGCATATTTGCCTCCGCTTTCGGATGGCATCTGTGGTCTGGATGTGGGGAACAATTACACCATTCTTTTTGTCTCGCGCGATCGCTATCCCGACTTTCGGGTGGCAAATTACCACTATAATGCCATACCAAACTGCTACCAGCCTCTGTCCATGGAAGCCCTGGATGCAGCAGGGATCCTGCAGGTGCGGGAAAACCCGGCGCTGGGCTTGGATGGAAAAGGCGTTTTGATCGGCTTTTTGGATTCTGGGATCGATACGACCCATCCGGCATTTTTGGATGCCGCTGGGGAAAGCCGAATCGTCGCGGTCTGGGATCAGAATTATGTGGAAGAAAACGAAGGCACGGCCAGAACGGCGGATGACCTGCCACAGCCTTATTACGGCAGAGTGTATGGAAAAGATAGCCTTTCTGTCTATGGCAATCGTGATGCGACCGGGCACGGAACTTATGTGGCGAGCGTGGCTGCAGGCAGTGACGTAGGAGATCACAGTGGGGCGGCACCGGCGGCGGACATCGCCATGGTGCATTTAAAAGAGGCAAAACCTTATCTGCGCCAGTATTATTTTATCCCGGAGGATGCGACCTGCTATGCGGAAAATGACATCATGTTCGGCATACAGTTTTTGGATGAACTGGCAAGGATGCGGGGGCAGGCGCTCGTGATCTGTATGTCTTTGGGCTGCGGGCTCAGCAGCCACAGCGGCAACAATTCCCTGGCACTTTATCTGAATGATCTGGCGGTTGCCTACCGCAGATGTGTAGTGACGGCGACCGGAAATCTTGCGGCGGCAAGAAAGCATTTTCAGGGAGTCTTTACGGCGGAGGACATAGAAGAAGGACTGGGGAAAAAGGCCTACCGGCAGGTGGAAGTTGTGGTGGAAGAAGATGTCTGCGGTTTTGTCATGGAACAGTGGTGTCTGGCACCTGCCCGCTATGAGGTGGCGATCGTTTCGCCTTCCGGGGAGGTACATCCGGCGGTCGGGATCCAGACGGCGGGTAGTCAGATCTATGATTTTCCTCTGGATGGAACGACGGTGGAAGTGGACTACAGTTTCCCGGAAGCCACGGCAGGCAACCAACTGATCTATTATCGTTTTACAAAACCGGCGCAGGGCATATGGCGGATCCGGGTCTACAGCGAAAACGGACAGCCGGGAGAATTTCATATGTATCTGCCGGGGCAGGCGCTGACATGTGGGCGCATCTACTTTCTGGCATCCAACCCGGATACGACCATTATGAATCCGGCGAATGCCAACCGCGTTCTGACCATTGCAGGCTACAATGCCGTGGAAAATGCTATTCTTTTGGAAAGCGGGCGTGGCTATACTATAGACCGGCGGATCAAACCGGATCTGGCGGCACCGGGCTATGCGGTCGAAGGAGCAGTAGCAGGCAGGGGTAATTTCCCGGCGGAAGCCCGGTATGAAAGGCAGACCGGTACCAGCGGGGCTGTGGCGATCGCATCAGGGGCCGCGGCACTTTATCTGCAATGGTGCGACAGACGGCAGGATACTCTGGTCAATACGACACAAGTTAAAATTTTTTTGATCCGGGGGGCAAGGGCGATCCCCGGTGACCTTTATCCCAACAGGCAGTGGGGCTATGGGGCGCTGGATCTGTATGAATCTTTCCGGCGTATATAATAAGGATAGGCGGGAAGCAGGAGTTCTGTTAAAATAGAGGCAGTGACCTATCACAGATACCAAGGAGAGAGAATGTTAGCACTTAAAGTATTAGATGTAAAAAATTGCATGAATGACCTTTTGGCGTCGGAAGCCTTTGATCGTTTCTTGTTGTCAGATGCGACGATCACGACCAGGATGACTTATTCTCTGGACGGACATCTGACCAAGGGCTATCTAACCGAGGAGGAACTTTTGGAGGAAGGACTTTCCGGGGAGCGCTGTGTGCCTTATGGCTATGTGCGCAAATTGTGCTTTGATATGATCAAGGGCAAGCGCAAACCGGCATCTTTTCATTTTACCTTTCTATGTTCGCAAAAACTTTTACGCGAGATCATAGAGGGACAGAGTCTTTCCATCCAGCCGTCCGAGGTAGCCAATCTGACCCTGAATTTACGCTATGTCGGGGAAGAATTACTGGTGACGGCAGGTTGCACCATGCAGGGATTTTCTCTGGATCGAAGCATGGAAGAAGCATGGAAAACATGGGTATTGGCCTTTTTTGGGAGACTTTCGATCGCAGTGGAAAAAGCCGTGTAAGAAAGACCGAAATGCCTTTACTTTTCGGCGCTTGTGTGCTACTCTAATCACATATTGGTTTCCAATATAGATAATTTTTTTGGAGGTACTTGTAATGAGCAAGGGTACAGTAAAGTGGTTCAACAACCAGAAGGGTTACGGATTCATCTCTGACGAAGAAGGCAATGATGTTTTCGTACACTACACAGGCCTTAACATGGAGGGCTTCAAGTCTTTAGAAGAAGGCGCTGCTGTAGAATTTGATGTTACAGATGGTGCTAAGGGACCACAGGCAGTAAACGTAACAGTAGTAGGCTAATCTACGAAGTATTAATCAGACCGTTTTCAATGTACCTTTTTAGTTTATACATCTTGATTTAAATTGAGCAGGAAATTGGGATACAGCATGATTAAGGAAAGGCGGCGTGCATAGCATGTCGCCTTTTGCTTTGCGGCGGCTGAGCAGGATGGGAACATCAGTGGCAGGGGAAACAATCTAGGGCAAGTATGACCGGGGGGCACTCCCTATATATAAAACGTCACACAATTCTGCATCTCTAAAAAGAGGCATTTGTTTTTCAGATTAGAACTGTCTTTGCAAAGTTAGACAATCGGCTGGGATGATGTCCGTCTGTGACAGATATGAATGCAAAGCGACTTAGAGATGCTTAGAACTTGTTACCATCTAGGTGGCGAGGGTACAGGGATGTACCCGAGAGGCGCAACCGCACACGGATGTTCGTTTGCGCCGATCACCACACTCCTCTCCGTCATCAGTCCAAGTTCTTAGCATCTCTTTGCCGCGGCGCCCTTGAATATCTGTCACAGACGGACACATCCAGCCGACTGTCGAAGTTGTGCAAGAGACAGTTCCGTGCAAACAAATTGCCTCTTTAAGAGATGCAAAGAATTATGTTCCAATGTTTTACATATAGGGAGTGCCCCCCGGTCATACTTGCCCTAGATTGTTTCCTATACAAAGAGTGTTGCCCGTCCTGCGTAGATAGGACGTATGACAGTAAGAAAAGGCGATATGCTATATATGGAGGAAGTAGAATGAAGAATGAGATCTTAGTGAAATATTTGAAGGCGGGGATCACGCCGTTTCATCTGGTGCAGCAGTGCGCAGCAGACTTAGAGGCGGCAGGCTTTGCACCGCTTGCCATGGAAGAAGCATGGCATCTGGAAGAAAGCAAAAAGTATTATATCAATCATCATGGCACAACGATCCTGGCATTTACCGTGCCAAAAAAGGATGAGATGCTGGCAAGTCAGGATAATATCGCACTCCGCATTGCTGCGGCACATACGGATTATCCTTGTATGCGGATCAAGACCAGCCCGGATGTCAAGACCAAGAAATATCATAAACTGAATGTGGAAGTCTACGGCGGAGCATTCTGAACACATGGCTGGATCGTCCGCTGGGGATCGCCGGACGCGTGGCACTGCGGTCAGATAAGTGCCTACATCCGCAGATGCGCCTGTACGACAGTAAAAGACCATTGGCAACCATCCCAAACCTTGCCATCCATATGAACCGTGAGATCAATAAGGGCATAGAACTCAACCGCCAGGCCGATATGCTGCCATTGCTTGGCATGGGCGAGGATGAGGATGCCTTTATGACATTTCTGGCAAAAGAACTGCAAGTGCCGGTGGAGGATATTCTGGACTTTGAACTGTCTATCTATGTCTGGGAAGAACCGGCTCAGATCGGTCTGCGAGAGGATATGATCTCATCGCCGCGTATTGATAATATCAGTTCCTGTGCTGCGATCATGGAGGCTATGTGTCAGGCAACTTGTGACAAGCATTTAAATATCGGCATTTGTTACGACCACGAGGAGATCGGCAGCCGGACCAAGCAGGGCGCAGGATCTGCCATTCTCACCGATGTCATCGAAAAGATCTATGAATCTATGGGATGGACGGCTCGGACTGCAAAAGATGCCATTTATCAGGGACTGATGGTCTCTGCGGATGTGGCGCATGCCCTGCATCCAAATCATGTGGAAAAAGCAGACATCACATCACAGCCGATCATGGGAGATGGTTTTGCCATCAAGGAGGCTGCTTCTCAATCTTATGCTACGGACTGCGAAGCCATTGGCATTGTAGAACAGATCGCACGGGCAAATGGGATCGCTTACCAGAAATATACGAATCGATCTGACATTGTGGGCGGCGGTACTTTGGGAGCCATTTCCTCTGCACTTTTACCGATGCGCACGATCGATGTGGGTGTACCTATGCTTGCCATGCATTCCGCAAGAGAATTGATGGGGCAGGCAGATTACGGCAACCTGAAAGATCTGATCGTATCTTTTTATGGAGAAGCCTGAACTTTAACGATTTTTTAACCTTTGGAAATTAGAATGAGAAAAAATACAAAAGGACATAATAGAATATATGCCTGTCTGGGGCTTGTATGCAGTCTTTGCCTTTTACTTCTGACTGCCTGCGGTCCGGTGGATTTTTTACAGGAGACCGTCAATGGGCGGCTGGAAAAGGTCGTTGTGGGCGAGGCAAAAGAGGTTGAGACCATTTCGGCAGACCGCTTTGCCTACCAGCAGTTGTCGGCAGAGGAGCAGACAGTCTACGATCAGATCTTAGATTGCATCCAGCATCATACCGATTGCGTGACGGTATCCACCAAGGATCAGGATGTCTTAGACAAGGCATATCGCTGTGTGATGGCAGATTACGGCGGGCTTTTCTGGACATCCGGTTACCAGTACAACACCTATTCCAGTTTTGATCAGGTGATCGGCATGGAATTTATGCCGACCTATACCTATACCCAGCAGGAGCGGGAGGACTTGCAAGCGCAGATCGATGATGTTGCAGACCTTTGGCTGGCTGGGATCGACAGCGATGCCTCCGATTATGAAAAAGTCAAGTATGTCTATGAAACACTGATCAGTCAGGTGGATTATGATGCCGATAGCCAGAATAATCAGAATATCATCAGCGTATTTATAGGTAAGAAGACGGTTTGTCAGGGCTATGCGGATGCGACGCAATATCTTTTGTGGCAACTGGGCGTGTCGTCTATCGTGGTGACCGGTCTGGCAGGTGGCGATAACCATGCATGGAATCTGGTCAATCTGGACGGAGAATACTATTATATTGATACCACTTGGGGCAACACCCATTTTCTGGGAGAATTGCAGGGTGCCAAGAAGATCGATTACGGCTATCTGGGCGCCAGTACGCAGGATCTGGCGGCGACCCATACGGCGGATATGCCCTTTGACCTGCCTGCCTGTGAATCCGTGACGGACAATTACTTTTATCAGGAAGGTCTGTATTTTGAGACAGCAGATTTGTCTGCTATTGGCAGCCGGATCAGGGAAAAATATCGACGAGGTGCGACAGAAATCTCCCTTCGTATGTCAAATTTGCAGGATTACCTGCAAGTAAAAGACGATCTGATCGGGCAGGATAGAATCTTTACATATCTGGAGGGGCAGCAGGAACTGACCTATTTTGAAAATCAATCGCTCTATATTTTGACTTTTGTCTTGTAAAAGAGTAGGAAAAAGCCACTTTTGCTGGAAAATGCGCAAAAAGTATTTACAAAAGTGGTTTTATATATTATTATGATGTGGTGATGAAAACCACGTGAGAAATAAAACAAAACCACAAACAGGTTGGGAGGCGTTTTTATGTATAAAATAATCATTGATTCTTGTGGAGAATTATCAGAAGAAATGAAAGAGAACGGACATTTTGCCAATGTTCCGCTGACATTACAGGTCGATGATGCAGAGATCGTTGATGATATGACCTTTGATCAGGCAGATTTTTTGAAAAAGGTCGCTGCCAGTGAGGAGAGCCCAAAGTCAGCCTGTCCTTCCCCGGATGCCTATATGCAGGCGATGGATTGTGATGCAGACCATATTTATGTGATCACCCTGTCATCACAGTTGAGCGGATCCTACAACAGTGCCTGTCTGGCAAAGGATCTTTTCTTAGAAGACCATGAGGATAAGAAGATCTGTGTGATCGATTCCAAGTCTGCTTCTGTCGGGGAATCTTTGATCGGACTCTATATTGCATCCTGTGAAGAAGCCGGTATGGATTTTGAGACAGTGGTTGAAAATGTCGGTAATTACATCGAAAACCAGCACACTTTCTTTGTACTGGAGACCTTAGAGACCCTGCGCAAAGCAGGGCGTCTCAGCAATCTGAAGGCAAAACTTGCCAGCACCCTCAACATCAAGCCGATCATGGGATCGACCGAGGAAGGCTCCATTCAACAGTTGGCGCAGGCAAGAGGCATGAATAAGGCATTGGATCGTATGGTCCAGTCCATGATGGAAGTGACACAGAACTGTGAAAATCGTATTCTTGCAATTTCTCATTGTAACTGTAAGGAGCGTGCGCTACAATTAAAAGAAAAAATAGAAAAGGTAGCCTCTTTTAAGAAGATTTTTATTGTTGATACGGCAGGTGTCAGCAGTATGTATGCCAATGATGGAGGCATTATCATGGTGGTATAGCGCACATGCAATACGAAGAAATTATCGAAATCATACAATCAAAAAGAAGATTTGGAAAGGCATATGGAAGAGATGTGACCGCGGAAATGATGGAACGTTTAGAACATCCGGAAACGGGCATGAAAATCATTCATATTGCCGGAACCAATGGAAAAGGATCAACGGCAGCATTTGTAAGTAGTATATTACATGCTGCCGGTTTTGTTGTAGGAAGATTTACATCACCACATCTGATCCGCTTTACAGAACGTATCGTTGTTGACGGAGAAGAAATCAGAAAAGAAGATGTCATACGATTAGGAGAACGTGTGTTAGAACTTCCGATGAGACAGGAAACAACAATGTTTGATTTGTGCCTGGGAATGGCAGTGCTATATTTTAAAGAGAAGAATTGTGACTTCGTTGTTTTAGAAACGGGACTCGGTGGGGCGAAAGATTCGACTGCGGGATTATCAGTTGTTCCTGAGGTTTGTGCGTTTACAAATATTGGATATGATCATACGGCAATTCTTGGAAATACCATAGAAGAAATTGCAGCGGAAAAAGCCGGGATTTTGAAAAAAGGTACCCATGCAGTTCTTGGAATTATGGATGAAAAAGCAGCGGATGTGATAAAAAAACAGGCAGAGATTTTGGATGTCCCCATTACAAATGTGGATAACTTGTTGACAAAAATCTCAACCTACGAAATACCGCTAAACGGCGTATTTCAGAGGGCTAACGCCACATTGGCTGTGGGGGTAGTGGAAACATTATTCAATAACCATTGTGGATATCTCGGGGATAACTTTTTGTCGAAAAAAGAGGAAATCATTCGACAAGGGTTAGCGGAAGCTAAGTGGCCAGGACGAATGGAGGTTTTGTCCGAAAAACCGTATGTTTTGGTAGATGGAGCTCATAATCCACAGGGAGTTGAAGCGTTATTCAACTCACTAAAAAATATGTTTCCGGATGAAAAATTTGTCTTTTTGGTAGGAGTTATGGCAGATAAGGACTACAGAGCCATGATGCGGACCATGTATCCGCTGGCGGACACCTTTTTGTGTGCTACGGTTGATACCAGTCGCAGTTTACAGGCGGACGAGTTGTGTCAGGATCTTTTGGAAGATGGAATGTCTGCTGTGGTAAGTGGAGATCTTTTGGATGGGATCCAAAAGGCGATTGCTTTAGGAGAAGAAAAAGGAGAACGTATTATTATTTTTGGATCTCTTTATTTTATAGGAGAGGTCAAGGCAATGTTTGAAGGCGGAAGCATACATCTGCCGGAGTATGAGTAGAGGAGAAAAGGATGCGAAAAAAAGAATTAGCAAAACTTGTCATAGAAAGATTAAAGGAAGAATACCCGGAGTCCCATTGTACCCTGGATTATGATGATGCGTGGAAACTGCTCGTCAGCGTGCGTCTGGCTGCCCAGTGTACGGATGCCAGAGTCAATGTTGTAGTGCAGGATCTTTTTGCGGCTTATCCGTCGGTAGAGGCGCTGGCGGAGGCGACCCCGGAAGAAATCGAAAAATATGTTCATCCGTGTGGACTGGGCAAAAGTAAGGCGCGGGACATCAGTGCCTGCATGAAGATGCTGCGCGATCAGTATGACTGCCATGTGCCGGATGATTTTGATGCCCTGCTTTCCTTGCCCGGCGTGGGGCGAAAAAGTGCCAACCTCATCATGGGGGATGTCTTTGGCAAGCCGGCGATCGTGACGGATACCCACTGTATCCGACTCGGCAACCGGATCGGACTGGTGGACGGCATCAAGGATCCGAAAAAAGTGGAGATGGAACTTTGGAAGATCGTGCCACCGGAGGAGGGCAGTGAGCTTTGCCATCGTCTTGTCGATCACGGACGTGCCGTGTGTACCGCGCGGACTGCACCTTATTGTGATAAATGCTGTCTGGCGGATATTTGCAAGAAGAGGATATAAATTATGAAAACTGCACATAAGAATTGCGTATCTTTTCTATTCGTTGTAGAATATACACATATAATATGGAGAGTAGGAAAGGGGTACTTTTTATGGAGAATGAAGAAAAACTCAGAAAGCGGAATTTGATCACTTATCCGCTGGGAACGATGGGACGTGATGCGGTTTACGCACTGATTAACAGTTATCTTTTGACCTTTGTCTTGTTTACCCATTCGCTGACGGCAGCGCAGTTGACCGCCATCACCGGTATTATGATCGGAGCGCGTGTCTTTGATGCCTTTAATGATCCGATCATGGGCAATATCATCGAGTGCACCAGAAGTAAATATGGTAAGTTCAAGCCATGGCTTTTGGCAGGCATTTTATCGACCTCGGTGGTTATTTATCTGATGTTTAATGTGCAGTTGCAGGGCTGGAAGTTCGTGGTATTTTTTGGTGTCATGTATTTTGCCTTTAGTATTACCTATACCATGAACGATATTTCTTATTGGGGCATGGTTCCGGCGCTGTCCTCCGATGCAGATGCGAGAAACCAGTTTGCCTCGAGAGCTACGCTTTTTGCCGGTATTGGTGGTACGGCGGCAACGATCCTGATACCGCTTTTTACGACAGGCAAGAATACCATTGGCGGTAACGCTGCTTACGCATACGGTAGGATTGCGCTGGTGATCGGTATCTTAGCACCGCTTTTTCTTTGTATCACCATTTTTGGTACTAAGGAGCACCGCGATACGGCGCAGGAGAATAAGGCAAAAGAGAAGTTCAGTTTCAGGAAACTGGTACATACGATCTTTCGGAACGATCAGTTGATCTGGGTAGCAGTCATCTTTTTGATCCAGCAGATCGGCAATGGATTGATCGTGGGCGGTATCGGTTCAACTTATATTTATTCTATCTATGGATATGAAGGTGGACTTTATTCTTTGTTTACGACCGTCGGTATGTCGGTTACGGCATTTTTGATGATCTTTTATCCGACCATTTCACGTCATATCCATCGTAAGAAACTCATGGGCTATATGGCTGTGATCGCAACCATCGGTTATGTCATGATCTTTGCCTCCGGCTGATGCCGGGCAAGGGCATGGGCAAGTTTGTGGTGCTTATGATCGGCTATATGCTCTGTAATTTCGGACAGTATTGCTACTATCTGATCATGATGATCTCTATTATGAATACGGTCGAGTACAACGAACTCAAATTTGGTTCGCGTGATGAAGGCATCATTACATCCCTGCGTCCTTTTATCACCAAACTGGGTGGAGCCATCATTGTAGCGGTCACATCATCCGCATATATTTTGCTGGGGGTTACCGATTATACCAACCAGATTTCAGAATTAGAGCAGCAGTGCAATCAGAACCTGATCACAGAGGCAAGCAAGTTGTCCCAGATCGACGCAGTGCTTTCTCATGTGACCAATCAGCAGGCTATGGGGCTTTTGATTTTTATGTCCATCGTGCCGGGCATTTTGATGCTACTTTCTTATTTCCTCTATAAGAAGCATTACAAGTTGGATGAGGAAGAATATGACCGTATCTGCAAGGAGTTGGGAAAGACGGAGTAGGATCACCTTCGTATATCCCCCGGCAGCAGACCGTAGCGTTCCTTGAACTTTCGGTAAAAGAAGCCCTGATTATGGTAGCCGACAGCCTCGGCAATGGAGGCAATGGAGCGGTCTGTCGTGTGTAAAAACTGCATGGCTTTGGCAAGCCGGATCTCCTGTATGTAGGCAGAGAGGGTAATATCTTCTGCCCCGCGAAAAAGACGGTTCAGATAGTCCGGGCTATAGTGAAAGGCATTGGCAACGGCAGATACTGACACAGTGGCAAGATGGGTATTGATGTACTGCTTGATATCAGAAAGCAGGGCATTGTGCCATGCCTTGGTATCTTCGGTCATGACCTGCATACGAAATTCCTGTGTTAAAAGGTCAATGATGCGCTCGACATAGCCGATGATGATATGTTTTTTGCCGGGGCGGCAGGCGATCAGTTCTTCCAATATGGTATAAAAAGCATGATAGGTCAGAGGTGTCTGATCAAAAGGAGAGAAGCGGATATAGAGATATTCGCTTCTTTTTTGGTTGAGAAGTTTTCGGAGTGCCTGCATATAGTCGGTGCGGCGGTCGGCGCCAATATATTGATCAAAGAAAGAATCGTCCACATCCAGACACAGGATGGTGCAGTCTCTGGCGAGAAGATATTCTCCGTGCATGACACCGGCAGAGATCAAAAGCATTTCTCCCTGTGAAAGGCTGACATCCTGATCTTCGATATGGATGCGCAAAGACCCCTCGACAATGTAGATGAGTTCAATATGTGTATGTGCATGGAGGTCACAGCGCATACCGTTTTCAAAAGGAATCAAAAAAGTGTAAGCGTCCGGTGCAGAGATCGTGGCATAGAAAAACTCCTGCTTAGACCGGGGACTGGTGTGCCAGCCGGTCAAGGTGACCAGGTCGTAGGTCAGGCGGCGCGGAGAATTTTGGAAATGGTAAGTCGTATCTAAAAATGCCTGATGCTCGGCGTAAGAATTGACGACAGGCTGATCTACCGTGCTTTTTTCAACTATTTTTGAGAGTAATTCTGTAATATTCATGGGGAAAGTATAACATGCCGGAGAAAAAAAGAAAATACCATGTCGGATTTGGTAAGTGAAAAGCGACAGAGTGTGCGTCATTGGAAATTACAATCGATGGAAAATGAGGTTAGGATAGGAGTCATCATAAACAAAGTAAAATAGAAAGGATAGATAGGATTATGACAAGTAAAAGAACCGTATTTACCGTAGATGGAAAACCTTTTATCGCAATCGCCGGAGAGTCACACAACTCCAGTTCATCCGATGCCGCCTATATGCAGGGCGTATGGGATAAGGCAGAAGAGGAAGGCTTAAATACCTTACTGCTCCCTGTGACATGGGAACTGACAGAACCGGTGGAAGGACAATTTGATTTCACATTAGTTGATACACTTATCAACCAGGCGAGAGAAAGAAAAATGCATCTGATCTTCCTTTGGTTTGGTACATGGAAGAATGCCCAGTGTATGTATGCGCCGGAATGGGTGAAAAAGGATATGGTGCGATTCCCGAGAGCCAGATGGAAAAGGGTAAGAATAAGACCAGACTGATGGCATTTTATGGCATGGAATATACGACGCTTTCCGCTTTTGGTGAGGAGACAGTGAAGGCTGATGCGAATGCTTTTGCTCATCTTATGGCACATATCAAGGAAGTCGATGAAAACGTGGGTACCGTGATCGGTGTGCAGGTAGAAAACGAGACCGGTATGCAAGGATCTGACCGGGAACATTCCGATTTTGCTGATGCGAAATATGCAGAGGATGTTCCGGCAGAATTTGTTTCTTATATGAAGGCTCATACAGACAGCATGGAGGCCGGTGTCAGGGAAGCCGTGGAAAATGGCGCTCATGCCGGAAACTGGGAGCAGGTCTTTGGAGCATGTGCTGGAGAGATCTTTACTGCATACTATGTGGCATCTTATGTGGAGAAAGTGGCTGCCGCAGGCAAGGCAGTATATGACCTGCCGTTTTCTGCAAACTGCTGGCTGGATAAGGCGAAGAAGCCGGAAAATATCCGACCGGTGGACCGGTAGCCAAGGTCATGGAGGTATGGCGCTACGCAGCACCGTCGATCGATGTGATCTCTCCGGATATCTATGTGCCATACTTTACCGAGATCTGTGATACCTACACCAAGATGGACAATCCGCTCTTTATCCCGGAGACAGCGACACATTCACATTGCGCACCGCGTCTGATCTATACGATCGGCCATTATCACGCAACCTGTTTTGCGCCGTTTGGCTTTGAGGATATGGGGCAGCCTTTCAATGATATTTCTGCCTATCTGTTTGGGGTGGACGTATCCGATCCGCTCTTACAGACGCCACAGAATGTCGAGGACTATCGTTGGTGTGCATCAACCTTAAATGACATGATGCCGCTTCTGACAGGGGCTTATGGCACAAACAATTTGCAGGCAGTGATCTCCGAAAAAATGGATATGACGCCGAGCGATCCGTCTAAGGGCTTTGCCGGAATGATGGCAAATAGTGATCCGGAAAATGACACCATGATGTTTGGCGGCTTTGGCTTCAAGGTCATGATGAACATACCGCTTGTGACAAGAAAAGACGGTGTGTGCTTGATATTGAAGGCAGAGGAAGATACCTATTATATCCTGGCGAATGGCTGCATGATCACGCCATTTTCTGCAAACCCGGAAAAACCAAACTATGACATCATCGCACTGGAAGAAGGCAAATTTGTAGATGGACAGTGGAAAGCCGGTCGTCGTTTGAATGGCGATGAGGCATCCCGTTTCTGCTACAATGACTATACTCTGGTGAAATTGAAGGTATTTGCTTATAAATAAAATATGAAAAACAGAGGATTTCAGTTGATCCGTTGCATTTTTTTTCGATACTGCAATGGGGTCAACTGAAATTTTTTCTTAAAGGCATTTTGAAAATAACTTTGACTGGAGTAGCAGAGATAATTGCTGATCTCCGTCAAAGACATGTTGGTATACATTAAAAGGCTCTTGGCTTCTTCCAATTTACAACGTGAAATGTAGGCACCCGGAGAAATACCCAGTTCTTTACGGAAACAATTTGTAACATAGGAAGTGCTGCGTTCGATATTATCTGCAACATCTGTTACGGTGATCGGTTCGTTTGTATGGCTGCGAATAAAATTCATGCTATTGAATACATCACTGGATACCCCAAGTGGGATGTGGCTCTTGCCGGAAAGTTGGCAGAATTTAACCAGCATATTGTAGCGTAGAGTCTCAATCTCGTGGATAGATTGGAGTTTTTCACATTCCTGCACATATTGTCCCATCAATTCAAATGCAACTTCTGTTGAAACACCGCCGGGAATGGCTCCGATCATAACGATATTGGTGATGGTGCTAATGAACATATTTTTTGCCTGGCGCAGCGCCGATGTTGCCATAGGCTTTGCCAGAATACTCAATGGAATCTGATTTAAATAACTTTCTAATTCCTCCTCATTTCCCATTTTAATAATTTCATAAAGTCGCAGTTCGTTGGAATAGGTATTGAAATATTCTTTGGCTTCGTCTCCGATATTGGATCTGGTATTGGTCGCCATGTCATCTGCTGACGGGGTATAATCCGGAAAAAAGTGTGATAATTCACAGGTTTCATTATTGATTGCCTGATGAAGAAAAATTAAGTGCTTGGCTAATTGTAATTGGTTCATACGCGGGATAGAGCATAAAAAATCCTGGATCTTATCTCTTTCAGAGAATGGGATTTTATTTTCACGAAGGTAGGCATTTAGGATCTCAGGTGTGATCTCAGTCTCGAACACGGGACCAATCACGATGTGTATGGAAGTGTCTTGGACGCGGACAATGCCATACTCGATCGAAGGATCATAGTGACTAAAACAGGGGAAGTTTGGAAGATCATCCGGGACATAATAGTCATTATATTGAGGAATATTGGTTACTGTCCGTACGGAAGAATAAAGTATGTTCACATTGTCTAAAAGATTGACAGGAATACTTGTGGCAGAAAAATAACTTTTACAAAAATTAAGATAATCCATAAAATATATCCTCCGATCATGATTTTAAAGTCAGTTTAAATGAAAAAAAAAGAAAAATCAATAATGAAAATCATAATAACAAAATGAAAAGCGCAATATTGAATAAAAATCCTATGATATTCTTGTATCATCAAAAAGATGACAAGCGCGCGAAAATGGAATCTACAATTTTAGGAGGTTTTTATGAAGAAAATAACTTGGAAGAGAATGCTATCGGTAGCACTTGCTGCAACCATGGTAGCAGGGGTTTTTACCGGATGTGGTAAATCGAGTAGCAAATCGAATGATCCGGATCATTTCTCAATGTGGATCTTTCAGACAGATGGCGCGGGCAAGTATTATACGGATTACAACGATTCCGCAGCAGTACAGTACATAGAGGCGCAGACATGGGATACGGAAAATGGTGGTATTGGCGATGGTGAGAGCCTGGATTTTGATTTTCAGGTGCCGGTTGCCGGATCAGAATCAGATAACTTTAATACACTGCTCTCCACAGGTGATTATCCTGATCTTTTGGATCTTACGGTTTCATCTGAAAATGCAGAAGCTTGGCAGATGACGGAATCCTTATGGATATCACAGAATATGTAGAAAAATATATGCCAAATTATGTTGCATATCTGGAGCAGAACCCGGAACTCAAGATGCTTTGCACATCAACAGATGATGAAGGCAAGACACATTATTATCAGATCTGTATGTTGGGCGATTCCGTTAGAGATCCTTGGCAGGGCTATATGTATCGTCGTGACTGGATCGTAAAGTATGCTACACCGACCGATTATGTATGGGATTGGGATAGCGATACAGTAAAGAAAAATGGTCATCCGGAAGTAACACCTCTTTCTGAGGCAAAGAAACAGAACAATCTGACCGGATGGAAGAAAAATGAAGTGACTTCCTTTAGCGCAAGCGATGGAGATGATCCGGACAATACCTATGAAGATAATGTTATCTTCCCAAGTGGTACATCAGATCCTCTGACCATCAGCGACTGGGAGTGGATGTTTGAAGCATTTGACAAGGCAATCGCAGAAAGAGGCTGGGATGATGCTTATGACATTTCTATTTCTTATATGGGAAATAGTACCTTAGGCGATCTGGTTTCTTCTTTTGGTGGTGGTAACGGCTACTATTACATCAATGATGGAACGGTAGAGTATGACGGAACTTCTGAAAACTTTAAGACATACACAGAATGTATGCAGAATTGGTACGATCAGGGATGGTTGGATAAGCAGTTCTATACCAGAACAGATATCTTCTATATGATCAATACCACAGGCGTTAGTCAGGGTAAGGTAGGTCTTTGGTCTGCTTACACAGGAACCGCTTTAGGTTCTGTGATCCGTGATACCTGCATGGATGAGTCAGATAAGGAAGATGCCTATGCAATGGCTGCACCACTTCCAATCAATGATACTTACGGTAGCGATGCACAGAAATTTAAAGATCCTGACTGCATGTATCATGACAGCAGAAAGGCAGCAGCACTTGGTGTTACCAACAAATGTGAGGATAAGGATTTAGCAACACTGTTTACCTTCTTTGATTGGACTTACACAATGGAAGGCGCTTTGCTTACAAACCTGGGACTGACAGAAGAGCAGATCAGCGAAACCAAGTTGGATCCAAACTTATATGAAGAATATGGATACAAGGGCAGTTATGAATTGACAACAGGGGATGATGGAAAGCCGCTTTATACCCAACTGATCCCACTTGACGATGCTGTAGGTGGTGCTGTGACTGCAACCAGAATGTGTGTAGGATTGCAGCTGAATGGTAATACAGATGACTATACCATAGAGCAAGACGAATCCGCAGTGTTAAAGCATGCATATGAATTATGGACCAAGTATGAAGATACCGGAAGTGCATCTGATTATGCATCCTTATTAAATTCGGATGATTCACAGACATGGAGTACAATGCAGACTACAGTTAGAGATTATATGAGCCAGAATCTGCCGCAGGTAATCCGTGGAGAAAAGACATGGGATGAATATGTAGCAGGTATGGAAGCAAATGATCCATCCAGCGTTTGCGAACTCTTGCAGAAACAGATTGACAAAGCAAAATAAAAAGATATTGCCTTATAGGATATTTAAGACCGTCATACCGGTATGGCGGTCTTTTTATACCAAAATTTCAGGAAAAAGGAGAAAAACATGAAGCAGCATATCAAACTTTCTAAGACACAAGTCAACAAGGGAGTCTTGGATTTTTCACATTTACTGGATGCGCCTGCGGGCAAACATGGATTTTTGCAGATAAAAGATGACCATTTCTATTTTGAAGATGGTACACGAGCACGTTTTTTGGGGTTTAACATTGCAGCGAGATCCAACACACCGAGTCACGAACTGGCAGAAAAATTGGCAGACCACTTTGCAAGCATGGGAGTAAATATCATCCGCATGCATGCAGCAGATGCACCGATCGGTCAGGAGGAGTGCACCTGGAGCAGTTGTAAAGAGGCACCTCTCCTAAAATATAGTGAGGGGTCCAGCATAGAGTTTAACCCGGAAGGTCTGGATCGTTTTGATTATCTGGCAGCTAAATTAAAGGAAAAAGGCATTTATCTGCATTTTGATCTTCTGATTGCCCGCCAATTTCTAGCTGGAGACGGACTGGAATATCCGGGAGATATGGTTCCTTGTATCAAGTGTTTTCCTATGTTTAACCAGCGTCTGATCGATCTGCAAAGAGACTATGCAAAGAAGTTTCTTTGCCACGTCAATCCTTATACAGGGCTTGCCTATAAGGATGATCCGGCGGTAGCTGTCGTGCAGATGAATAATGAGGATTCGGCGATCAAAGGTATTGATGAAGTAGACCAGAATCCACAGTTATTGCCTTATATGGAAGAGGTACAAAGGCGCTTTAATTATTTCCTATTGATGAAGTATGACAACCGGGAAAAACTGGCAAGAGCATGGACCAGTGATGGAGTATGTGCCTGCGCGAGGATGAGGATCCGGCAAAGAATACGGTTAAGATGGTGCGGGGATCTTTTTACCAGCCAACCAACAATGCATGGGATGACTGGGCAGGCGATGTCAGCCCGGCGCGTTATGCAGATTATATGGAATTTGGACTTTGGTCCAATCGACGTTTTTACCGGGAATATAAAAATTATCTGCTCTCTCTGGGAGTCAAAGTACCGATTGCTGCCAGCAATCTGATCGCGGGTGCCGCGGATGTCTATGGACATATTGACGGTGATTTCATGGAGAATAATACGTATTTTAATCACCCGATCCTGCCGGTCTATGGAAGGACATTTATGACGGGGCGGCCCTCGGAAAGTGTATCAGTGAATCCGCTCACGGTACAAAAATATATTGGACAGATGGCAACAACGCTTTTATCACTGGGATCTGTGTCCTGTGTCGAAGGGAAACCATTTATGATTACGGAATGGAATGATTATGGATTACATCCGTTCCGGTCGACTTCTTTTGTGCAGATGATCGCCTACGCTTGTTTGAATGATTGGGATGGTCTGATCCTCTATAATCATCATACATCGGACAAGGACAACCAACCGGATGATGAGATCCATGATGTCTTTGATTGCTATAATGACCCGGCAGTTATGTGCCAGTGGGGGTTCATGGCAAATGTGTTTTTGAAGGGATTGGTAGCCAAAAGCAATGTCAAAGTAGAGCAGGTCTTTTCCATGGAGGATTTGGAGACATTGCCAAATTGGTACGCCATGGTCAATCTGATCGCACCATATATTACCGGTCTGCGTGCGGCATTTGTGGAAAATGGGCATAAATATCGGGGAGATGCGGATCTTGCGATCAATGCGGGCTACTTTAATACTGCAGATTTATCTGAAGCAAAGCATGCTGTGCAGTTTGCATGGTCAAAGGATAGGGATGCTTTTCGAAGATTCCCGGATGACCAGCGACTTCCTAAGGCTAGTAAAGGCTGCATGGAAGAGGATGCCAAGATTTATCTGGACGAAAAAAATCTTGTCATTAGAGATATCCGTCAGATGGCAGGTATGGGAGATTATACAGAGTTTGCAGAGAAACTGGATCAGGCAATGAAGTGTTGGAAACTAATCCCGGAGGATACAGGTCTGGTGGATGGAAAATTGATTTCGGCAACAGGAGAGATCTGTTTCGATCCGGCACATGCAAGATTTGAGGTACATACACCGTATGCCGCATACTTTAGTGGTGCGCCAGAAGAAAACGTTGTGCTGGATGATCGTATTCTGGTCAAGGCATGCAATGACCGAATCTCACTCTCCGTCATGCCGCTATATCAAGAGGAAAGGGACAAAATGAAGCTGGCAGATGCCAATGAATTTGTGATTTCTGCGTTTGGACGATGTGGCAATGATGATAACGTGATCTCAGACGGACCGGAGTATGCACCGGGTATCACGATGACTTGTATCACAATGAACGGAAAGTTATATGCGGAGACCTTAGAGGGAAGCATGATCATAAAGGCACAGAATAAGGCAGTCCTGGAGTTTTTAGATACTGAGGGCAATGTGATCTCTTCTGTGGAGAAAGCTGCGAAAAATGGTCAGGTTGTCTTTGACCTGCCGGGAAATGTAGCCAGTGTATTTTATCATCTGTGGATGGATTAGAAAGAGGTAATATATGGAAGATAAATTATATGAATTTTCGGAAGATGAAAAAGCCTGCGTGATCTATCAGCCCAAACTGCCACGCTATTGGTTTAATTATCTTTGGAGTGAGAAAGGCTACTGTGCGCAGATTTCCCAGAATGGGCATGGACGAAGTTATTACCTGAATGAGAAAGCGGATATGTGTATGCTGAATAATAATGATGCACGCTATGTTTATATCCGTGATGATGAGTCTATGCAGAGTTGGAATATAGGTGCGGCACCGCTCAATGAAGAAGTGGAAAATTTCAAATGCACGCATCATCTGGGATATACAGAGTTGTCTTCTCAGGTGGATCAGATCACATCTTTCTGGTGCCTGTATGTGCCGAAGGATGCTTATCACGAGGTTTGGCGGATACGCATAAAAAATGAGAGCCAGCGGACAAGAAAATTGAGTGTTTTTGAGGCAACCAGTTTTGAACTGGAAGGCTTTTCCTATCCCAGATATTATGAAAATTATCGATGCATGGAAACACATTTTGATAGGGATCTGAATGGGATTTACTGTTCTTCCGATCATCCTTTTGCTCCGCATAAGCGGTATAACGCATTCCTTGCCTCGTCGGAATCGATCTTTGCTTTTGACGGAGATCTTTCAAAGTTTTGCGGCGGCGTAGGAACGATCACTAAGTTAGATGCGTCGGCATATGCACTCTTTCAACGTCCAGACATTGTTGTGAAGGGACTGGATTGCAGTAATTCCGAGGCGGCCTTATTTGTCCTAGGGGCAGTCCTGCAACATAAGATCGTCCTTGCGCCGGGTGAAAGTAAAGAAATTTATATGGTCATGGGAGTGAGCGAATCCGTAGAAGAAGCCATTTCTGTGGGCAGACAGTATAAAGAGAAAAAGGCTGTGGAGGACAGTCTGCAAAAGGCGATCGCCTATAATGTGGATAAGTACAGTTCCCTTATACTGGAAACCCCGGATGCAAAAGTGAACCATATCATGAAAGAGTGGATCAAAAAGCAGGTGGATTGCTGCATTGTCGGTAAGAAAGGAGTTCGAGACAATTTGCAGATTGCGGTAGGACTTTTGAATTACCGGCAGGAAAAGGCAAAAGAAGAGATCTTAGAATGTTTACGCCATCAGTTTCAGAATGGTCATGCTGTCTTGACATGGTATCCATATGATGATACCCGCTATTCGGATCAGCCGTTCTGGATCATATGGGCAGTGTGCGAACTGCTCAAGGAAACGGGGGATCTTTCTCTCCTGGAACAAAAGATCTCTTGGCAGGATGGCGGTCAGGCAACGGTCATGGAGCATCTGCGCGCAGCGGTATCCTGTCTGATCCGTGATAAAGGAAAGCACGGTCTGGTCAAGATCTATTTTGCAGATTGGAACGATGCCTTAAATATCACGACCGATCCGGAGGCAGAAAGCGTGATGCTGTCGGAACAGTTCTGTATGGCACTGCTGGAGATGGAAGCCTTGATGCATTATATCGGCAATGAGGAATATGCCGTCTTTTTGCGACAGGAATATGAAAAATTGGCACAGGCGATCAACACCTATGCGTGGGATGGCAAATGGTATATGCGTGCCCTCAGTCAGGTGGAAAATATTGGTTCAAAGGATAGCGATGGGAGCAAGATTTATCTCAACGCGCAGACATGGGCGGTGCTGGCAGAGATTGTACCGCCGGAGCGTATGGCAGATGTGGTTGCTTCCGTGGATGGCATGGAAGGAGATTTTGGCTTTCCACTGAATATGCCAGCCTATGAAAAATATTCACCAAATGTAGGGCGTATGTCCGGTATGCTTCCGGGCTTGTTTGAAAATGGCGGTGTATATTGCCATGCGACCAGTTTTAAGATCTTTATGGATTGTAAATTGGGACGCGCCAATAAGGCAATCCGTACTTTGAAAAAGATCATGCCGGATAGTGAGCAAAACCCATCCAGCAATTCCGGGGCAGAACCATATGTGTTTACAAATTGCTACGCTACGCACCCGGGATATTATGGAAAATCCTACTGGTCATGGACGACAGGTACATCGGCATGGGCTTTGCGCAGCATTTATGAAGGAATCATGGGTTTACAGAGAACTTACGAAGGTTTAAGGATCGCACCGTGTTTTCCGTCAGATTGGAATGAGGCGACGGTAGTGCGGCATTTCCGCGATGCAGATTATCGGATCTGCATCCATAATCCTATGCATCTGGAGCAGGGAGTAGCACATATTCTTATGGATGGCCAGGAGATTACAGGCAATATCCTTCCGGATATGCAGGACAACAAGGTGCATGATGTACAGGTTACCCTGTGCGGAAAATGATATTTACAATCAAAAAATGAAAAACATAATACATAGAATGATGCCTATGATAAAGTATAAGCAGAAACAAGGAGGAAGGTTCTATGGCAAAAACAAAATCTAAATCGGCGACGTATAACCCGAAAAACACATGGAAATATGATCTGAAGAAAAATGGAGTGCTTTATCTGATCTTCTTGATCCCATTTACATTTCTCTTGATCTTCAAATATATTCCGATGGTGGGGATTTTGATGGCGTTTCAGGATTATAAAGTCGCGAAAGGCTTATTCGGCAGTCCGTGGGTCGGACTGGATAAATTTAAGGAACTGTTTGCGGGGGCACAATTTGGTTATGCTTTTCGCAACACGGTCTATATGGCACTATTGAATCTGACATTGGGATTTATCATTCCGGTTATCCTGGGACTTCTGATCAGTCAGGTCAGAAATAAAAGAAGATCCCGTGTGGTACAGACCTTCACATATATGCCATATTTTGTTGCACCGGTCGTTGTGTGTACTTTGGCAAAGGAGTTTTTAAAAGAAGGTGGGGCCATCACCATGTTCCTGACTATGTTTGGACTTCCAAACCAGAACTGGCTGGCAGTCAATTCACCGGTGTTCTGGTTCATTAACTGTTTCCTTGGCATTTGGCAGGGGGCAGGCTATGGAGCTATTGTTTACATAGCAGCCATCAATGGCATTGACCAGAATCTCTATGAAGCAGCCTGTATTGATGGAGCAAGCAGATGGCAGCGCTTATGGAATATCACAATCCCAAGTATTGTGCCACTGGTTGTTATGATGTTTACCATGCAGATTGGATTGGTATTTATGACAGGATTTGATAAGGTATTGCTTTTGTATATGCCGACAACTTATGAATTTTCAGATTGCCTGAGTACATACACCTATCGAATGGCATTTTCTTCAGGAAATGACTTTAGTTTATCAACAGCATCCGGTTTGTTGCAGTCTATTATCGGAACCCTGTTACTGATCTTTGGTAACAAAATGTCTGAAAAAGCAACGAAAATGTCGCTGTTCTAAGGAGGAATGAGAGATGGCTAGAAAACCGAAATACAAAGAAGGAATGGTCGTACACCCGAACCTTGGAGAGAGGGTAGCAGACGTCATTATCGGGATTATCTTATTGGCTTGCGTGGCATTGGCAATTATTCCGATGTGGCATACCCTGATGGCGTCTTTGTCCGATGGCAATTTACTCCTGGCACACAACGGAGTCTTATGGAAATGGGTAACAGCGGACGGAAAACCAAACTGGGACGGATATATTAAGACTTTATCTTATGATGATATGGCGATTATCAAGAGTTATGCCTATACCATTTTATATGTGGTGGGCAATGTCCTGGTCGGTTTGGTATTAAATGTGATCGCAGCTTATGTGATCTATCGTAAGCCAAAGGCATCCGGGATTATGATGCTCTTTATCATTATTTCCCTTATGTTTAATGGTGGAACGGTACCGACCTATATGGTCATCCGGAATCTGGGAATGACCGGAACCGTATGGTCTATGATCCTGCCGGACTGTACCAATGCCATGTTTATCATTTTGACCCTGAATGCATTCAAACAGGTGCCAAAATCAACGATCGAAGCAGCCGAGTTGGACGGGGCAGGACATTTTACCATCATGTTCCGTATTCTGCTTCCGCAGGCTATGGGACTGGTAACGGTAACCATGATCAACACAGCGATCATTTCTTGGAATGCATGGTTCAATGCAATGCTTTATGTTCCAAGTGATAAGAATTTGTGGCCTTTACAGTTGTGGATCAAGCAGATCGTGGCAGATAATGCAACACTTACTACAGCAACATCACCGGATTGGAACCGTTATCTGGTATCTTACTGTGTGATCATCATTGCCACTTTGCCGGTACTTATCGCAATGCCATTTGCACAAAAACAGTTACAAAAAGGATCTCTGATGGGAGCCGTGAAAGAATAAAGGATAGGAAAATATGATTAAAATTAGTGATATTACGATCGACTATCGTTCTTTATTGGAAAGGAAAGATACCATTTATTATACGGATCAGTCAAAGCCAGTGCTTGGATTTTGCATGGAAAGTGATGAACAAAAGATTCGTGTAGAGAAGGCATGTATTTCCTTAAATGGATGGCAGGAGGAAATAGACGAAATCGCCTATGTTATCTATGGGGGAGAAGAACTCCTGCCGATGCAGACATATACGATCCGTGTGCAGGTAAAAACGACAGACGGTAACCATACAGAAGCCCATGCGACCTTTGAAACAGGTCGCATGGAGCTACCTTGGAAGGGGAATTGGATCACGGATCCATCGATCATTAATACGTCACCCTTATCACCGAGACCTCTGGAATTTCGCAAAAAGATCATTTTGCAAAAGCCGGTAAGATCCTTGAAAGTTATGGCAACAGCCATAGGAATCTATGATCTGTATTGGGATGGAAAACGGATCAATACAGAATACTTTGCACCGGGATTTACGGATTATGATCATCATTTACAATATGGTATCTACCCATTGGAAAATACCCAGCCGGGCACTTATGAGTTGCGGGCGATCGTCGCCGCTGGCTGGGCAGTGGGACGGTCTACCTATATACAGGATACCAATAAGAGCAGATCCCTTTTGATGGCAGACAGGCAGGCTTTTTTAGCTGACGTTTTTGTGGAATACATGGATGGAACAAGTGAATGTGTCGGTACCGATGCGTCCTTTGAAGTGGCGCAAAGCGGGACATACCTTTTTGCAGATTTCTATGATGGTGAGATTTATGAGGCAGATCCAAGCCGTGCTGTCTACGCATGAAAAAAGGCAGAAGACACACAGTTGAAAGAAAAACCAACTATTCAGGTTCGCTATGGAGAGCCTGTTTTGGGACATGAGATCTTTGCAGGAAAGTATATCGGACAGACCAGGGATGGAGAGTTTTTATATGACTTTGGACAGAATTTAGCAGGAGTCATAAGAATGACGGTGCAGGCAAAAGCAGGAGATGTCATTACCATCCGTCATGCGGAAGTTCTGGATGGTGATGATCTTTATGTGCAAAATCTTCGTTCTGCCAAGCAGATCATAGAATATCACTGCAAGGATGGAGAACAGACATATTCGCCGCGTTTTACCTATATGGGATTTCGTTATATTGCTGTCAAAGGCATCCGGCCGGAACAGATGCAGATAGAGGTACAGGCGGTTTATTCCGATCTTCTGGGAGATGGCGGTTTTTCCTGTTCCAATGAGGATCTGAACCAATTACAGAACAATATCGTATGGAGCGGAAAAAGTAACTTGGTGGATATTCCGACAGATTGTCCGCAACGCGATGAGCGGCAGGGCTGGACAGGAGATATTGCTTTGTTTGCTTCTACCGCATGTTTTAATTTTGCCATGGATCACTTTTTGATGAAATGGCTGAAGGACATGAAGGCAGAGCAGGGAAAAACGGGATCCATTCCTTTTGTTGTTCCCGTTAGAAAAGGTATCACACCGAGCATGACGACCAGTTGCTGGGGAGATGCCTGTATTATCGTTCCATACGAATTGTATCGCTATAGTGGAAATGTGCGGATTTTGGAAGAAATGTATCCGGTCATGAAAAAATACATGAAGGATGTCCGCAGGTGGGCTAATATGGGGCTTCTTGCCAACAAGACACCTTATGTATTTTCCCTCCCATTTCAATTTGGTGATTGGTGTGCACCTTATGGCAGCCTGCCGGACTGGCTTGCAAAAGGAAAATGGACGGGAACTGCCTATTATGCGCATGCCTGTGATTATATGGAAAAAATTGCACGGATTCTGGGAAAAGACCGGGATGCGGATGAATACTGGAGATTAGGTGAGAAAGTAGCAGACACTTATATAGATAAGTTTATGCAGGGCAAGGGGCAAATGCCGGACGCGGAGGCTTTTCAGACGGGCTATGTCTTGCCTTTATATTTTTCTTTGGCAAAGGCTGAGAAGGTCAATCAGACAATGGTAGAAGAACTGTGGAAGTGTATCCAGGCGGATGGTGGACATCTGAAGACAGGATTTACGGCAACACCTTATTTATTGTTTGCGCTTGCGGATCATGGTTATGTAAAAGAGGCATACAAACTTTTACTGGAGGACACCAATCCGTCATGGCTATATCAGATCCGAAAAGGTGCCACGACGACATGGGAGCAGTGGGACATTATTACAGAATCCGGTGAGATAAAAGAAGGATCCATGAACCATTATGCATATGGCGCTGTCGGAGATTTTCTCTACCGCAGGGTGTGCGGTCTGGAAGCCGAGGAGGCAGGCTATCGCCGGTTCCGGGTACAACCATTGGTGGGCGGCGATCTTACTTTTGCTGAATGCTGGCACAGGTGTCCTTATGGGATCATCCGTGTGCGCTGGGAAAAGCGGGAGGATGATCTGTATGATCTGCAAGTGCAGGTTCCGGTGGGGACAAGCTGTCGGGTGGTACTGGCAAATAAAGAAATTGAGATTGTGGAGAACGGAAATTATGAGTTTACATGGAAAGAATAAAATTTATTTGGATGAAACGAGATCTGTAGAAGAAAGGGCAAAAGACCTGCTTTTGGATATGTCGCTGGAAGAAAAGATGGCACAGGTCAACTGTGTGTTCCCATTCGATAAAAAAGCATGGATCTTGCATGGATCGCTGAGAGGGTGCCTTATGGTATCGGCGAGGTCAGTACCTTGGAAATGCGGCGCATACCGACCTTACAAGGCGCGGCGCAGTGGGTAAAAGATGTGCAGACGCTGGTTATGGAAAAGAGCCCGCATCATATTCCTGCGATTTTTCACATGGAGGGACTTTGCGGAGCCTTTATCCAGGAGGCGACCAGTTTTCCGTCCGGTATTGCCAGAGGGGCATCTTTTGATCCGGATCTGGAAGAACAAATAGGATCTTGTGTAGCCGAGCAGGAATTGGCTTGTGGTATTACCCATATTCTGGCGCCGGTTCTGGATATATCTAGGGATTCCCGCATGGGTCGGCAGGGAGAAAGTTATGGAGAGGATCCTGCTCTTGCAAGTGCCATGGGGGTAGCCTATACCAAAGGAATTCAGGAAACAAGTGTAGATGGCAGACAGGCGGAAAGTGTGGCGAAGCACTTTTTGGCATTTCATAACTCGCAAGGTGGAATCCATGGAACCCATAGTGATACACCCGAAAGACTTTTACAGGAAATATATGGAAAACCTTTTCAGGCGGCGATCAAGGAAGCTGGATTAAGAGGAATCATGCCTTGCTATTGCTCCATTGATGGAGAGCCGGCTTCTCTTTCTCATAAACTTTTGACAGACTTGTTGCGGGAACAGATGGGATTTGATGGTCTGTGCATCAGTGATTATGGTGGCATAGAAAATAGCCATAATTATCAGCGTATTGGTGAAAGTATGGCAGATGCAGGGGAGATGGCACTGGCTGCCGGTATGGATGTGGAAATGCCAAGTCCTGCCGGTTATGGCAAGGAATTACAGGAAAGATTTGCAAATCAGGCATTGGATATTGGCGTGTTAGATCAGGCGGTATATCGTGTCCTTTGTGCCAAGTTTCGCATGGGTTTGTTTGAACATCCTTACCCGCTTATGGATGACAAACTGGAAAATGTTTATCGGAAGGCGGATAAAGGAAAGCAGCTGACCAGACAGTCAGCAATGGAATCCATGACACTGCTCAAGAACGACGGTATTTTACCTTTACATAAAGATAAGATAAAAAAGATTGCTGTGATCGGTCCCCATGCGGATAATGCGCGTATGTTCTTTGGCGGTTATACGCATATATCTATGATGGAATCTATTTATGCGGTGGCGAACAGTATTGCAGGGGTTGCCGGGATTGAAAATACGACCGGTAAGACTATTCCAACGGTTCCGGGGACTGATATCCAGTTGGATCAGGGGGAAGAGTATGATGCTATTTTGCGTACCCAGAAACCGGACTGTCCGTCTCTTTTGGAATATTTGAAAGCGTATGCACCATCCTGTGAGATCGTATATGCCAAGGGCTATGATATTGCCGGTCAGGATCAATCAGGATTTGATGAGGCATTGCAGATGATCGGGCAGGCAGATCTGGCAATTCTTACTCTGGGAGGAAAATACGGCACCTGCTCTCTGGCATCTATGGGAGAAGGTGTGGATGCAACAGATATCAATCTTCCGGAGTGTCAGGATGCATTTATTGAACAGGCAGCGGAAATAGGCAAGCCGCTTGTGGGTGTCCATATCTTTGGTAGACCGATTTCTTCTGATATAGCCGATGAAAAATTGCATGCTATCCTTGAGGCATGGAATGGTGCTGAGTGTGGTGCGGAGGCGATTGTGCAGACCTTGTTTGGTGAGAATGATCCGGCGGGACGTTTGCCGGTATCGGTAGCATATAAAAGCGGACAGATCCCTATTTATTACAATCATCCGTGGGGGTCTGCGGAGTCACAGAGTGGCAGTATCGGCTTTGCAAATTATGTGGATATGTCGCATAGTCCGCGCTATCCGTTTGGACATGGCTTAAGTTATGCAGAGTTTTATTATCGGGATCTGCATATAGAAAATAGAGAAGTAGATACCATGGGCGACATTGTATGTAGTTTTTTCTTGAAAAATGTGTCAGACTGTGCAGGTGATGAAGTGGTGCAGATTTATGTATCAGATCGATTTGCATCCCGTACCAGACCGGTCATGGAATTGGCAGCCTTTGAGCGTATTCCTTTGCAACCGCATGAAGAAAAGGAGATTATCTGTCACATTTCGCCGTCTCAACTTGCATTTTTAGATAAGGATATGAAGTGGAAGATAGAAAAGGGTGATATTGATCTTTTGATCGGAGCCTCCAGCAAAGATATCCGTCTGAAGGATAGCATCCGGATCACAGAAAATGCATGGATTGATGGCAGAGACAGAAGTTTCTATGGAAAGGTAGAGGTCAAATGAGAGTATATTGTAATCCGGTAAATGTACCCTATGCTTATCAGTTTAAAAAGGATCCACGGGATCGGTATAAAATGACAGTCAACCGGGAGGCGGCAGATCCTTCGATGGTTATGTTTCAAGGCAAATATTATCTGTTTGCTTCTATGACAGGTTCGGTGTGGGTCTCTGAGGACATGGCGCATTGGGATAGTTATTCTTTGCCAGAAAATATGCCAATTTATGACTATGCACCGGATGTGCGTGCCATAGGTGAGTATCTGTATTTTACGGCATCTAGCCGGGATGTAAAGTGTAGTTTTTATCGCACCAAGGATCCGATCCATGGGCCGTATGAAGAAATACCGGGCTATATGGATTATTGGGATCCGAACCTGTTCCAGGATGATGATGGCAGACTCTATTTTTACTGGGGATGCGCAAATGCGACACCTATCTGGGGGATAGAGTTGGATCCTGCGACCATGGAACCTATGGGCCAGAAAAAAGATTTGATCTTTGGTGACCCATATCATATTGGTTATGAGCGCTTTGGGGAAGATCATTGTGAAGAACCAAAGAGTCAGGCTGAGATTGATGCCCTATTTCAGGAATTTTTAGATCAATGCGGAGAAGATGCAGATAAGATCCCGGAAGCCAACAAGGCGATGATACGGGCAACCTATGCCGGAATGCCTTATATCGAGGGTGCATGGATGACAAAGCATGCCGGAAAATATTATTTACAATATGCTTGTCCGGGAGCGGAATTCAATGTTTATGCGGATGGGGTCTATGTGGCGGATGTACCGTTGGGACCTTTTCATTTAGCAGAGAATAATCCATTTTCGTATAAGCCGGGTGGCTTCCTGCCGGGAGCCGGACATGGATCTACCATGCAGGATCGCCGGGGTCAGTGGTGGCATACGGCAACCATGCGTATTAGTAAGAATCATGTATTTGAAAGACGAGTAGGCATTTGGCCGGCAGGCTTTGATGATGTGGGAAATCTCTATTGCAACCAAAGATACGGTGATTGGCCTTATATTATAGAAGATATAGAAAAGGATCCATGGGCAGATCCGAGGTGGTATCTGCTCAGTTACCGGGCGAAGGTGACTTCCTCCGGGTGTGAAAAGGGACATGAGGCGGCATTGGTTGTGGACGAAAATGTGCAGACATGGTGGAAAGCAAAAGAGCTGGATGCAGAACCTTGGTTGTGTCTGGATCTGGAGACCTGTGATCATGTGCATGTGGTGCAGATCAATTTTGCTGATGATATGGAAAACAGGATAGACTGTCCGGGAAGTCTGGTGGCAGGACCCGATATGGAACGTTATATAGACTGCAATATACATCCGACAAGATGGCTCTTAGAGGGATCTGCGGATGGCAGGGACTGGACGGTTTTGGCGGATAAGCGGCAAGCCCAGACAGACCTTCCGCATGATTATGTGGTATTTGAAGATGGCATAGATCTGCGTTTTATCAAATTGACGATCATAGATGTGCCTTATCATGTTTTGCCGAGTGTCTCAGGAATACGAGTCTTTGGAAACGGGGATGGTAAACGACCGGAGATGGCGAGGGTTCAGGTAGAACAAACCGATGCAAGAGATATGGTAGTATCTGCTGTTTCAGATGAAAGCGTTTGTGGATATAACATTTTATGGGGGCATGCACCGGGAAAACTTTATCATAGTTGTATGGTTATGGGAGTATGTCAGGCATATAAAGTGGGAGCACTCGTAGAGGGGCAGTCCTATTATGTAAGAGTGGATGCTTTTAACAAAAATGGCATTACGCATGGAAAAGAAATTTGCCTTCCTATGGTATGATAGTAAAAACGTTATACACAGGAGGACATAGAATGCATCCAATTTATTTTGTGAGACATGGAGAGAGTGAATGGAATGTTGCAGACCGTATCTGCGGGCAGACGGATGTAGCCTTGACAGACCTGGGGCATGCGCAGGCAATTGCGACCGGGCAGAAGATCGCCAAAGCAGGGATTGTCACAGATGAGATCCTGTATTCGCCGCTGAGCCGGGCTGCGGAGACGGCGCGGCATATTTCGGAGATGACAGGTGTGCCTATGCGCATGGAACCGCGTCTGGTGGAACAGAATTTCGGCAAATGGGAAGGAACTTCGCCAAGAAATGCTGCGGACTTCTTTGAGGCAAAAAAGCAGTTTGTATGCCGCCACGAGGGCGGGGAGTCTATGCTGCAGTTAGCCCAGCGCATTTACAATCTTTTGGATGAATTGGGCAAAGAGGCGGATAAGACCTATATGCTCGTTGCTCATAATGGCATTGCCCGCGTGGTCTGTTCGTATTTTCACGATATGACAAATGAGGAGTATGCCTCATATGGCGTGAAAAATTGCAGCCTGACAAGATTTGATTTTGACTAAGGTTTTATTTTGGCATGGTCGAGGGCATCCTCGATCGCCATCATAAGGACCTCGGTCGTGTACTGGTTGTTGGCTTCGTATGTAATATTGTCCAGAGACTGTGACTCATAGATCTGCTGGCTGATGTTACTTAGCGCCGGCTGCATGAGTGGGTACATGGTTGCAACGGACTCCTCCAGATTGACAAAGGAAATGTCATTGATATGGTTGGAATCGACAACGACCTGGACTTCGATGGCACTGTCGTTCATGGTAAATCCGGCAGTATATACGCCGGGCATGTAGATGGTTTCCTGCACAGGCTCCGGTTTCTCGTGGCTGGAAAACATCCAGCATAAGAGAATGACAAGCAGTACGCCAAGACCGGCAAATACCGCAGTATATATTAATTCTTTCAGATGAAATACGACGATTTTGGTTTTCTTGCTCACGATAATTCCCCCAGTTTTCGGTGTCTAGTAGAGTATATGAAAAAAAATTAAAAAAATTCTAATTTTTTTGTTGACAAACAATATAAGGTTATATATAATAATTTTTGTCGTCACGGAGAGGACACAACATAGTAAATGCGACAGTGGCTCAGTTGGTAGAGCACCTCCTTGCCAAGGAGGAAGTCGCGGGTTCGAGTCCCGTCTGTCGCTCTTATATGAGGAACGAATTTGATTCGTTCCTTTTTTGCGTAATAAGGAGATTGTTAAGACAAAGAAAAACCATCTCGCCCCGCTTAGTGCGGTCGCGAAGATGGTTTTTCTTATATTATGGTAACTTATATTTTACTCATCAGTAAACATATAGACTTCCCCTGCTGTGGATAGGGTCAGATCATCGGTGTTTGTGATCATGCCCATGTCGATCATCGCCTGCAAGGTATGGGTGCAGTCCGGTGTCGGTTGGATATATAAATGTGCGGTCATATCTCCATATGCGGCAACGGCTTCCTTGGTCTCCTCAGCGACCGCCATTTTGGATACCGGAGACAGGGCGCCGGTGACGCTAACGTAGTTTGCAGATAAACTTAAGGAAGAACGACCGGTGTAGTAGAAGGAATACTTGGTGCGATCCAACAGGATCGGTTCCGGGGATCTTAGGACAAGATCGAAGGAATCCGAGTAGCATGGTGCGCTGGCGTCCAGATCTGTGATCTTGTAGTTGCCTTCCTTAATATCCTGCACAAATGCCTCATAGAGATTTTGCAACTGGGCATTCGTATAAGTCTTTTCTTCAGATCCATCGTCCGGGGCGTCAAAAGGATAAAAAGTCACATCCTCTGCCTGAAGTTCTGCATAGTTTTTTGAAATACCATGGGTCAAGATGGCATCCTTGTCGTTAAAGAGTGACAGGAGTTTTTGACAGGTATTCTGATATGCTTCGGACTTGCCGGCATAATCCGGCAGACGGTAAGAACGGCTCAGTGAACTGCCGTCTTTTAATGGTAGGAAATATCCAAAAATCCATAAGGCTCGCTGCAATGTCTGGAATAATCTAAAAGTTCTTCTTTTTCATTTATGATCTCTTTGTGGATCGAAATGAAATCCGCAATCTCATCGGCATCTGTAAGAGCATAGGTGGTCTCTCCCATCGTCATGTCTACTTCAAAAACATCGGATGCTGTCGGAACCTGTCTTTCGATACCAAATACATCAAAACGCACGCAGAGCAGGAAGGCGAAAATGACGCCGGTGTAAATGCAGCAGTATTTCATGTACCGCCTTTTCCATACATGTCTGGTTCGGTCAATCAGCATCTGTATTATGAAATAAAGGATCACACCGATGCCGAGACATAGGATCGTGATGCTGATAAAAAATACCGTCTCATTCTCGGGAAGGAGATTGGTTAAGGCATAAACGATGCCGACGGTTGCCAATAATGAGGCGAAAAAGGTCATACCCAGTGTAAATACCGGTTTCATAAATGGCACTGCGATAAAATCACCACAGGTTTCCAAGGCTTTATGCTGGTAAAGCAGGTAAGCGAGTCCGGAAAGCCCAATGCCGACTAAGGCATAGACCAGCAGGGTAGGCAGAGCCTCCGGCAGGATATGATAGATCCGGTAGGTGGCATCATTGATATAAATTCCGGTATGATGCGGCAGATAGGCTGACGGCGTCATACAGAGCAGTTTGTTCCGGAAAATATCCGAAGAATAAACACCGAAACAAAGGAAGGATAAAAGCACGCGGATCACGACCTCAGCCGCCATAAACATAAAATTGAAGATCCAGTAGAAGATGAAATTTGTAATCAACTGTCCACTGATCATGGCGGTAAACAGGGCTATGCCTAAAAAGCATAGATCATAAGCAATCATGCAAAGCATCCAATACCATGGAATCCATACCAGACTTCCGGCACCAAAGACAAGATAGAGGATGGTATTGATCAGGGTTACTGCCAGTTGCGGCAGGAGAGTAAGCGTCAAAATAGAAGCAATACCGGTTGAAAACATGATCTTACGGTTGACCGGGAAAGCATGCATCATGTTGCAGGACCGTCTTTGGTATAAATAGGAAAAGACAGCCAAGGTCACTAAGATCATGTAAATAGCAACAAAGATTGGTACATTTCCGTTCATCACCCCTTCATACAAATCCTGATGTGTTTTTAGGGTCTGGATATAGGCGTCCGGGGACTTTTGCATATTCAGGCGGTTTACGAGCATATTGCAGGACATACTGATAAAAAGAAATGCAAAGTAAAGAAGCGGAAAAGCCACAAAGCGAGTCAGATTTTTCTTGTATATGGTCTTGTTAAAAAAGGATGTTTTTGACTTCATAATGTTCTCCTTCCATTTCATAGATAAAGATTTCTTCCAGGCTCAGAGGAAGAACATCTAAAAGCAGTGGATGCAAGGCTGCCATTTTTCCTGCGCCTCCCGTGGCTGACCTTTTAAGATCAGGGTAGAAACACGCCCGTTGGTCACGGAATGTAAAACCTGCAGTCCCTCCGGGATTGGTGGAAGATCGCCGTCAAAGGCAACCTGCACTTTGGTGACACTGCTCTGTAAATTGTCTAAAGAGCGTTCCAATATGATATGGCCATGGCTTAGGATGCCGATGTGATCGCAGACGTCTTCCAACTCACGCAGATTGTGTGAGGAGACGAGTACGGTCGTTCCACGATCAGCAACTTCGCCCATGATCAGGCTCCAGATCTGTCGGCGCATGACCGGATCCAAGCCATCGACCGGTTCATCCAAAACGAGCAGGGCAGGATGGATGGACAGAGCCAGAACAAATGCCACCTGCTTGATGGTACCCTTGGAAAAAGACCGGATAGGTTTCTTGAGGTTTAACATAGGAAAACACTTGCAGATCTTATAAAAATACTGCTCGTCAAAACTCGGATATAAGCCCTTGTAGTAATGCATCATATCAAGCGTGGTCGCTTGCGAAAAATAAAAGATCTCATCTGGGATGTAGGCAATTTTTTCTTTGATAGACGCATTTTCCCGGATGCTTTCACCGTCAATGAGGATCTCGCCTTCGTCTGGGCGGTAGGCACCGACGATATGACGGATGATAGTGGACTTTCCGGCACCGTTGGGACCGACCAGACCATAGATGGCACCCTTAGGTACATGCATCTGCAAATGGTCGAGGGCTTGTGTGCCATGGAAAGATTTGGAAACATTATTGATCTGAATCATCTTTGCCACCCCCTTTTGCCAGCACTTCAATGCGTTCTTTTAATTGCTCCTTGTCTTCGCTTAAGAAGAGAAGTTCTTTTACGATCTCGTCAAATTTTTTTAGCAATTCGTCATTCCTCCCGGCTGAAATATCTTTTCTGTCTGCGGCAAAACTGCCACGGCCTGTGATCGTGTAGATGTAACCTTCCTGCTCCAATTCACGGAACGCCTTGGCGATGGTGTTGGGATTGATCGCCAACTGGCTTGCAAGTTCGCGCACGGAGGGAAGTTTTTCATCGGTAGCAATCGCTCCGGTGATCACGAGACGCTTTAAGCCATCCTTGATCTGTTCGTAGATGGGCTTGGAGTCCCGATAGTTTAGTTGAATCATAAAAGGAATCACCACCTTTACCATTTCTGAAACTGTATTAGTTGTACTAGTACACTTATAACACGCTTTGCTAGGATATGTCAATAGCCTGTGAAAAATGCATAAAAAAACACTTCACAACATGAATTTGTGAAGTGCCTGTATGTCTTGTATCAGTATGTATATGAACTAGTCTTGCAAAGAAGAAAGATACTCTGTCAGATCTGAGGTATCTACACTGTAATAAGTAGGGGTTTCAGCCTTTTTCTCCTCGTATTTTGTGTGTGCAGAAAATCCTGCCCATACAACGATAGCGACTGCCACAACAATACCGCCTACAGCAAGAAGGATGTGTTCCATCTTTTGCTTTTTGAGGATCTTCTTACGGTTGTGTTTCTGTTCTTTGCGTAAGTCAACTTTTTCCTGGCTCATTCTGTCTTACTCCTTCGATTAATTTCTTCTATAAATATAATCCTTTTTGCGACAAAAGGCAACTTCTTTTGTTGCGCTCCTGGGATAAATTCGCTACAATAAATAATAATATGGCATTGCTATACATTGATTGAAATGATATATGATTTGACATAAAGATGGGAGGAAATGACAAGTGAGTCTAGCAGATCAGATTTTTGTAGATATGTGTAATGATATCATTACGAATGGAATTAGCACCGAAGGAGAGAAGGTGCGCCCGAAATGGGAGGACGGCACCAGCGCTTATACGATCAAGAAGTTTGGCGTGGTCAATCGTTATGACCTATCCAAGGAGTTTCCTGCCATCACCCTGCGCAGAACAGCCATCAAAAGTTGTACCAATGAGATGCTCTGGATCTGGCAGAAAAAGTCCAACAATATCCATGACCTCAAGAGTAGTGTCTGGGATGAATGGGCAGATGAGACAGGCTCAATCGGCAAGGCTTATGGTTATCAGATGGGGGTAAAGCATAAGTATAAAGAAGGTATGATGGATCAGGTAGACCGCGTGATTTATGATCTGAAAAACAATCCTTTTTCACGTCGTATCATGACAAATATTTATGTACATCAGGATCTGTCAGAGATGCATTTATATCCTTGTGCATATTCGATGACATTTAACGTGACGACAAGACCGGGAACAGACAAATTGGTTTTAAATGCAATTTTAAACCAGCGTTCACAGGATGTTTTGGCAGCCAACAACTGGAATGTATGTCAGTATGCCGTGCTTATGCATATGTTGGCACAGGTGTGTGATATGGAAGTGGGAGAACTTGTACATGTGATCGCAGATGCACATATTTACGACAGACATATTCCACTCGTGCAGGAACTGATCACCAGAGAGCAGCATCCGGCACCAAAGTTCTGGCTGAATCCGGAGATCAAGGATTTTTATGCCTTTACCGAGGATGACATCCGTTTAGATGATTATGTTACCGGACCACAGATCAAGAACATACCGATTGCAGTATAAGGAGTAGATATATGAACATCATCGCATCAGCAGACAATAATTGGGCTATTGGCAAGAACAACGAACTTTTGATCCGTATCCCGCAGGATATGAAGCGTTTCCGTCAGATGACAACAGGAAATGTCGTTGTCATGGGACGAAAGACTTTAGAGAGTTTTCCAAATCAGGCACCCCTCAAAGACCGCATCAATATTGTATTGACGGCAAATCCAAATTATGAGGTCAAAGGAGCTGTGATCGTACATTCCATGGACGAATTGCAGGAAGAATTGCAAAAATATAATTCCGAGGATATTTATGTGATCGGTGGAGACAGTATTTACCGGCAGATGCTGGATCTTTGCGATACAGCCTATATCACAAAGATCGATTATGCCTATGAAGCCGACGCACATTTGCCAAATCTGGAAAAAGATCCGGCATGGTCGATGACTGAGGAGAGCGAGGAGCAGACTTACTTTGATGTAATCTACACCTATCAGATATATAAGAGAGGTTGATCATAATATGGACATCACGGGAAGAAAACTATTTGTAAAAGCATTACAGGAAGAAGGCGTAGATACTATTTTTGCTTATCCGGGCGGAATGGTAACCGATATTGTGGATGAGTTGTACAAGCAGGATTCAATCCATGTTGTTTTGCCTCGCCATGAGCAGGCGCTGATCCATGAGGCAGAAGGATACGCTAGAGCAACAGGACGCGTCGGTGTATGTCTGGTGACCAGTGGACCGGGGGCAACCAATACGATTACCGGTATCGCAGATGCACATTACGACAGTATTCCGCTTGTCATCTTTACCGGTCAGGTGCCGCAGAGCCTGATCGGAAACGATGCCTTTCAGGAAGTTGATATAGTTGGTATGACGAGAAGCATTGTAAAATATGGTGTGACCGTGCGTGACCGCAAGGATCTGGGAAGGATCATAAAGATGGCATTTCAGATCGCAAGTTCCGGCAAGCCGGGTCCGGTATTGATCGATATCCCAAAGGATATCCAGACCCAGAACGGACCGGCAGGATATCCGGATCATGTGGATATCCGCGGCTACAAGCCAAATGAGACCGTACATATCGGGCAGTTGAAAAAGGCATACAAGATCTTAAAATCAGCCAAGCAGCCTTTGCTTTTAGCAGGCGGCGGTGTTAATATCTCAGGGGCACAGGAACTTTTGACGACCTTTGCGGAAAAGATGCATATACCGGTTGTCACGACCGTTATGGGCAAGGGAGCCATCCCAACAGACCATCCTTTATATGTGGGGAACAGCGGTATGCATGGCAGATATGCCGCAAATATGGCGGTCAGCGAATGCGATGTTCTCTTCTCGGTTGGCACAAGGTTCAACGACAGGATCACGGGCGATCTGAACGAATTTGCACCAAAGGCAAAGATCGTACATCTGGATATTGATGCATCTTCTATTTCACGAAATGTCGTTGTGGATGTGCCGGTCGTTTCGGATGCCAAGATCGCGCTGGAACGTCTGGTGGAATGGGCAGAAGCCAAGAATACGGACAAGTGGCTGGCGAAGATTGGCATGTGGCAGGAAGAAAATCCGCTGGAAATGCGACGAGACCATGGACTTTCGCCACAGATGATCATGGAAGCCATCAACGATACTTTCCCCCAGGGAATTGTCGTGACGGATGTCGGACAGCACCAGATGTGGGCAACGCAGTATATTACCATGCCGAGAGGCAAGCAGATGATCACTTCCGGTGGTCTCGGAACGATGGGGTTTGGTTTCCCGGCAGCAGTGGGCGCCAAGATCGGAGCACCGGACAAGGATGTTGTCTGTATTACGGGAGACGGCGGCATGCAGATGAACATGCAGGAAATGGCGACCGCTATTTGCGAAAAAGTGCCACTGACCATCTGTATTTTGAATAATAATTATCTGGGCATGGTGCGCCAGATGCAGCAGTTGTTCTATGGCAAGCGTTATGAGATCACCTGTCTGCGCCGACAGATCGGATGTCCGGACGGTTGCAAGGGACCGAATGAAGCGTGCCCGCCATATGTCCCGGATTTTGTGAAATGGGCTGAGAGTTATGGGGCGCATGGACAGCGCGTGACTTCTTTGGAGGAGGCAAAAGCGGCGCTGGCTGAGGCAAAAGAGCGGACAGATGCACCTACGGTGATAGAGTTTATGATTGCAACAGAGGAGATTGTTCTTCCTATGGTAAAGAGCGGTAATCCTATGAGCGAAATGATTTTGAAGTAGGAGGTGTCAGATATGGGAATGAAAAATCGATGGATTGCACTCTATGTAGAAAATCAGGTGGGCGTTCTGGCGAAGGTGTCCGGTCTTTTTTCTGCAAAGTGCTATAACTTACAAAGTCTTACCGTTGGCACGACCGAGCATGAAGATGTCTCGCGCATGACTATCTGTGTTACCAGTGATGACATCACCTTTGAACAGATCAAAAAGCAGTTAAACTGCATGGTGGAAGTCATCAAGGTGATCGATCTGACGCATGTGCCTTTGCACATGAAAGAGATCCTTTATGCCAAGGTCAAGGGGCTTGACAATGAGGGCAAGGAAGAAGTCTTTCGAATCGCGCAGGTCTTCAACGTCAACAATGGCAATGTTAAAGTGGCGGACATCGGCGAGGACAGTGTACTTTTGGAATGTACGCTGACAGACCACAGAAATGACGATCTGATCACACTTTTGAAAAAGCAGTTCAAGAGCAAGGTTGAGATCGTGCGGGGCGGTGCGGTTGCGATCGAGGCAATCTCTACATCCTGCCGATAAAGATGAGGTTTGATATGAAAAAACTTTGGAAAAAGTGTCTGGTTTTTTTCTTGTGTTTTTGCGTGATGTGGAGCGCAGGGGGCATAGGCAATGTCTACGCTAAGTCTCTGGAGGAGATCAGACAGGAACAATTAGAAAACAAAAAGAAAAAGGACGAGGCAGAGAGCCAGAAGAACGATGCACAGAAAGTTGTTGACGATCTTCAGGACGAGGCAGATGATCTTGGCGCGACCTATAACTCATATAACAAGCGTTTGCAGAGCGTCAACCAGGAGATCACGGATACACAAAATGCAATCGAATCTGCCAATGCCAGCATTAGTCAGTTGGAAAAGGAACTGGCTGAGGCAGAGGCGGCAGAGGCTGAACAGTATGAGGGGATGAAGACCCGTATCCAATACATGTATGAGAACGGATCCCAGTCGCTTTTGACCACCCTTCTGGAGAGTGGCTCCATGGTAGAATTTTTGCAGAGAGCCGAGTATGTGTCCTCTATCACTTCCTATGACCGAAAGATGATGAACTCCTATGCAAAGTTGCAGGAGACCATCAAGGAAAAGTCGGCAGCACTTAGTGATAAAAAGACAGAACTTTCTGCCTATAATGATACGCTTTCTGCAAAGCAGGATGAACTTGACGATCTGGTCAATGATGCCGGCAATGCCTACAGTGCCAAGAAGGGCGAGGTGTCAGCGGCACAGATGTCCGTGGAAGAATACAATGCCAAGATCCAAGAGTTCCGGGACAATGAGACAGCATTAGAGGGAGAGGCAGCAGCAGCGCAGGCAGCCCTGGCACAGCAGATCCTGCAGCAGCAACAGCAACAACAGCAGCAAGGGGGAGCTACAGGTGGAGACGGCAGTGATGGATCCGATGCAGGTAATGCAGGAGCTGCGGGCAATACACCGCAGATTCCTACGGAAAATACCGGTGGCTCGATCTCTTATTCGGATGCTGACTTGAAACTGATGGCTGCGATCATCCAGGCAGAAGCCGGAGGCGAGTCCTATGCAGGACAGTTGGCAGTCGGAACCGTTATTATGAACCGAGTCAAGAGTTCCCTGTTCCCGAATACCTTATCGGGGGTCATTTATCAGACCAACCAGTTCCAGCCGGTACGAGACGGGCATCTAGCCCTGATCCTGGAGCGTGGACCGAATGAATCCTGCACCAATGCCGCCAGACAGGTTTTGAATGGCTACCGGTCGGGCGACTGGCTCTTTTTCATGACCAAGAAGTGGGCTGATTATTACGGCATCACGGGATATACTATGATTGGAAATCATGCGTTCTTTAGAAATTGGGGAGCAAATTAGATATTAGATGAAAAGAACCGCCGACAAGGATATGATACCTCCAAAGCAGATTTTGGTTATTTAACCTGTCTACTTTGGAGGTATCATATCCTTGTCGGCGGTTCTTTTTATTTTTTGCCATAATCACATAAAAAAATTAAAGATAAAAATTCTGAAAATTCTGCAAATTATGTCTTGCGCAAACACAATTCAACCCCTGATTTCACCATTACAAATAACTACCCAATTTCCCAAACCCCCATATATTGATAATTTTTTAACAAAGATAAGAAACAGGTCAAAAAAGTATGTGGCGAAAAACTTGTGAATATTCTGACAATTTTATTTTGCAAGCCGCAAGTGTAAAAAAGTTGGCTTGCATGAAGAATAATTTTGTGCTACTATAAGTTCATGCGGAAACGCTGTTTTCTTTTTTTTACTTTCGCTTGTTAAAAAAATAACGAATGGTAAAAAAAGAAAAGCAGCAAATAAGAAATAAAAAGGAGAAAGAACATGGGAAAGAAAGTCGTTTTAGCAGGTGCATGTCGTACTGCAATCGGAAAAATGGGGGGAGCACTCAGCAACACACCAGCAGCAGATCTTGGTGCTATTGTTATTAAGGAAGCATTAAATCGTGCAGGTGTAAAACCAGAGATGGTAGACGAAGTTAAGATGGGATGTGTTATCCAGGCTGCACAGGGGCAGAACGTAGCACGTCAGGCAGCGATCAAGGCAGGACTTCCGATCGAGGTTCCGGCAATCACGATCAACGTTGTTTGCGGATCCGGTCTGAAATGTGTAAATGATGCAGCAACCATGATCATGGCAGGAGAGGCTGATATCGTTGTAGCAGGTGGTATGGAGAATATGTCAATGGCTCCTTACGCTATGACAAAGGCTCGTTTCGGATATCGTATGAACAATGCAACGATCATTGATACTATGGTAAATGATGCTTTGACAGATGCATTCAATCATTATCATATGATGATCACAGCAGAGAACGTTTGTGATAAATATGGCATTACAAGAGAAGAACTTGATGCATTCTCAGCAAACAGCCAGCAGAAATGTGAAAAGGCTATCGCAGAGGGCAAGTTTGATGACGAGATCGTTCCTGTACCGGTTAAGGTTAAGAAGGAAATGGTTGATTTCGTTAAGGATGAAGGTCCAAGACCTGGTACAACACCGGAATCACTTTCTAAGTTGCGTTGCTGCTCAGGTAAGGAAGGCGGACTTGTTACAGCAGGTAATGCTTCCGGTATCAACGATGGTGCAGCAGCAATCGTTGTTATGAGCGAGGAAAAAGCAAAAGAACTTGGTGTTACACCAATGGCTACGTGGGTTGCAGGAGCACTTGGCGGTGTTGCGCCGGAGATCATGGGTGTTGGCCCTGTTGCTTCTACAAAGAAAGTTCTTGCTAAGACAGGACTTACCATTGATGATATGGATCTGATCGAAGCAAACGAAGCATTTGCAGCACAGTCAATCGCAGTTGCAAGAGATCTGAACTTTGATATGAGCAAGGTAAATGTAAACGGTGGTGCGATCGCACTGGGACATCCGGTTGGAGCATCCGGCTGCCGTATCCTTGTTACCCTATTACATGAAATGCAAAAGAGAGATTCTAAGAGAGGTCTTGCTACACTTTGTATCGGTGGTGGCATGGGCTGCTCAACAATCGTTGAAAAATATGAATAAAAATTTTTAAAAGTATATTTTACGGAGGTGCTAACATGAAGGTTGGTGTTATTGGAGCAGGAACAATGGGACAGGGCATTGCAAAGGCATTTGCCCAGGTCGATGGATATGAAGTCGCACTTTGCGATATCAAGCAGGAATGGGCTGAAAGCGGAAAGGCTAAGATCGAAAAAGGCTATGCCCGTCTGGTAGAAAAAGGAAAATTAACACAGGAAGCCGTAGATGCTATCCTTGCTAAGATCACTCCTGGATTAAAGGAAGATCTTTGCAAAGACTGCGATTTGATCGTAGAGGCAGCTTTCGAAGATATGAACGTTAAGAAGACAACATTTGCAGAGTTGGATAAGATCGCAAAGCCGGAATGTATCTTTGCATCAAACACATCCAGTCTTTCTATCACAGAGATCGGCAATGGTCTGACTCGTCCTATGGTTGGTATGCATTTCTTCAACCCGGCAGACCGTATGAAACTGATCGAGGTTATCGCAGGTGTGAACACACCGGCTGAGACTGTAGATGCCATCAAGAAGATCGCAGAGGAGATCGGCAAGACTCCTGTTCAGGTAAATGAAGCAGCAGGATTCGTTGTAAACCGTATCCTGATCCCAATGATCAACGAAGCAGCATTTATCAAGATGGAAGGTGTATCTGATATCGCAGGTATTGATGCCGCTATGAAACTTGGCGCAAATCATCCAATGGGCCCTTTGGAGTTGGGAGATTTCGTTGGTTTGGATATCTGCCTTGCTATCATGGATGTTCTTTATAAGGAAACAGGCGACAGTAAGTATCGTGCATGCCCACTCATCCGCAAGATGGTTCGTGGTGGAAACTTAGGTGTAAAGAGTGGTAAAGGCTTCTATGTTTACAATGCAGACCGTACCAAGACACCGGTAGACGCACAGTAAGATTAGGATTTTAAAGCCCCGTCCATGCAGGCGGGGCACATCATCGAATATTATTTATGAAAGACGGAGGAATGAAGATCATGGATTTCGGTTTAGATAAGAAACATGAAATGGCGCGTACTTTATTTAAAGAGTTCGCTGAGACAGAAGTAAAGCCTCTTGCACAGGAAGTTGACGAGACAGAGCAGTTCCCTGCTGAAACTGTTGCAAAGATGGCAAAGAGTGGATTTATGGGAATCCCGGTACCAAAGGAATACGGCGGACAGGGATGTGATCCTTTGACCTATGTTATGTGTGTAGAGGAATTGTCAAAGGTATGTGCAACCACAGGTGTTATCGTTTCTGCACATACATCACTTTGCATCGACCCGATCATGACATACGGAACCGAAGAACAGAAGCAGAAATATGTAAAGCCTTTGGCAACCGGTGAGAAACTTGGTGCATTTGCTCTTACAGAGCCGGGTGCCGGTACAGATGCACAAGGGGCACAGACAAAGGCTGTTCTTGATGGCGATGAGTGGGTATTAAACGGATCTAAGTGCTTTATCACAAATGGTAAAGTCGCAGACGTTTACATTGTTATCGCTATCACAAGTGTGACAGAAGACAAGAGAGGCAGAAAGAAAAAGAACTTCTCTGCATTTATCGTAGAAAAGGGAGCACCTGGATTCTCCTTCGGAACAAAGGAAAAGAAGATGGGTATCCGCGGTTCATCTACATATGAATTGATCTTTGAAGATTGCAGAATTCCAAAGGACGCATTACTTGGACCGGAAGGCAAGGGCTTCCCGATCGCTATGCATACTCTGGATGGCGGACGTATCGGTATCGCCGCACAGGCTCTTGGTATTGCAGAGGGCGCATTGGATCGTGCGATCGCTTATACAAAGGAAAGAAAGCAGTTTGGTCGTTCTATCGCCCAGCAGCAGAATACACAGTTCAAACTGGCTGATATGGCTACCCGTGTTGAGGCTGCACAGTTTTTGGTTTACAGAGCCGCTATGGCAAAGGCAAACCAGAAGGTTTACTCTGTAGAGGCTGCTAAGGCAAAACTTTTTGCTGCTGAAACAGCAATGGCTGTTACAACCGAGGTTGTTCAACTCTTTGGTGGATATGGTTATATCCGTGAATATGATGTAGAGCGTATGATGAGAGATGCCAAGATCACTGAGATCTATGAAGGAACTTCAGAAGTTCAGCGTATGGTTATCTCTGGTGCATTACTGAAATAGAAATAGGAGGAAATGAATACATGAAAATCGTAGTATGTATTAAACAGGTTCCTGATACAAAGGGCGGCGTAAAGTTCAACCCGGACGGAACACTTGATAGAGCAGCAATGCTTGCCATTATGAACCCGGATGACAAAGCCGGCTTAGAGGCAGCACTTCGAATCAAAGACGAGATCGGTGCAGAAGTTACCGTTCTTACCATGGGTCTTCCAAAGGCAGATGACGTACTTCGTGAGGCATTGGCTATGGGAGCAGACAATGCGATCCTTGTTACAGACAGAGTACTTGGTGGAGCCGATACATGGGCTACATCTACAACCATTGCCGGTGCACTGAGAAACATTGACTATGATCTTATCATCACAGGTCGTCAGGCAATCGATGGTGATACTGCACAGGTTGGACCACAGATTGCAGAGCACTTGGGAATCCCGGTTATCTCCTATGCAGAAGATATCAAGGTAGAAGGAGACTCTGTTATTGTTAAGCGTCAGTATGAAGACAGATACCATATCTTAAAGGCACAGATGCCATGTCTGGTAACCGCCCTTTCTGAATTAAATACACCAAGATATATGACTCCTGGCGGAATCTTCGATGCCTATGACAAAGAAGTTACCGTATGGGGACGTGCAGACTTAAAGGATGTTGATGATTCTGACCTTGGATTAAAGGGATCACCTACCAAGATCGCTAAGGCATCTGACAAGGTACGCAAGGGCGCAGGTGAGAAAGTTACATTAGATCCATCTGAATCCGTATCTTATATCATGGACAAATTAAAAGAGAAACATGTAATCTAATTTGGAAGGAAAACGGTGAATAAAATGGCATTAGAAGAATATAAGGGCGTATTTATTTACGCACAACAGGTAGATAATGAAATTAGTTCCATTGCCTTTGAATTGATCGGAAAGGCAAAAGAACTGGCTGCTGATCTTGGAACAGATGTAACGGCAGTTCTTTTGGGACACAATGTAGGAAATCTCGTTGATTCTTTGGCTGAGTATGGTGCAGACAAGGTAATCGTTGTAGATGATCCGGAACTTGAAACATACAGAACAGAACCATATGCACATGCACTTGCTTCTGTTATCAATGAGTATAAGCCGGAGATCATGTTGGTTGGAGCAACTGCCATCGGACGTGATCTGGGACCTACCGTTTCAGCAAGAGTAAAGACAGGTCTTACCGCAGACTGTACCATGCTTGAGATCGGTGACTTCCCACTTTCTGTTCCGGAAGGAAAAGAGGATACACAAAAGCATGGTCAGTTACTTATGACAAGACCTGCATTTGGTGGAAATACGATCGCAACGATCGCCTGCCCGGACAATCGTCCACAGATGGCAACCGTTCGTCCTGGTGTTATGCAGAAGATCGAGCCGATCAAGGGTGCAAAGGCAGAAGTTATCAATTACAACCCTGGATTTACCAAGAACAACAAGTATGTTGAGATCCAGGATATCGTAAAGGCAGTTGGAACCGTTGAAAATATCATGGATGCCAAGATCTTAGTATCCGGCGGACGTGGTGTTGGCAGTGCTGAGAACTTCCAGATGTTAAAGGATCTGGCAGATGTTCTTGGTGGTATGGTATCCTGCTCACGTGCTGTTGTTGAAAATGGCTGGTTGGCACAGGATTATCAGGTAGGACAGACAGGAAAGACAGTTCGTCCGAATGTATATTTCGCAATCGGTATTTCCGGAGCAATCCAGCATGTTGCCGGCATGGAAGAATCTGACATCATTATTGCGATCAATAAGGATGCAGATGCACCGATCTTTGATGTTGCTGACTATGGTATTGTCGGTGATCTCAAGAAGATCGTACCAGCGCTGACAGAGGCTTTAAAGGCTGAGTTAGCATAATAATTGCTTTCCCATCATTTCTTATTTTCAAAAGACGAGTCGATCATGCGATCGGCTCGTTTTTGCGTCGGAGAAGGTGCCCGTGCACACTTACCCGGCTTTGCACTTTCCGAGGAACACATTTGTATATTTCGGGTAAATTCAGTACAATATAGGTGTTGATAATAATAGGGGGATAAATGAGATGGGTGGTAAAATTACAGAAATCGATACAGTCTCATTGGATGAGGCAAACAAGGCTCTCGTGATCATTGATCAGACCAAGTTGCCGGGGCAGATCCAGATGCTTTCGCTGACAAAGGCAAAGGAGATCTGGGATGCTATTTATCTTTTACAGGTCAGAGGGGCACCGGCGATCGGTGTTGCGGCAGCCATTGGTATGTATGTCTTAGCGTCGCGTTATGAGGTGGATGACTATGATGCATTTTATGCTGCATTTTGTCGGGACAAGGAATATCTTGATTCATCCAGACCGACAGCAGTCAATCTATCCTGGGCACTAAAGCGTATGGAAGGTGTGGTGACAGCCCATGCAAATGAGGATATTCCTGCCATCGTTGACGCATTGCATCAGGAGGCAATGGTCATTCGCGACGAGGACATTGCCGTATGTCACAAGATTGGTGAATATGGTATGGAACTGATTTCGCCGGGCGATGGCATCCTGACACACTGTAATGCAGGAAAACTTGCTGCAGTACGTTATGGTACGGCAACTGCACCGATTTATCTGGCAGAAGAAAATGATTATCATTTGCATGTATTTTGCGATGAAACAAGACCTCTTTTACAAGGGGCACGATTGACTGCATTTGAATTGCAGGAATCTGGTGTGGATACAACACTGATTTGTGATAATATGTCAGCAATGGTTATGAAAAACGGCTGGGTGAATGCTGTATTTGTAGGGTGTGATCGTGTCGCTGCCAACGGTGACACAGCAAATAAAATTGGTACATCTGTTGTTGCCGCTGTGGCTAAGCAGTACAATGTTCCGGTATATATTTGTGCACCGACATCTACGATTGATATGGCAACCGCCACGGGAGATGATATTGTCATTGAGGAACGTAAACCGGAAGAAATTGCAGAAATGTGGTATGAAAAGCGCATGGCACCGGAAAATGTTAAAATCTTTAATCCGGCATTCGATGTGACAGACCATGAATTGATTGCAGGCATTGTGACAGAATATGGGGTTGCACGAACTCCGTATACAGAGTCTTTAAAAGCAATTATGGATAATAAGCAAAAACGCGTATAAAAGGGAGGAAATTAGTATTATGGCAGAAGAAAAGAAAGGATGCGCTAGTGCATCTACTTGTTCAAAAGAAAGTTGTGCCGGCTGTGCATCAGCAAACAAAAAAAATCCATTTGAGGTAGAAACAAACCCAAATGCACGTATTAAACATGTGATTGGTATTGTCAGTGGTAAAGGTGGCGTAGGTAAATCTTTTGTGACATCTTCACTGGCATCTATGATGGCAAAAGCTGGATATAAGGTAGGAATTTTGGATGCAGATATCACAGGTCCATCAATTCCAAAGATGTTTGGTGTACACGGCCCGGCCATTGGTGATGATAATGGTACATTCCCAATTGAAGCAGAAGATGGAACAAAGATTATGTCTATTAATCTTCTTTTAGAGGATGAAGAACAGCCGGTAATCTGGAGAGGACCTGTTATTGCAGGTGCAGTAAAGCAGTTCTGGACAGATGTACAGTGGGGCGATGTGGATTATTTGTTTGTTGATATGCCACCTGGAACAGGTGATGTTCCACTTACGGTATTCCAGTCACTTCCGGTAGATGGTATTGTGATTGTGACATCTCCACAGGAATTGGTACAGATGATCGTAAAGAAAGCTTATAACATGGCAGGAATGATGGACGTTCCGGTACTTGGTGTTGTTGAAAACTACAGTTATGTAAAATGTCCAAACTGCGATGAAGAGATTCATATTTATGGCGATAGTCATATTGAGGATGTCGCAAAAGAACTCGGTATTTCCGTTCTCGGTAAACTTCCAATGGATCAGAAATTTGCCAAGGCAGCAGACGCAGGTGAAATCTATGCAGTAGAGAATGACTATCTTACAGAGGCAAAGACAGTTCTGGAGAAATTGTAGCAAAGAATAAGGAGATCATAGTATGATACTGGGCAAAGAGATCTTCCTTGCTCATGGTCTCCGGATGTAGGAACCAGGATTTGGAAAGTTGGATGATTCCACCAGCGCAATAATTATAAATCACGTAACGGTGCACGGGAAGTGCACCGTTTTTTCTTCAAAAACAGTCAGACTGCCCTCTAAGTTGGACTGGATATCTTCCGTCAGCATAGGCATGAGGGTGGAAAAAAGATGGCTGGATACATTGTTGGGCGAAAAATGCTGGTCTTCGATAAAGGTAATAAATTTTAAGAACATATTTGTACTCAGATCAACAATGTTCTCCGCCTGATGGTGTTCTGTGGAAAGGTTGAGATCGCCGAGGACGGCAGTGTAAAGGGTATCGCAGATGCTCCACATTACAAGCCGATGGAGATCCAGGGAAACTTGCAGGAGATTGCATAGGCAATAGAAACTATCGTAGAAAAACATGCTGAGGAGAGGTGGACATGGAGAAGAAAGAAACGAATGTGATGTTGAAAATTGCCAACATCATCGTAGATAAGAGAAATCTTATTTTTCTAGTCCCTATTTACATTTGTGTGTCTGATGTATCAACAGTATAATTATACATTTCACGAATTGCGTATGTAATTAGAAAGTCAAGTAGTCCAAATTCCATAAAATGAAATTTTAGGGCAAATTACAGACATTGGCTTGGCTGTAGTATTTTTAAACAACGTGTGTTAGACTGCTGTTATACAAATCGAAATTTGTGGAGAGATTTCTTGAACTTTCCTTATTTTACGGGCTTTCCAGCCCCTTAAATAGTGAAATGATATGTATTTTCCCTTATTTTTGCCCTTATGCGGAATCAGCAAGGGAAATAAGGGAATTTTTTATTTAGTCGTTGCCTGCCACTTTATCAAGAAGTCTGGCGGAGTTCCGCTTTGCCTTTCTTGTAGAGTGGGCGTAGACATTCATTGTGGTACTGACATCAGAGTGTCCTAACAGTTCCTGCACATCTTTTGGGGCAGCTCCGTTTGAGAGGAGGTTGCTTGTGTAGGTGTGTCGCAACTGGTGGAAATGGAAATTCTCAAATCCGTCCAGTCGTTTCGCAACTGACCGGCAGGCAATGCTGAGTGTGCTTGGAAGTTCCAGACATCCGTCTGGTCTCAAGCAGACAAAGGAGATTTCCTTGTAATCTGCCGGGATTTCTTCGGTTCCGTCCAGATGATAATATTCATAATACACTCTGTTTTTGTCCTGTACTTCCTTGTAGAAATTGCGGTGGTAAAGTTCACCATACTGCATCCGGCTTTTAAGCTGTTCTTTTCTGGCGGTTTTCAGTATTTCGGTCAGAGTATTGCCAAAATCAACAATCCTTACTTTCTTTCGCTTGGTTGGTCCGATGATGTTTTTATGTTTTGTGCCATCATAGCGGATACTTCTTTTAATGGTCAGGCATTGTTCTTCAAGATTGATGTCCTGCCATGTCAATCCGCAAACTTCACCGATACGAAGTCCCGCATAGTATGCGATCTGGATTGGCAGGATTGCAGGTGGATTCTTTACTTTGAGGTATTCTATCAGTCTCTCATAATCTTCATGGGAAATAGGCTGTATGCCTTCTTCTACCTCATCATCTGAGAATAAATCCACATCCTCTGCCTGTTTTTTCAGCTTAATATACTGCATAGGATTAAAAGTAATCAACTGTTTTGGAAATACTGCAAACCGGAAAGCCTGCTGTAATACTGCTGAAAAGGAATGGATGTAATCTTTACTGTATCCTTTTCTCACTTTTCCATCTGGAAATTCCCCACCGAATGTAAGCAGATCGAGAAATGTCTGTAAATGTTCAGCAGTAACGGTTTTTAATTTGCGTTCTGCAATCGGATGTTTCTGGATACAACGGATTGCACCAAGATAATTTTCCACTGTACCATTGCTGAGTGTTCCGACTTTCAGTTCTTCTTCCGCCCACATATCAAGAAGTTCTCCTACAGTAAGATTATCTGTCTTTGCGACAAATTTCTTGCTTTCGTAATCATCCATTGCCTGACGGAGCATTTTTTCCGTTTCACTTTTACTTTCTGTTCCAGCGTATTCTTTCTGAACCAGATTGCCGCTTGCATCTTCTACATAGAAGCGGTAGTACCATTTCTTTCCTTTTTTTCTTACAGATCCTTTTGCCATAATTGTATGTCTCCTTTCGACATCGGACAATCGGAACTGATGAAATGCTTCTTGCGTGTAAGTATATCATAACTCCGATTATCTTACTATACCGATTCAGAATCCTCATACAAAACTTCTGATAAAAGATTTGCAAGCCTTTGTTCTGCCATTTCTGGTTTCTTGGAATAGAGCCTTACAATATCTGCCATGTCATTAAAGGCATTAACAGTATGGGTGATCTCCCGGAGAAACATAATTTCATTATATTCATCATTCGATTCAAACCCCATTACTTTTGCAATATCAGCTTCATTCGTGTTGCCCTTGTAATTCTTGCAGGCAAACTGGAATGATTCCAGAAACAGGTTATATTGCTTTAACATCAACAGCAGTAAATCTTTGGAAAAAGCATCTTCCTTTTTACTAAGGTCGAGAGGTAACTGTTTGAGAATATCGCCCATTGCATCACGAATCTGTAATTCTTTCTTATCCGTAATATCGGTTTCGTATTCATCGGTTTCCCCTCTGAGCCATTCAATAGATACATGAAGTGCTTCCGAAAGACCTTCCAGCACCATCTTTTTGGTATTGTCAATCGAACCATTCTCATAACGCAGGATGGTGGAAGCTGTAACTCCCATCTTCTCTGCAACATAAGGCTGTGTCAGATTTAATTCCAGACGACGCTGTTTTGCCCTGCTGCCTATCAGCTTGCGTGGTTCTTTATCTTTCATGCTGATTGCCTCCTTTTTCGGTATGTATGAATTATAGCATGTACCTTACATAATTGCAATATGCAACATAATAATTATTTTTAAAATTTCATAATGCTTGACAACACGACATAAAACCGTTATACTAACAGCACAATAAAATTGCATAATGCAATTTGCAAGGAGGTGACGAGATGACGGAAAGAAAGATTGCATTATCCATCGAGGAAGCAGCCGACTATACAGGGATTGGCAGAAACACTTTGAGAAAGCTGGTTGAATGGAAGAAACTTCCGGTATTAAAGGTTGGAAGAAAAGTCCTTATTAAAACTGACATTCTGGAAATGTTCATGGAAGCCAACGAGGGGTGTGACCTGAGGGATAAAGGGAATGTAAAAGCTGTCACAAGAAATGTGACAATTTAAAAAAGGCGGCTTCTTGCGAAACCGCCAAAGGTTCTATCAGACCGAAGCCATGATATACCTACACGCAAGAGGATTATACCATGTGCTTCTCCTGATATGCAACCGGGAACTAATGTTTATCAGAAAAAAGAGAGGATGAAGACGATATGGCGAAATCAACAAAGACTTATGAAGAAAGAATACTTGCATTAGAGAAAAAGGAACAGGAAAGCATCGAAGCTACCAAAAAGCTCATTGCACAGCGAAAGGAACTGGAAAAACGAAAGAAAGCCGAGGAAAGTAAAAAACGAACCCACAGGCTCTGTCAGATTGGCGGTGCGGTGGAATCGGTTCTTGGCTGTCCGATTGAGGAGGAAGATTTACCAAAACTGATCGGCTTCTTAAAAAGGCAGGAAACAAACGGGAAGTTTTTCTCAAAAGCGATGCAGAAAGAACCAGTTACAGACATGGAGGAAGTGTAATGGCGGAGGGAGTGGGGTTTCCATTCCCTTCATTGCCTTTGAATGAAGGGCGCACTTATGGACAACCAGAGGTCGTCCTTATAA